>NZ_CP051206.1:3332500-3697500 GCF_012516395.1 Dolichospermum flos-aquae CCAP 1403/13F
TACTAATGACCACCACCGTCATATTTTCTATATTTGGGTGGAATATTCACACAACTCAAGCACAAAATAGCCCCAAATTAATTGCTGCTTATAGTTCAACTAAGGGCGACAGTGACGTAGGAATAAAGCAAGACTGTATTTCATGCTTTTTCCACTTTCTCAACTTGCTTGGGTGCTTCTATTTTGTTGAATAGTCGGATAGCTTCATTAAAGTTGGTGTGGCTTTTTTCGGTTTGACTAATTTTTTGATATGTTAAGCCAAAGCTAACTCAAGACAAAGTAGAAGATAAAATTACTGGTGAAAGTGGTATATTAAAATTAGATAATCAAAGAAATATTAAATCTCCAATCACAGGAACAGTAGAACAAGTTTTAGTCAAAATTGGCGACAAAGTTAAGAAAGATCAAATTTTAATCCGTTTGCGAGATACAGAAACACAAATTAAATTACAAGAATTTGCATCTGATTTAAAAGATAAAAATTTACAACTGCTTGATAAACAGTCATCTTTAAAAAAAGCAGAAAGTAAATTATTAGAAACTCAGCAAGAATACAGAAATATTCAAAGTACCTATAGAAATGATATTAACAGGGAAAAAGATGAGAAAATAAGGGAAATTCAAAAGCGTAAATTAGAAGTTACCAGAAAAAAACAAGCATTAACTGTTAAAATAACCGATTTAAAAGAAGCAAAGATTAAATTACAAGAAAATAAACAACTTTTCGCTAAGGGGTTTATTTCGGAAACTGAATTAAAAGAGCAAGAAAAGAAAGTTATTCAAGCTGAAACAGATTTAAGTAATGCTAAAGATGAATTATCTTTGAGTGATTTAGATTTACAACAACAGAAATTAGAATTACAAAGTTTTTGGCAAGATGTGAGAAATAACAAATCTGAACCCCAGCAAAAATTGAAAGAAGCTAAATCTAAAATTGACCAAACTGTACAAGAATTAAACCAAGCTAAATTAGCACTAAATCAAATTATGAGAGAAATAGATAAACTCAAAATACAACGTCAAAAAATTGCTGAAGAATTAAGAAAAACAGTAATTACTTCTCCTATTGATGGTGTAATTCTCAATTTACAAGCAAAATTAGGTGATGTAATTGAACCGAAAGGAGATGTTTTAGTTATTGGTGATCCTACTCAACAAATTGTGGAATTAAAGTTATCTCCTTTAGACGCAACTAAGGTTAAAATTAGACAAAAAGCGGAAATTAGTATTATTGGTTTTCAATCACAGAAATTAACTGGTAAGGTTCAACAAATATCTTTATTAGCTGGAGATACCCAAAATAATAATCAAGGTGTAGATAATGTCAAAATTACAGCAATTGTGGGTTTAGATCAAATGAATAAAAATATTGTTCCGGGAACTCCAGTGACAGTTGCTTTAATTATCGCTCAACGTGATCATGTGACAGTTATTCCTAGTGAAGCTATTCAATAAAATGAATCAGAAACATTTGTTTGGATAAAAGATCAACAATCTAAGGCTTTTAAAAGAATAATTAAACCTGGTTTACAAGGATTAGATAATATTGAAATTAAATCAGGGTTAAAACCAGGAGATGAAATATTAATTCCCACTTTAGAAAATCCTTTAAATGAGGGAGATCATGTTGTCATAAAAATGCAGTAATAATATAATATTGTAGTCAAACCCATAGCCCGCCTGGGAATGAATTCCCAGTCTAATAGCAAAAGTCATCTGAAGATGACTAAATAAACATAAAACTCTTTAGTAAACTTTAGTTTACTTTGGTTATTAGCCCGGAAATTCATTTCTGGGCGGGTGTGGAAGCAAACAGATAAGCCATTTCTAACTTAAGTTGACAAGTCCTTTTTTTGATAAAATTACCATTACTCCTAAGAATCCAGAAAATATAGAACAACTCCAAAATCAAGCAACTAGCATTTTAAGGAAAAGATTCCCTAATGTAGATATTTACGCTTCTAGCAATGTTGAACAGGTGAAAAGTTTAGAAAAAGTCTTAAATGGTGTAACTATTATCCTCTTGGTTATCGGGAGTATTGCTTTATTTGTGGGGGGTGTGGGAATTGCTAATATTACTATAGCATCAGTTGTGGAACGTACTTCCGAAATTGGTTTAAGACGGGCTATTGGTGCTACACAAAAAAATATTTTAATTCAGTTTTTACTAGAAGCAACTTTTATTAGTATGACAGGAGGAATAATTGCAATAGTTACTGTACAAGGGATTACAATTATAACTGTAACTCTCTTGAATTTACCCTATCAATTTGGTTATGAAACTCCTTTAGTTTCTCTCAGTTCTGCTATTATTGTAGGTATTATTTCTAGCTTTTTACCTGCACTGAGAGCTAGTAAATTAGATCCTGTTGAAGCTTTACGCTCTCAATAAGCAAGGTTTAGAATAATGTTAATGTTGGGTTTCCTTGCGTCAACCCAACCTACTTAATTTTTTTACTATGAATCGTTTTTTATTACCAATATCATCTTTGCTTTTGATTTTACTGTTTCCGGGTTTAGGAAAATGTCAAAATATAGCTAATCCACCAAGTTTACCAAAATCTAATTCTGATTTACAATTACTATTAAATAACTCTAGTCAGGAATTACCTTTAAAATTAGCTGATGCTGTTTATTTAGCTTTGCAAAATAATAGAGATTTAAAAATAGCGTATCTGCAACGTATTTTAGATCAAAAACAATTAGCTGAAACTGAATCTCAATTTAACCCAACATTTACACCACAGCTATCTTTAAATGTGACTAATAATCAAACTGGTAATAACACCAATAATAATACAACTGCGCTTTTGGGTGCTAATTTTAATTTAAAAGTTCCTACAGGTGGTAATTTAAGTTTAACATGGCAAGGACAAAATCTTTTATCTCGTACTAGCTCATTAGATACTTCCTCAGATACAAATACTCTGAGTCAAAGCATCAATCTTAATTTTAGTCAACCTTTATTAAAGGGTTTTGGTACGGGATTAAATACTCTGAGTATTCAAAGAGCCAGATTGACAGAAAATGCTAATATTTTGAATCTCAAAAATACTACTTCTCAAACAATTACTAATACTATAGTTAGTTATAGAAATTTATTATTAGCTCAAGAAAGACTGAAAATTGAACAATTATCTTTTGCTAATGCTAAAAAAGATTTAGAGAGATTACAAGCATTATTTGAATTTGGGAGAATTCCTAAAAATGATTTGGTTGAGCGTCAAGCTGATATTGCTCAACAAGAAGTAAATTTAGTGAATACACAATCAAGTTTAGAACAAGCAATTTCTGAATTAACTAAAATTATAGATTTACCCATAACAAAAAAACTAATTGCTCTGGAAAAACCTGATCCTCCAACAAGTTTAAATTTACCAGCTTTTACAGAAATGCTAGAATTAGCTAAAGCGAATAATACTGGTTATCTTGCTGCTGTTAATGCTGTAGAAAATGCTAAATTTGGGATAACAGAAGCTAAAAATCAACAACAATTGGATTTAAAATTAAATGTGAGCTATGGGTTTAATAGTGCTTCTAATACTCAAGATACAAATAATTTGAGTTCGTCTTTAGTCTTAAATCGTGAATTTGGTAATCTCAGTCAAGATAATGCGGTAGTTAAAAGTGAGATTAGCTTACAGAATGCTAATTACACTTTAGCAAAAACTCAGGATAATTTGAATGAGGAGTTGAAAAATAAAACTCGTAATGTCAAAGATACTTTTAAGCAAATTGAGTTAGCACAACAAGCACGAAAGTTAGCAGGATCAAAAGTGATAAATGCTAAGGAAAGAATGAGATTAAGTAGTAATATTTCAATGACGGATATTATTAACTTTGAAAAAAGTTTAGTTGATGCTCAAAATCAAGAACTTAATGCTATCATTAATCATCTTAATAGTATCACTCAACTAGAACAGTTTTTGGGAGTTACTTCGAGTAAATGGGTTAAATAATACTATTATGAGGATTTTCAGGATTGTGTACATAAATATTGAAAATGGCAATTAATGTATTCAAAATAAGTAAAGTATAAATAATCCTGTACATCCTTTAATCCTGTACATCCTGATTCAGACAAATTCCATGTTTCCTTCCATACTCAGCGAGCATTACCACCCGTCACGATTGGAAATCTTCTTTAATGTCAGCCGATTTTCCCCCAGAAACACATAAACTAGCGATTGGGTTATTAGTAAACTGTAAAGGTTAAACCCTGACGACATACTCAAAATCAAGGACAAACCACGAATGACTAAATTTCTAGACACCGCGATTGAAGCCATTGTCTCCCGCGAAATCCTCGACTCACGGGGAAGACCTACACTAGAAGCGGAAGTACATTTAGCTGGTGGTGCAGTCGGACTAGCTCAAGTTCCTAGCGGTGCTTCTACAGGCACATTTGAAGCCCATGAACTGCGGGATGGGGATAAAAGCCGTTATGGTGGTAAAGGAGTCCTCACGGCGGTAAAAAACGCCAATGAGATATTAGCACCCAAATTATTAGGGTTGGATGTCCTCAACCAAGAATTGTTAGACCGGACAATGATTGCTACAGATGGTTCTTCTAACAAATCTAACTTAGGCGCAAATGCCATTTTAGGTATTTCTTTAGCAGCAGCCAAAGCAGGTGCAGCAGCTTTAGATATTCCTCTCTATCGCTATTTGGGTGGACCTTTGGCGAATTTATTGCCAGTCCCCTTAATGAATGTGATCAATGGTGGAGCGCACGCATCCAATAACGTAGACTTTCAAGAGTTTATGATTGTTCCTATCGGTGCGCCTTCTTTTAAAGAAGCATTACGTTGGGGTGCGGAAGTATTTGCCACTCTTAGCAAAGTGTTAGATGATAAAGGTTTGCTGACAGGTGTGGGTGATGAAGGTGGTTTTTGTTAAGCTAAAGTTAATATTCTTGATTTAGTAATGCCACAGTACGATTTATATCACAATCAAGTTAAAAATGCTCTAACCAAAGATGGATGGGTAATTACCGATGACCCCTTTATACTAGAATACAAAGGCTTGCGTTTATATGCTGATTTAGGAGCAGAAAAATTATTTGCTGCCCAGAAGATGCAGCAAAAGATTGTAATTGAAATAAAAGTTTTTAATAGCCCTTCTTTAATTACAGAATTAGAAAAAACATTAGGACAATATAATATTTATGTTAGTTTAATTAAAAGAATCAATCCAGAACGTAAATTATATTTAGCGATTCCTGAAGCTGCTTATCAAGACTTTTTTCTTAAACCAGCTATTCAAGATATTTTAAGTGATCAACAGCAGATTAATTACATTATTTTCGATCCAATTCAGGAGGTAATTGTACAATGGATAAGTTAGAAAAATACAGAAGAATTATAATTAGTATTGTTGGAAATCACGCTAAGTATAAACCTAGTCATGGAAAAATTGAGGCTTTATGTATTTGTGATCAAGAATCTGATAATTATTTGTTAATGGATACAGGTTGGGATAAAACAGGTAGGGTTCATGCAGTGGTGTTT
Source organism: Dolichospermum flos-aquae CCAP 1403/13F (assembly GCF_012516395.1). GTDB lineage: Bacteria > Cyanobacteriota > Cyanobacteriia > Cyanobacteriales > Nostocaceae > Dolichospermum > Dolichospermum lemmermannii. Next base: position 3,338,011 of record NZ_CP051206.1, read on the forward strand.
CATTTGCGAATTATTGATGGGAAAATCTGCATTGAATGGGATGGTACAGAAAGGGGAATAACTGGGGAATTATTGGAATTAGGAGTAGGAAAGGATGATATTATTTTAGGGTTTATTCGTCCTGAATATCGGCAGTTTACAGATTTTTCTGTGGCTTAAAACACAGCAATTACTACGGTGCGTCAGATGTCAAAAATCAGTTCATCTGCAAATTTCACGGTTTATCTGCAAATGCCATACCGCAATTGGGACAATGAATATCAAAGCTACTCCAAACAGATGTTTTATGATAGTCCCAATAATAGCCATGTTTAAACAATTTTGTTGAACAATTCCAGCAATAGTTTATGTGTGTTTGATGTCCACAAGTTCTACAGTCTGCCGTGTATTTTTTTGCACCTTGTTTTGGGTGAAGATTTACGCTGGTACTACCACAATTCAAACAAAATAAATCATTACTAGGTTGTGGATCTTTTGTAGTTCCATTGTTTGCATTTTTATGACTTTCTAAAAGATACTCAAAAGCCATTCCAATTAATTTTTTTAGGTTATCTGTAAAATTTGGTTTGTGGATAATATATCCATATTTGTGAAATGGAAATGTAGGTTCAAATATGATTCCTTCGGTGAGCTAGGCACATCACCCTCTTGAACAAGAGCGATCGCTTTAAATCCACAAGATACAGATTAGGAGAAAGTTAATAAACAAATTCCTAACACCATAATTGCACTACCGAAAAACCTTGTTCTGATGTTTTTTTCCTTAAATATCAGATAACCGAATCCTACACCCATCAATAGGCTAGTTTGTCTCACTGCAACAGAATTAGCTGCTACGGTTAACCCTACAGCAGTTACATGACACCACATATCTACTGCTTTCAAACTTCCCAATAAAACCAATTTAGAGAAATTTGTTCTTAGCTGAAAAAACCAATTGGGAGAAAAAACCACAACTATCGGTAACATCATCAATGCTGTACAAAAATACAAAGCAGCCGAAAATACCAAAGGAGAAGAATTTTTAGCTCCTATTTTGTCAAGGGATGTTGTTAATGCCCAGAGTGCTGCTACTATAATTATTAACCGCGATGATTGGGTATTGATTATAGATAATAAAGGGGCAAAATAGTTGTTTTCTTTGGATTTTAAGTTCAAGAAATAAGCACCTAAACAAATTAAACTAATACCAATTATCTGGATATTATTCGGCAGTTCTCCCAGAGTAAAGGGAGAAGCTATCACTAAAAATAGGGGAGAAAAACCCATTAAGGGAACAGTTAATGACAGGTCTCCTAAGCGCAAAGCCCTCATATATAAAATGCCGCCAACTGTAGATAAAGTGGCATCTGCTAACAAAGCCCACCAAAAATCTTTACCAATATTAGGAATAGGTTCGGGAGATAATAATAACCAAGGGATATAAATAATCAGGGTAAAAGCTCTTAATCCCCAAGCGACTAAATATTCATCTAAAGGGCGATCGTCTTTGTTAGTAACAATTTTACTAAAGACATCTCGCAGAGATTCAAAGGTAGCCGCCGCCAGTGAGAAGTATAACCAAGTCATTATCTAATAAAGCCTAATTGTTAGTTTTGCTAAATTATCAGCTAGAAATGTAATTTTATCCCCAGAATTTAATGCGATAAAGGATTCTTCTAAACCGTTTAATATATTTTGAATAGGAGGTTTAACATAATGCTCAACGATGATACTTTCTGGTAAATTGGTAATAATTAATTGTCCAGAAGCATGATAGGTAAAATTAGCATCTTCGACAAAGCCTTCATACTCAACTTCTTTGATTTCAGATGAAACTTGCTCGCTATGATGAGTAATTTGAAGATTTCCTTCAACATCTAATATTCTAACGGGAGTGGTTTCTGTGGTTTGCACTTGAATTTTTCCTGATGAAGTAATTTTCTGAGTCAACTTGATTTGTTTCGCGTTTGAACCGTAGTTAGGAAAGGACAGCTTATAGTGATAAGAATTTTCCAAGTAATGTTTTTCGATTCGCAAAATTTGTGAATCATCTAAAATATTGTGTAACGATGGATCAGTATTAGAAGTCGAAATTAATACGGTTAGCTCAGGTGAAGAATTAGATGCTTCAGAATAAATGGAAATGGCATCTTTAGAGGTATGGTTATGACGACAAATGAGAATGGCTTGTATATGATCGTTATTTAACAGCGCATTTAAGGCTTCATCCCCTTCGATTTGGAGAGCAAAACTAGGATTAATATGCTTGATTAAGTTTCTGTGGTTAACGTTCGAGGTATCGAGTTGATAATTCCATGTATGGTTGTTCGTCGTTAATTCAAAGTTGGCTTGATGATTTTGAGGATCAATATCAATTCGGTAATCAATTTTATTATTCTGATTTTGGGTTGTTAAGTAGCCAGAATAAAAATTACTTTCAGGATAGGGGGTTAATGTAATCGCTTTTTTGAGTAAGGTTTCTGGATTTTCAAGAGACTGAATGAAATCTACTAATTCTGAATCTAACCTGTTGAGTAAGTTAACAAAAGTTTGTTCGTCTAGGTTAATTTGATAGTCATTACTCCAGTTAAATTGTGCGGATTGAAGATGCAATGTATATTGATTTTGATACGTGGGGATGAGACGATAATTGATTTGGTAACTTTCATTATTACTGGATAAAGTTCCTGTGTATTGATTATTAGAGCTTTGCTTAGTGATCAATTTTAATGTGTTAATAAAGTCTAAAACTTGATCAGGATCAACGACTTCTGAGAAGAACTCTTGAAAGAGTTTATTTTGATAGTTAGCAATATTTTGACTGTTGATAATTCTTTGGCTATTTTCTGTGACAATAATGTTTAATTGGGTATCTGTATTGGGTTCATCATTGGCGATAAAAATGCCAGTAATGGTTTCAGGAAAAGCACTATTTATTTGAATAGTTGTTTCTAAGGTTGTAGAAGATTTTGGTTTGATGGCGTTGATAAAACTTGTTTTGGCTGTATTTAAAATAGTAAAGCTTGAAGCAAAAATAGGCTCTTGAGTAAGTTTATAGAAGTCTGCTAAGATGATCTCAATTTTTTCTGGATTATTCTGAAATGATTTGATTGTTTGTTGATAAATGCGTTGATAAAATTCTGAACTAGATAAATTTTGAGAGTTGTCTAGGATGCCTTTAAAGTAACTGATTTGTTCAGCAATAGAAGAAAAAAGTCGAGTTCCCGATACAGCATCAAGTTTTATAAAAAGCTCTCGATAATACTCTAACATTTTTTCTTGGTTGATTTCGGTAATAAAAGTAATTTCAAAATCTCTTGGATCACCGAAAAGTTCCCCAGTTTTAGATGACTCTCTAACAAATTTAAATTCTCCACTGCTTATTTCTTGAGAGAAGTAAGAAGTTTGAGTTAAAATCATTATTATTGTCAAAATACTGAAAATATTATATTCATGATTACGAGAATTTCTTTGAGATAAATTGTCTATAAAAACACTGAGTAAATTATTTCTCTCAGATTCTAATTTACTAATAAAATTGGTTCTCTGAGTAGACAAATAATTAATGATTTCACGTGAACATCTCACCCATTCTGGCATAGAATATCCATAAAGCTTATAATAATCTCTTCTTAGATCGTCCCTATCATAATCTAAATTATGTCTTGCTGGATACCATTGAAAATGTTGTTTAAAACCATGAAGAGAGTAACAAGTCTGGTCTCGTATTGAAAAAAGAGGATTTTTGTCTTCTTCTTTGAAAGAACGTCGTTCAACTGGCCACATATCTTTTCTGTCTATATACTGTCTATAAAGCTTTCCTTTATCTACATCATCTGGGAAATAAGATGGAAACTCTTTGTACTCTATACACGATGTGATGATACTTTTCATGGGTGTTTCCGTCATTGGCTTATCCAACTCAGAAACTAACAATAACTGCTCAATGTTAATAGAAAATATTTTCTCTGGCGTTGCCGATAATTTATGCTTTAAAATTCGAGCATACTTGACGAAATTTTTATCGTCCTGATTAACCACTATATTCCATTTACTATCATTAAATGAAACTTCAATATTTCGACTCTCATCATTCTCAATAAGCAGGGCAATCTCCAATACCCTTTTTCCATCTATCGTACTCACAATAGCCTGAATAGAAGAAGAATTATCTGCATTATTAACCTTAGACTGAAACTTTAAAGAATTAGCCAATTGAATTAGATTTTCAGGAATTCCAGACTGGATAACTGCATCGAAAATCTTATTTTCATAATCAGATAACTGAACACCGTCCGTAATGTTATTAATGACTTCTCCATCATTAATAACCTTTATTTCCTGAATCCCTAATTGGTTGTCCGTGAGAATTTCCAGTTTTTCATTCTCAATCATTACCTCTGTAGTTGTCTCCAGAGTTTTAGACTTGATCTTCTGAGAAACGTAAGTTACTGACATAGCTACACTCCTTAAAATTGATGTACAAAAGCAGCGATCATAAAGGCTATTACTTAATCTCAAAGCTTGCGTAGGCTTTATCTAGATACTTTTGAGATTCTGGCAATTTTTTAAAACTATTTGCGGCATTATTCAAGTTTTTATCAGCCTCTTTAATACTGGCAAAATTTCCGTCACCTCCAATACCTACCTCAGACGCACCCCTATAACCAGACAAAGCATCATCAGCAAATTCACGAATGTTTTCTGTGGATTTTGATCTACCCTTTTCGGACTCGTAATAGTCCAAAGCTTTTAAAAGAATATTAAGATTAACAATTTCCAGCTTGTATAAAGCTTCATTCATTGGTGTTGATACAAACCGCCTGTATAAACCTAAGATAACGAAAGATCCAAGAGTTTGAAATATAAATGGGATAGCCATTTTAGCCTCCACTACTAGGGGAATACATATACCACTATAAAACCAGAAACCCTAATTCCTCTTTTTGTAATGATAGTTCAAGAAAATCAGCTAATACTTGTTGTGTATATCCTAACCCAAGTAAAGCTATTCGTGCCTTCTCTCTTACTTCAGCAGAGGCTGTCAATGTACTGAGTCCAGGGGAAACGCATCTAAATCTTATTGACAAAATACCGTTTTAATGTATAAACCAAGAAATTCCTATTTATCATTTGATTGATTTTTTCAGTATGACAGTGATGGACTAGAATATTGTCAATAAGTGGTCGTTAATGCGAATAGTTTGGTCATTATTGATAAGATGCGTTTCCCCTGCTAGTGTCATAGATTCTATATTTGGGTGAAATATTTACAGCACTCAAGCACAAAATAGTCTGGAATTGATTAAAATCTCAGCTAATACAATAGATTCGATAAGAGATACCAATAATCTCAAATATATAAATTTAGGAATATCTGTCTGAATCAGGATGTCCAGGATGTGAGGATTTACAGAATTTTGTACATAAATATTAAAAATGGCAATTTATGTATTCAAAACAAGCAAACTATCAATAAAGAATCCTGTACATTCTTTAATCCTAGAAATCCTGATTCTGACAAAATAAAGTATCAATAAATAATCCTGTACATCCTTTAATCCTAAAAATCCTGATTCTGACAAATTCCATGTTTCCTTCCATACTCAGCGAGCATTATCACCCGTCACGATTGGAAATCTTCTTTAATGTCAGGCGATTTTCCCCCAGAAACACATAAACTAGCGATTGGGTTATTAGTAAACTGTAAAGGTTAAACCCTGACGACATACTCAAAATCAAGGACAAACCACGAATGACAAAATACCTAGACACCGCTATTGAAGCCATTATCTCCCGCGAAATCCTTGACTCACGGGGAAGACCTACACTAGAAGCGGAAGTACATTTAGCTGGTGGTGCAGTCGGACTAGCTCAAGTTCCTAGCGGTGCTTCTACAGGCACATTTGAAGCCCATGAACTGCGGGATGGGGATAAAAGCCGTTATGGTGGTAAAGGAGTCCTCACGGCGGTAAAAAACGCCAATGAGATATTAGCACCCAAATTATTAGGGTTAGATGTCCTCAACCAAGAATTGTTAGACCGGACAATGATTGCTACAGATGGTTCTTCTAACAAATCTAACTTAGGCGCAAATGCCATTTTAGGTATTTCTTTAGCAGCAGCCAAAGCAGGTGCAGTAGCTTTAGATATTCCTCTCTATCGCTATTTGGGTGGACCTTTGGCGAATTTATTGCCAGTCCCCTTAATGAATGTGATCAATGGTGGAGCGCACGCATCCAATAACGTAGACTTTCAAGAGTTTATGATTGTTCCTATCGGTGCGCCTTCTTTTAAAGAAGCATTACGTTGGGGTGCGGAAGTATTTGCCACTCTTAGCAAAGTGTTAGATGATAAGAGTTTGCTGACAGGTGTGGGTGATGAAGGTGGTTTTGCACCTAATCTAGAATCTAACCAAGTGGCTTTAGAATTGCTGGTAGCGGCGATTAAACAAGCTGGTTATAAACCTGGTGAAGAAGTAGCTTTGGCTTTAGATGTGGCTGCTAGTGAATTTTACAAAAATGGACAATATGTTTATGATGGTAAACCCCATAGTCCTGTTGAGTTTATTGATTATTTAGGTCAGTTGGTTGACCAATATCCGATTGTATCTATTGAAGATGGTTTACATGAGGAAGATTGGCAAAGTTGGCAATTACTAACTCAGAAAATTGGCTCAAAAGTACAATTAGTGGGTGATGATTTATTTGTAACTAACGCTACCCGCTTACAAAAAGGTATCCAAGAAAAAGCCGCTAACTCAATCTTGATTAAATTGAATCAAATCGGTTCTCTAACTGAAACTTTGGAAACCATTGATTTAGCCACTCGCAACGGTTTCCGTTCAGTAATTAGCCATCGTTCCGGTGAAACTGAAGATACAACAATTGCTGATTTGGCTGTAGCTACTCGCGCCGGTCAAATTAAAACCGGTTCTCTGTGTCGCAGTGAACGGGTAGCAAAATACAATCGCTTACTCAGAATTGAGGATGAATTAGGCGATCGCGCCGTCTATGCTGGTACTGTTGGTTTAGGACCAAAATAGGCAATTGGTGATTGGTAATTGGTGATTGGTGATTGTAAACAGCATTACCCATTACCCATTACCCATTACCCATTACCCATTACCCATTACCCATTACCCATTACCCATTACCCATTACCCATTACCCATTACCCATTACCCATTATCGAATTAAGGATAAAACCCAACTTTAGGTAATCCCAAAGTTTCATCCCAGCCTAGCATCAGGTTCATACATTGAATTGCTTGACCGGCTTGACCTTTTATCAGGTTGTCAATGGCTGACATGACGATAACGCGACCAGTGCGGGGGTCAACTTCTATGCCGATATAACAATTGTTACTGCCACACGCCCATTTAGTTTGGGGATAAGTGCCACTATTGCAGATTTTCACCCAAGGGGAATTACGATAAAAGGCACTGTAGATAGTAATCAGGTCATCACGGACTAAACCAGGATCGCGCATGGTAGCGTACACAGTGGCTAAAATCCCCCGCACCATGGGGATGAGGTGGGGTGTAAATTGGATTTTTACGTCATGACCTGCCAATTCACTACAAATTTGCTCAATTTCTGGCGTGTGGCGGTGTCTACCGACGTTATAAGCACCTAGAGAGTTATCAGCTTCGGCTAACAACAGGTTAACTTTGGCTTGTCTGCCGCCCCCAGATGTGCCGGATTTGGCATCAATAATGGCTGTTTCGGGAACTATTAACCCTTGTTTTAAAAGTGGGGAAAGTGCCAGTAAACTGGCTGTAGGATAGCAACCGGGACAGCCAATTAGATTTGATTCGGCAATGCGATCGCGGTACAATTCTGGTAGACCATAAACTGCTGTGGCGGCTATGGTGCGATCGCTTCTTTCTGTACCATACCAATCTGTATAAGTTTTCAAATCACCAAAGCGATAATCAGCACTCAGATCCAGTACCTTACAACCTTTTTCTATAAGTTGGGGAGCAATTTGGCAAGCCAGTCCATTGGGTAAAGACAGAAATACCACTTCACAACGACTAGCAATAATATCCGGTTGTACTGCTTCAATGGGCAAATTTACTATATTACCGAACTGTGGGTAAAGGTCAGCAAAGGATTTACCTGCACTACTTTCACCACCTAAATAAACAATTTCCACTTGAGGATGATCCATCAGCAGTCGCACTAGCTGTACTCCGCCATACCCTGACGCGCCAACAATTCCAACTGGTACGCGTCTTAAATTTCCCATGATCTTAAATCCTTATCTACTTTTAGTTATCTATTATCAATCATCAGCAGTCAAGCTACTAACTAATTACTGATGACTTCTGATTGAACTTTCGCTGCATTGTATAGCAAAGCGGATCTTTTAGCGTACCTATAATCACAAATATCTTTAAAAAATAATCACACTCATAGTGTGTAGAAAATCAGTACCACTAAAGATTATGTTTTTTATGTGACTGAAAATTCTCAACTTCAAAAGTTTGGCGAATACATTCGCACAATCAGAAAAGCACAAAATCTTTCCCAAGAACAGTTAGCAGAACTGTCAGGACTACATCGCAACTACATCGGTGGTGTTGAACGTGGTGAAAGAAATATTGCTTTGTTAAATATTATCCGTATTGCTCAGGCTTTGGGAATGTCACCCAGTGAATTATTAAAAGGTTTAGACTAAATGGTATTTCCTTATGCCAGTATTCCAGTTGAAAAATGGGCAGATAAAACAAAAGAACTGATAGAAGAACATCCTCTCAAGCCAAATGTTATTAGAGAGGTTGCTTTAAAGAGTTGGCAGCTTTTATGGCAAACAAAAATAGGAGAGGAAGACACATATTTGAGCCTGGCAGAAATTGATCCACCAGCTATTATGGTGGGTTATTTTTTTGAAAAACTCTTTGCCAAAGAATTGCAAAAGCGTTATCCAGAGGAATGGAGAGGAACACAAAGTAAAGATGAAAAAGATATTGTTTATCTAAAGGATACAAGATATTCAATAGAGATAAAAACTTCTGGTCAGCTTGGCACAAAAATTTTTGGAAATCGCAGCTATGGTCAAAAAGCAAAAGATGAAAATAATGGGGAGCTTACTAAAAAAGAAAAGTCTGGTTATTATATTACAGCTAATTTCTACCAGCAGAGTTTAACATTATTAAGATTTGGTTGGATAGACCATGAAGATTGGAATGCACAAAAATCAGCAACAGGTCAGGCATCTGGTTTAGATCAAAAAGTCTATGAGCATAAACTTTTTACAATAACAGGAGAATATATTTTAGATTCTCCTGTTAATTTATTATGTAAAGTTGGTGATGTAATTGCGAATGAGATGAATAAGGAAGGAATCAAAATTATTCAGGAATTAAGTGATTATCAAGGTAATAATCAAACTGTTAAAAAAGCCAAAGCGCAGGAAAAATATCACAATATACTTAAATTGAATTCGGGGATTGAAAAATTTGCGCTGGGTAAAAACATAATAAATAGTGTTTGGTGGTGGTTAACTTAAAAATACAAAAATACCTTTATAGAAATAAAGACATTTGTTCTACTTGACAACTTTGTTCTTTCAAAAAAGTTTCAATTCTATTAGCAGCAATATCACAATAATCTTGACGAATTTCAAAACCAATTACTAACCGATTTAAATTTAAAGCTACCATAGCAGTAGTACCCGAACCCAGAAATGGATCTAGGACAATTTGATTTTGATTTGAAGATGCTTGAATTATTCTTTGAATGACAGAAGATGGAAACTGTGCTGGGTGTGGTGTTCTTTCTTTTGAAGATCGGTTTTGTCCAGAAGTTACTTTCGGAAATTCCCAAACATCAGTGGGATTTTTACCTAAAGGATTAACCCTGATTTTACCATTCTTTTTTTGATTGGGATATTTAACATTAGGATCACGAATATCGTCAAGATTAAAAGTATAAGCTTCTGAATTTTTCACATACCACAAAAATTTTTCATTTCTAGGTGAAAAGAACTTACTTCCAGCAACACCAGCACCATAATTCCAAACAATTTCCTGAATTAAATAAAAAGGAATTTTATCCCAAAGCAAATAGGAAATAGGAATTGCTTTAGCACGATTTTTAATGGATAAATAACCTAAATTTAGCCAAAAAGCTCCATCACATAAAGTCAGACGATAAACTTCTGTTATCCATTTTTCACACCAATTTATATAATCGTCCAATGGTAATAAATTTTCATATTCCTTGCCAATATTATACGGCGGACTTGTGACAGTTAAATTAATTGATTCATCTGGTAAAATTTTCATTGCCTCTAAACAATCTAAATTGTAAATGAGACAATTAGACGTTTGAAAGTAGGGTTTACCTAGTAATTTACTTATATCATTGAAATTCATAGCTTAATAATCTGTATATACGGGGCTCTAAACTATTAATAGTATATATGAACTATTTTATTGTCAAGTAACAGTTTAAGTAGGTGAACGGAAAAAAACCGAAATATGTAACGAAAAGTAAAATCGCCCAAACCCTCTTCACCCTTGCCTCTTGCCTCTTGCCTCTTGCCTTGTCATAACGACGATTTTCAATGCTAACCTACTTAGTTATCTCACAAAAGCTCTAATTCCGATAAACAAGCTACAATCTAAAATAAGAAATTGTTAAAAAACTTTACGTTAATAGCTGGAAATTTTCTGTGTCACAGCCTAATATTACCCAAACCTTTAAATTTGATCCTATTGATGCCGCTTTGGCCGATCTCAAAGCAGGTCGTGTCATTGTTGTCGTAGATGACGAAAATCGAGAAAATGAAGGTGATTTAATTTGCGCCGCCCAATTTGCCACCCCGGATATGATCAACTTCATGGCTGTAGAAGCCAGAGGACTGATTTGTTTGGCAATGACAGGCGATCGCCTTGATGAATTAGACTTACCATTAATGGTCAGCAAACTCACAGATACTAACCAAACCGCCTTTACCGTTAGTATTGATGCTGCTCCCCATTTGGGCGTTAGCACTGGTATTTCCGCCGAAGACCGCGCCCGGACTATCCAAGTCACCCTCAACCCAGCCACCAAACCGGAAGAATTACGTCGTCCTGGTCATATTTTCCCCCTGCGGGCTAGACCGGGAGGCGTACTCAAACGGGCAGGACATACAGAAGCCGCTGTAGACCTATCCAGACTAGCGGGACTGTATCCAGCCGGGGTAATTTGCGAAATTCAAAACCCTGATGGTTCAATGGCGCGGTTACATCAGTTAATGGAATATGCCAAAAATCATCACCTGAAAATTATTAGCATTGCTGATTTAATCAGTTATCGTCTCCAAAATGATCGCCTGATATATCGAGAAATCATTACCAAACTCCCCAGCCAGTTTGGTCAGTTTGATATTTACGGCTACCGTCACACCCTAGATAATACAGAACACGTTGCCATTGTCAAGGGAGATCCGGCAAATTTTGGAGATGAAGCCGTGATGGTGCGAATGCACTCGGAATGTTTAACAGGAGATGCTTTAGGATCTTTGCGTTGCGACTGTCGGATGCAGTTACAAGCCGCATTAAAAATGATTGAAAATGCTGGTCAAGGTGTCGTTGTTTACCTACGTCAAGAGGGACGGGGCATAGGTTTAGTTAACAAGTTGAAAGCCTATTCTTTGCAGGATATGGGCTTGGATACAGTGGAAGCAAATGAGCGGTTAGGATTTCCCGCTGATTTGCGTGATTATGGCATGGGGGCGCAAATTCTCATGGATTTGGGCATTAAAAAAATTCGTTTGATCACTAATAATCCTCGTAAAATTGCTGGTGTCAAAGGTTATGGATTAGACGTAGTAGATCGTGTTCCCCTCTTAATTGAGTCTAATGATTTTAATTCCTATTACCTAGCTACTAAAGCTAAGAAATTGGGACATATGCTGTTACAAACTTATCTAGTTACAGTAGCGATACATTGGCAAGATGAACCAGAATCCGTCACCGGACGCTATGAACGACTAGAGAAAATACGGTATTTATCCAAAAATCAACATTTATTGTTACAGGAAGAAGCCCGTCCCTTGGGAATCGCTTTATTTGATCAACCCTCTTTAACTGTACATTTAGGTTTTGACCAAGCTAATATTGCTGAATCCAATTGGTATCAACAAAAAGGTCATCCTTACCTGCAAGCAATTTGCCAGATTTTAGATGAAATTGCAACTTTACCCTATATTCAGAAAATGGAATTTCTGATTGCGACAGGTAGCGATCCTTTGAGTAATTTGCAAGTACAGTTAGATAGGCAAACTTTCGCTGATGGTGTACTACCTTCTTCTTTAAAAGGTATTTTTCAAACACAGCACATTTACAGTTTTAGTAAGTAGGGTTTGCTGAATTTCCATAGATTAATCATAGCTTTAGTTTTATAACTAGAGCTATTTGTTGATTATTTATGTATGCTTGAATAACCCCACAAATAAAAGTTGCTATTAACTAGACATTAGCAATTACAAAAAGTATAATTTTTACTATTTATAATAATTTGTGGGTTATAGACGGATAACCAACTAAAAATAAAGTCATGCTTGTAGAATTTAGTGTAGGAAATTATCGTTCAATCCAAGAAAAGCAAACATTGAGTATGGTAGCTGCTGATAATGAAACCATGCTAGATAGTAATACTTTTCCTGTCCCTAATAATGATGATTTACGCTTAGTTACAAGTGCTGCTATTTATGGTCCAAATGCTTCAGGTAAAAGTAATTTACTCAAAGCTATGCAAGTGCTGAAAAATCTTGTCATTAAATCAGCTAGTAGAATGCAAATTGGGGATAAATTACCTGTTGAACCATTTAGATTAAATAGTGAATCAGCAAAAAAGCCTAGTAGTTTTGAAGTGATTTTTATTCATGAAAAAATTCGTTATGAATATGGAGTTTCTTTAAATCGAGAACGAGTATTTGAAGAGTGGTTAATTGCTTATCGAAATGAAGTTCAAGAAAACTGGTTTTCTCGTGAATATCTACCAGATAATCCAACATTTGAACCAAATGAAGGTTATAAATGGTCTTTTGGTAAAGGATTAAAAGGGGAAAAAAAGCGTATTCAAAGATTTGTTCGTTCTAATTCTTTATTTATATCTCATGCTGCACAAAATAATCATCCTCAATTAACAGAGGTATTCGATTTTTTCCAAGATGAACTAAAAATTATTCTTCATATAGATACACCCTTCATAGTTGATGATACAAATAATGAAGGTTATTATAATTATATGGTTAAATTACTAAATGAAGCAGATATAGGTATTGCTGATCTAAAAATTGAAATTATACCTGAAACATTAAATGATGATATGATTCATCGAATTCAACAGGAAATGCAGAAGCTAGGAATCAACGCAATAAGCAAAGATATTCCTGATTTTGGCAGATTAGATATTATCACTGTACATAAAATGAATGACTCTGATAAAACGGTAGAATTTGAAATTGATGAAGAATCTGATGGTACAAAACGCTTATTTGAAATAGCAGGATATTGGTTATATGTATTGCAAAATGGAGAAATATTAATAATAGATGAAATAGATAGAAGTTTACACCCAGTTCTTTCTAAAGCATTAATAAAAATGTTTAATAATCCAGAAATTAACAAAAACAATGCTCAATTAATATTTACAACTCATGATACTACACTGCTAGATGGTGAAATATTCAGACCTGACCAAATATGGTTTACTGAGAAAGATAACAGCATGACAAAACTATATTCATTGTTCGACTTTCGACCTCGTGAAGATGAATCTTTACAAAAAGGTTATCTATTAGGTCGCTATGGTGCTATTCCTTTTATTAATGGGTTGAGTATTTAAAAATATGTCACGGGGAAAATCTACCAATCATTTAAAACGAAGTTCCGGGAATAAAAATCCTAGAGGATACTTTTTAATTGTAGTTGAGGGTGAACAAACAGAATATAATTACTTTGAGTCTCTAAAACGTGAACTTAAATTATCAACAACTGACGTTAAAATAGTTCCCGCTTATGGTGGAGATCCTCTGGAGATTGTAACTACAGCTTATGATCTATATCAACAACAACAATATGATCAAGTATTTTGTATATTTGATGATGATAATAAACCGGATAAATATAAACAAGCTCTCAGCACAGCAAAAAAATATAATGTTGAATCTATAACATCAATACCCTGTTTTGAATTTTGGTTTTTACTCCATTGTTGTTATACTACCAGTCCCTTTAGTAGTTACAAAGAATTACGTCCAAAGCTAGAATCAGAAATGAGAAAAGAGGGTATTCTCCAAAAAGGAGAAACTTATAATAAAAGTGATAGATTACTATATGAAAAACTTAAACCCAATCAAGAAAAAGCAATTATTCATGCTATTAAATTAGAGCAAAATCATCCTAACGAAAATGGATGTACAAAACCATCAACAAAAGTACATATTCTAATTGATAAACTACAAAAACAAAAAAATTTTGAATGAGCAATTATCTATTAGCAGTATTAACGCTTCTTAACTGGCGAAAAAAATGTAATTTTGGAAATAGGTAAGTTTTTGATTTTCACCTATTCCCTTTTTTCTTAACTAGCAACTTACGCGAATATTCAGCCCAAATAATTTAATTTACCCGCCCTTTTAACCAAGTTTGGATATCAGCAAAGCTGGTAAAATCTAACAATGCTTCGCTCAAATCTTCGAGAACCGGCAAAGGTAAACTAGAAATTGAGGAACGCATTTCCTCAGAGATTTTTCCAAACCGCTTAGTCAACAGTCGAATAATCACATTAACAGTTGCTTCCTCTCGTCCTTCTTCTCGTCCTTCCTCTCGTCCTTCCTCTCGTCCTTCTTCCTTAATTTCTTGGTAAACTCTAGTTTCCTTGAGTGTTATTCCTAGCATAGACTCTACCTCCATTCGGCTAAGTTTTTCAAACTTGTACACCATGATAGTCGTGATCATCTCTATTATGGCGCGACTTGATGGTTGAGGATCTTCTTCACGGGTTCTTATTAACAAATCCCGTGCTGCTGCTGGCGCTTGTTCTTCCTCCACCGTAGTCAATACCATCAATGCTACCCATAGAGGTAATTGACGAATATCCCCCAATTCATTCAAATACACTCTATGTACTTGTTCACCTTTTAGTAAGGTTCTATGAGGGTAAATGTCCCTTTGTTCGGTATTGCGAGATGGATATATTATAACTGCTTGCCAGTCACTAAATCTAACGCGGTTGCGATAGAAATATAGTGAAGATTCTGCAAATACTCTTTCATAAAGTTGTTCATCTTTTTGAAACTGCACCTCACAGAAATACACAATCCCAGCACCTTCATTTTCTGGGGGGAGAAATACTCCATCTATTTCAAACTTGGGTTCTTTGACAGCTACCGAATCAAATCGGTAAGCATCTGCATTTATGGGTGGATTTGTCAACAGTTCAAATAGCAAAGTTGGAGACTGTTGAAATAGTTTATAGAAAATGGAGTCTCGACGCATGAAGCATTCTATCTATTTGTTAAATATCCTCTAAATTTAATCGCATTATTTGAGATTCTGCATAAGTTTTAACTAAATTAAATGTTCAGAATTTTGTTTTGCTAACTAATTGAAAGTTTGTAATTGCCGAAAAGAATGCAATTTCTTGAGAAACTTTTCACCATCAAAACTTAAAGGATCAACTTTCCCATTCCCCACATCTACCGCACGATGGGTTGTAATTCTATCATCTGGAACTTGACTTTGAGCAATTAACCAAGCTAAAGAATTATATTGAGCTTCTGTATATCCTGAATGTGCTTCTATATTACTTTTCCCCCAAGCATCGGTCGGGGTTTCTAGAGATACATGATAAGCAAAATTATTTACAGATGGGGATAAATTAGGATTAGTTTGCACAGTTTCCACACCATTAGCACCTTTAAAAACTGAATTACCAGCACCAAAAGCGCGTTTTTCTGGAGGAACTAAATAAATAACTTTTCCCTCTAAAGTAATTATGGCATGATAACTAGCTTGAACACTTTCATCATCATGAGGTGTTTGAAAAAAATTAATGGCGCTAGAAGTAGAATTGGTAGTTTCATGAAGGACAATAATGGCTTGATTATTACAAGGTACACCATTAACATCTGCGGTATAGCGATCGCCATAATTGCTAGGATCAACTGTCACCTGGGCAAAATTAGGTCTATAATTAGCAAAATCTCTAGTAGTTATATATAGAGGATTAATTTTTTTAACCTTTGCGGGAGACGGGATTAAATTTCGCTTTTTTTCTGGTTTAGTTATTGTTGACTGTAATTGCGCTGGTGGATATTGATACTCAGTTGTCCCTTCCGAAGTTGAGGCAATTGTCTGATTGTGTTGTTGTCTCGCACCCCCAATGAATACAGCCAAAGTTAGGGTAGCTAACATCAAAAAAATTAGTATTACTCTAGTCGCCCAGTCTCTAAATCTCATGTTTTTATTTAAAATTGGTAATATAGTGTATGTAATGTCTGTGAATATTTATGGCAGAGCCAGTAACAATTATACCTGATCACCAGTGTAAAACCTATTACTTGGTTCAATTCAATGATAATGATAAGATCTTTCAATAAATTTTAGATTTTTTTCATATTCATTCCTGACTAGGGATTTTGCCTACAAGCTTTATTTAATCAGATTTTTGATAATTTTTGGTCTTTAGCAGTCCTCATCTTGACTAATTGATCAGGTTAAGAGAAACTTATAACTAACGAACGTAAATACTAATCTAAAATAATAACTTTTGTAAACATTATGAAATATATGTGCTTAAATATGGAACATTATGAGACAAGTGGCAAATTTGTATCTAAGTTCCTATCCCTAAATTTTGAGTAGGTCTGGTAAACCAGCAAAGTTCAAATATACTATCTAGGTTGGCTTTCAAAGCATGGAAACATTAGAATTCATCATTTATCCAGATGGTCGAGTCCAAGAAAAAGTCACTGGTATTATCGGTGCATCTTGTACTGAGGTAACAGCAGCCATAGAAGCCCAGCTAGGACGAGTGTTGAGTAATGAACCAACCTCAGAGTTTTTTGCTACTAACCCACAACAAAATAGTGTGGTGGATACACAAACCGCCCACAGCGAATGGTAAGTTTTCCAACTAGTTAATTTCATTGATTACAAACCACCATGTCACACTTTAGCCAAATTAAGACACAGATCCGTAATCTGGAATCCTTGAAAGATGCCCTTTCTGACTTGGGAATAGACTGGAAACCTGGACCTGGTGAGGTGCGGGGTTATCGTGGTCAAACTCATGCAGCCGAAGTCACAATTGAACAGCAAAATGGCTACGATATCGGTTTTAGATGGAATGGTCAAGAATACGAATTAGTTGCAGATTTACAATATTGGCAACAAAATCTATCTGTGGATGGGTTTGTTCGTGAAGTAACTCAACGTTATGCTTATCAAACAGTAGTTAAAGAAACTACTAAAGTTGGCTTCCAGGTAGCCGAACAACAACAACAGAAAGATGGTTCTATTCGCCTAGTAGTACAACGCTGGAGTGCGTAATGTCTAATTTGCCGCCGTCGTCACCAGAAGAGGAATATAACCGTTCCGGTTTAGAACCAGAATTAGGGAGTCTTTTGCGAGATGTCCCCGAACGTTCTGGTTTAGAACCGGAATTAGGCGGATTAGTGCGGCAAAAAGGTGTTTATGTTGATGAAATTACCTGTATTGGCTGTAAACATTGCGCCCATGTTGCCCGAAATACTTTTTTTATTGAAGAAGATTATGGGCGATCGCGTGTCCTCCGTCAAGATGGAGATATAGAAGAGGTAGTTCAAGAAGCCATAGATACCTGTCCTGTTGATTGTATTCACTGGGTTGATTACACAGAACTGAAAAATTTAGAAGCAGACAGAAAATATCAGGTAATTCCCGTAGCTGGTTATCCCGTAGAACATGGTGTAGCCATTACAGAAAAACGCCGGAAAAAACAAAAGTTAAAAAAATCTAGTTCTTAAATTACCAGCAACTTAGTGTTCAATCCTTAAATCCTATAAATCCTGATTCTGACGTAAGCATGAAACCAACATCTCAAACAGGTGCAGCATTCATCACCACCGGAACTTTAACAGGTGCGGGTATCTCCTCCACAGTCGGAGGTATGGGAATAGCTGGAGGCTTTGGTGGTGTGGGAATAGGTGCTGCTGCTGTAACTGTTGTCGGTGCGGTTGTTGGCGCTGCTGCTTATGGTGCTTTTAAAGGAATTACAGCAGGGGATAGCGCCGTTTTTGGTGCAATGGGTATTGGTGCTATTGGTGGTGTTGGCGTTTCTAATGTTATCGGTGGCATAGGATTTGTTGCACCTAAAATTGGTTTAGCTTTTGGTATTGGTACAGTATCAATGACAGGAATTGGTGCAGTTTTAGGACTTGCTGCTTATGGTGTGGCTAAATTATTAGATGATTCTGAATTTAGGGAAACTCCCATGCAAGTTTTTGAACGCATGGAAACAAAAGTTTTAAATAATGATTATTATTATTATTATTATTATTATTATTATTATTATTATTATTATTTGGAAGCATTACTAGAATTATCTGGTGATGATATAAATGCCAAATTTACAGCTTTAGAAATTGAGGAAGAATTAAAACAATTAAAATCCAAAATCAAAGGTAAATCTCCTCAATTTAAACCAGAAGTTGAACCCAAAATATTAAATATAACTCCTCAAATAACGGAAGTTTGGCAATGTGTGAAAACCCTCAAAGGACACACAGCCACCGTGAATAGTGTTGCTATTCATCCTGATAATAAAACCTTAGTTAGTGGTAGCAATGACAGACAAGTTAATTTATGGAATTTGCAAACTGGAAAGTTGCTATATACTTTTTCTGGACAAGCTGAAGCTGTGTTATCTGTAGCTATTAGTCCCGACGGAAAACAGGTAATTAGTGGTAGTGTAGATCGGAAAATCAGCAGTTGGGAATTAGAAACAAAAAAATATAATCGCACATTCTCTTATTTAAGTTCTCCCTATAGTCATAATGGTTTTGTTAATGCACTTGCTTATAGTTCTAATGGTAATACTATTGTTAGTGGTAGTACGGATAAAACTATCAGAGTTTGGGGAAGTTATCCAGGAACGATTAAACACACTTTAAATGGACATACAGATGCAGTTTTAGCTATTGCTATTAGTCCTGATTCTACAACTCTTGTTAGTGGCAGTGCTGATAAAACTATCAGAATCTGGAATTTACAAACTGGTGAACCACTTTATACCATTAATCAGCATTTAGCAGCAGTCAATACATTAGCAATTACTGCCGATAATCAAACCCTGATTAGTGGTGGTGCAGATAGTACAATCAAATTATGGAATCTCCATACAGGGGAATTACGCTACACTTGGTATCAACACTCAACGGCTATTTCTGCGATCGCTATTCACCCTGATGGTAAAATTATTGCTAGTAGTAGTCAAGATGGAATTATCAAACTTTGGAATCTCCAAACTGGGGAATTGCTAGAAACTATTTCTGGGTTTAGTCCCCTAGCTTTCAGTCCAGATGGTAAAATATTGATTAGTGGTGGTAAAGGTGGCACTCTCAAGATTTGGCGGCAGGTTCATAGCAGTGATGATTTACCCTTAACTGGGGAATGGTGGGAAATTTTAGGCATAGAACCGAAAACTCACCCCAAAGATGTCAAACTTGCCTACTTGAGATTAGCCAGATTATATCATCCTGATATTAACACTTCTGTCAGTGCCAAAACTGCCATGCAAGCAGTCAATCAAGCATATCAAAAGTTTCAGCTTATGAATAGCTTGTAAAATATATATCGCTTCATCAGTATTAATACCTCAATTTTTTTTAATTGTTTATATTGCATATTCGGAAAAAACGTTATAAATTGTTAGGTTGTAGGGGAATAATATATTTTGTCATGTCAATGATCAATTCCTGATTAAGCAGATATACTCTATTGAAGTGATTTTACACGGAGAATAAAGTGCATTTTCAGAGATTGAAAAAACTGCTAAATATGATGCAGTTAGATTTTGACATTGACCGAGTTTTAGTATTTTGACTGGATTGATATTTGCTATTTCAAAGTTATCATGAAAAGGGCATAAAGAATAATTAAAGGTGCATCTACTCCCAACAAATCTACTATCCAAATGGAGTTAGTCTGGTAATGCAACTAAACAAATTAGAGACAAGTAAAAATATAGAAAATGAAGCTTGGCTTGCATTAGAGAATTCAATTCTCTACTACAAAGGTCAGCCAGTAGGAACTCTAGCGGCTTATGATTCATCCGTAGAAGCCCTAAATTACGACCAATGTTTTATCCGAGATTTTGTTTCTTCGGCTTTAATTTTTTTGATTAAAGGCAGAACAGATATTGTCAAAAATTTCCTAGAAGAAACATTAAAGTTGCAACCGAAAGAAAAGGCCTTAGATGCCTATAAACCGGGTAGAGGGCTAATTCCAGCCAGTTTCAAAGTTGTTTCTGCCAATGGGGAAGAATTTTTAGAAGCTGATTTTGGTGAACACGCTATTGCTAGAGTTACACCTGTAGATTCTTGTTTATGGTGGCTAATTTTATTACGGGCTTATGTCGTCGCTACAAATGATTCTTCCTTAGCTTATCAACCTGAATTCCAAACAGGAATTAGGTTAATTATGGATATCTGTTTGGCCAATCGTTTTGATATGTACCCCACGCTGTTAGTTCCTGACGGTGCTTGTATGATAGATAGACGCATGGGGATTTATGGGCATCCTTTAGAAATTCAAGTTCTATTTTTTGCGGCTTTACGGGCTGCAAGAGAATTACTAATTTGCACAGGGAATGGGGATATTATCGAAGCAATTGATAACCGCTTACCTTTATTGTGTGGACATATTCGTCAGCATTATTGGATAGATATTAATCGTCTGAATGCAATTTATCGCTTTAAAGGTGAAGAATACGGAAAAACTGCGGTCAATCTTTTCAATATTTATGCAGATTCTTTACCTTATTATGAATTAGATAAATGGCTACCGAAAAAAGGTGGTTATTTTGCGGGAAATGTTGGACCATCACAAATGGATACTCGGTTCTTTACTCTGGGAAATTTGATGGCTGTGATTTCTGATCTTTCTACTGAAGAACAGTCCCAAGCCATTATGAATCTGATTGAAAAACGATGGGATGATTTAGTAGGAGATATGCCTATTAAAATCTGTTATCCTGCCTTACAAGGTGAAGAATATCGAGTAGTCACAGGATGTGATCCCAAAAACATTCCTTGGTCATATCATAATGCCGGAAGTTGGCCTGTTTTAATGTGGATGTTAGCAGCAGCAGCAGTGAAAACCAAAAAACCACAGTTAGCAGAAAAAGCCATTGAAATTGCTACAGCTAGACTGAGTGAAGATGAATGGCCAGAATATTACGATGGTAAAAAAGGGAGATTAATTGGTAAACAAGCGAGGAAATATCAAACTTGGACAATTGCTGGGTTTTTATTAGCAAAGGAACTCATAGATAATCCTGATTATTTACCATTAATCAGTTTTGATAAATTACCTCCAGATGTGGTTTCTAGGGCTTGTGAATTTGAAGTTGGCAATATAGATCCTTATCTGTCTATGTAGTCAAATATCTGTTAACAATGAATATCTTTTCTTTAGCCTCTTGATAATTATATGGGGCTTTTTTTACATTGAAATTTTAGATCCTATAGAGGTTTAGCATTACTAAACCCTTACCTCAAAGAAACTTAACAATTAATCTTGGCGTTGAGTCAATAATTAAACAAAGATACTTTGGTAAATTAACGCCATGATAATTGCCGCAGTTGCACCAATCAAGGTATTAATAATATTGACAACTTCATTGGTAAGCCAAGTATATTTAGATTGCAAAGTTGCACCAATGACACTTTCTAAATTGGTAGCGATAAATGCAGCTAAGACAGTCCAAATTATCCCCAGAGGATTAATTAAATCTACTCCCCAACCAATGAGTGCGATCGCTATTGATGCTACCATACCAGCTAGAGTTCCTTCTAAACTTACCGCCCCTTCTGTCCCTCTAGGAACTGGTTGCAATGTCGTAATTAAAAAGGTGCTTTTACCATAAGCTTTACCAACTTCACTCGCGGTAGTATCAGATAGTTTAGTGCTAAAACTGGCGACATAACCCAAACATAGTAAATATTTAAAATCAGGGAAAAACAACAGTCCCAACGCACACAAAGCCGCTATTAATGCTGAACCCCATACGTTTTCTGGACCTCTTGCACCGGCACGCTTTTCGGCAATTCCTGCGGCTTCTTTTTCGGCCATACCAATCCGTGTTACCCCAGAACCAACAAGAAAATAAAACACTACCACTAGATATCCTGGCCAACCTAGTGTTCCCCAAATGATAATTCCCAATAACCCAGCATTAAGTATACCTGCGGGCGTGAGCAACTTTTTCGGAATAATGGCTACTATTCCCAGTAAAATCGTATTTAAGCCTAATCCCATTAACCAGGGATTTAAAGAATCAATCAAAGACAACATGGCTGCTAAATTATGAGTATTTTTGCCATAATATTATCAGATATAACTGCTCGATCTATGAACAAAATTTTATTTCATCTCGCTTTTCCCGTTGCTGATATTCCCCAAACCAAAGCCTTTTATGTGGACGGTTTAGGCTGCATACCCGGAAGAGAAAGCCCTCATGCTTTGATTCTCAATCTTTATGGACATCAATTAGTAGCTCATGTTACCAAGGATATTTTAACACCACAAAAAGCCATTTATCCGCGACATTTTGGCCTAATTTTTACCAAAGAAGAAGATTGGCAAGAATTACTAGCAAGGGCAAAAAACAAAGATCTAAAATTTCGAGAAGAACCAAAAAACCGCTTTACTGATTCTCTCCTAGAACATCGCACTTTCTTTTTAGAAGACCCTTTTTATAACTTAATGGAATTTAAGTATTATTGTCATCCAAAGGCAATTTTTGAAGGTACTGAATATACTGCAATTGGTGATAAAACTTAGAGGGCAGTAAATAAGCCACATATACTCATAGTATAAATACAGCGGTTTCCGCTCTTATGAGGTACAAAGTTGAATCATGAAACTCTTGTAGTGCGGGCATACTATGGCTAACGCCACGCTGCGCTATCGACAAGCTCAGTACAAGTCTTGCCCGCTAGATATGTACCTCATAACACCGCGAAGTGCTGTAAAGATTTACTTTTACTGACTAAGAATCTTTCAGAAACACAAAAGAAGTGCATTTTTTGGTAAATCCAAATTCATGGTTTTAGTGGTGCTATTAAGGCTTTTGCTACTATTCTTAAAGCCCTAATATCTGTTAACATTAAAGGATGTAATATCACGGGTAAAATTACTTCTTTGTCTATACCAAGTTGCGAACTTTCCGCAGGTAAAATCATCAAATCATAAGGTGTCCAAATAGATGTAAAATTTAACTGCTTTAACATTTCGACATCAGAATTTAAATCATTGATAAAATCACTATTAGGACGCATTTGCACAGCACCAGCTAACCAAGTACCATAAGCAACTATAGTTCCTTTATGGGGTGAAGAAATGGTGATAAATCGCTGGACTCTATCTATTCCCCCCAACCGCTGAATATAATAACGGCTAACAAGACCACCCATGCTAAAACCAACTAAATCAAACGGTTGTTCTGCTTCAAAGGTAGTAGCTATATAATTAGCTACCTGCTGCGCTAATTTATCCAGAACCTCAGCACCATTATTAGGGACTAAATCCACCGTATGCACAGACAAACCTTGTTCTCTGAGATAAGATGCCATTTTATTGAAAACTGCCCCAGTATCGTTAATCCCATGCACTAATAAAACGGGATTTTGCTGTTTTGTTGCCATAATCTTGATTATTTATCTCAGTATTGTAATCGAAAATATATAAAATATACCAAATTTGTGACTGCCGAAAAATTATTAAGATTTATTAAATAAATTCTCATAATCTTATAGTTATAATAAAATTTAATAATTAATTTGCGTTATTTACCGGATACCGTTGTTAACATAAAAAACCTAAAAATAATTACTAGTACAGTACAGCGTAAGTAAGATAACCATTAAAAGTCCCTAAAGAGTTTATACAATCTGCTTTTTAATTTTTAATTGTTAATTTTTAATTCCGCCCTGCGGTGCTAGTAGTAAATGTAGGCTTTTAATTAGCAAGCAGTATGTCTAATAATTGACCGCAGATAACGCAATCAAATGTAATATTACACCGTGATTTTTAATAATTTCGGTCACGTTCTAGACTATTCAAACCAGGAGCATTTTTTATGGGCTTTATCAAAAATATCATTGCGGGTATCGTGGGTTTTATTACCGGACTTTTTGGTAAAAAAGGTAATAACTACTACTTAGAGCTAAAAGAAGAAGCTGAAGAAGCTAATGTTACTCAAGCACCAGCAACAGTAGCACCAAAAGCTGAACCAAAAGTTACACCAGCAGCAGTAAAAGTTATTAAGCCTGAACCCGTGAAAATATCAGTCCCCACGGAAACCAATTTTGCCACCAAATATCTCATTCCTCTGAATAGTCCTCGTCGTCGTCCAGGGGTAAATATGAATGTCTTTTTAGATATGGCCCGTCAAGTTAAAACTCCTGGATAAGTATCAAAACGATTATAAATCGTGGCTATACAGATAAAACTTATTTTACATTAGTCCACGCAGGTGGACTTTGTTTGTGTAGTAGCGATTTATGGGGACGTAGAAACCCATAGATCCCCGACTTCTTAGAGAAGTCGGGGATCTGGCTGAATCTGTCTGAATCAATAACAATACCTGTTTCCACTATCAGGAGTGGGATTTTCCTTAGCGGTTCGCATTGCGCCTAATATAGTGGAAATGAAAACGCAACGCTTGGCTTTTCCACCAGATTCACTAGATAGAGTGATTCGGCCAAATGGGGGTTTCACAGTCCCAATATGATCAAATGGGACTCGTCTCACGCCATTAGACAATTGTAATGTTGATTCCACCACATCTAACTGCACACTAGGATCTAAGTCATTCCATTTAGCATTAGATGGGTCAATTGTAGCCGGATGAACTGCCCATTGAACATTATTATTTTGTTCTCGGAAACTAGCGTGGTAAGTCAACTTTTCTTTTTTGGCTTGGCTTTGGGCTTCACGCATGGCTCGATAAACTTGATCTTGAGCAATATTTAAGTGCTGAGTCTTGATCAAAGCGAACCAGCTTGGTGCAGCTATTGCTGATAGTATACCAATCATTAATAGTGCTGTAATCGTTTCTATCAAAGTAAAACCGCTATTAGAGCGATTATTTTGTAAATAATTCATCCCTGATTATTTGCAAGCAAAACATATATATATTGCGATGTGGGATGATTTTTTATATGCCGTTTTTTTCTGAATTTTTGATTTTTTTATAGCTATTGTGAAATTATTACTTTATGAACCAGTGTCAAGAGTCGGACAACTAACTTTTTAAGTTAATGATTAATAGCCACTTTTTGCTCCTTGAACTATGGCATTAGCCGTGGGAAAATAACTTTTTCGATCATCTTTATATGTTATTCTATTTGGATCGCTTTCTCTGCGAGCTAGGGCATTACCCCGAATAAATACCTTTGCTGTTGTATTGGCTTTATCTACACAAACATAAAACCCGGTCATACCATTACTTGGCGTTATTGTGCTTGGCGTTATTTTTGACCATGTAATTGGAGGTGTTATGGTATTATCTGGACAGGTGGCCGCTGGTGGTGTGGGTGGTATGGTTTGATTGGTTGGTGGTGTGGTTTGATCTACGTAGTCAATTAACACATCAGCCGTATTACCACTACTATAATCTCCAGATTTCTGCCAATTGATCATGGCATCTTCTACAGTGTTGGATTGAGCTATATTAAAGGGATTAAAACCTGGATTAGGACAGTTATCAGCATTAACATACTTCTTAGTATATCCTGAACAAGTTACACCTCCTGTAGAAACTTCCACACCGTCTTTAACTTCCCATTTAGCGATACGAGCAGATTGTGACCAATTTGTATTAGTATCTTTAATTAAATAATAAGCAACTAATGAATATACAAAAGTATCATCTTTTCCTGATGTAGTGGGAATCACCTGACTAACAAAATTCCGTTTCCAAAAAACTAATATAGGAGTTTTAGTATCATCATTTGGGTAACGCAATTGAGATTTTATTTTGTCAATACCAGCAGCATCATAAATATAAATAGCTTGTTGTAAATCACGAGAAATATGATCCAGTGCTATTTGGATTTCTTGCTCAGAATTTATCTTAATTTGCTCATTGCTATCTGTGGTTATCACACTAATCATAAACTCTAGTAATAGTGTGATAATTATAGATGACATCGCTAAAGCTACTAACAATTCAACGAGAGTAAACCCACCAGATTTATCAAGAGATTTTGAGGCTTTGAATTGATTTTTGAATATAAATTGAAGTATCTTGATCATCATTGTATTGTCCTTTTTTAAATGCACCAAAGGCAGATTTTCAGATGTTTCTGTTTTAGATTAAATTATTGCACGGTGGGGATTTTACTCGCTTTTTATGGGAAAATTAATGGTGAATTTGATTGAATTAACCTCAGGGATAAACCAATTTATTGACAAGGTTGATTATTGAACGCAACCCAAGCGGGAACATAAACTGCCAAAAGTGGTACTACCGCTAATCTCAACTGTTGTTATCAAGATTGGCGCTTGTTTATTAACTAAAATACCACCTGTCCTAGACCCTCGAATAGTTTGATCAAAATCCAAGTCTTCTCTATATATTCTAATCGCTAGACGATAGCCATCACTTGTTTTAGTACCTGCGGGCTTTATTTGAGCCGCTTGAATGTAAAATTCATCAAATGGGAATGGGGTATCTTTATCTGGTTGACAAGTTGAAATTGGATTACAAGCCGTGATGGTGCTATCCTTCTTAAAGAAATACAAATCTGTATCTGTTTTTTTAGGAACCGGCATTTCTGTTTCTAGATTTATAGGAGCATTTTGAATTACTGTAATTACTTTAGTGGGCGCTGAAATTGAATTATTGCTGACACCATTAATAAATGTCTCAGCAGCTTGAACGGCTTTTTCCATACTTTTCGACTGCACCCGGACAGCCGTAGACATGACCAGGACTGGTGATATAGCAGCCAAGAGAATAGCAATGAAAACTACCCCTACTAGTACCTCAATAATTGTGAAACCAGAATCACTAGCAGATAAAATTTTTGGCTGTAGTTTGGTTTTTATCATTATTTTATCACCTCTTTGTAAGTTTTATGTAGGTTTTATTATTGACAGATATCAGGACGTTGCTTTGGATCTTCTATGGCAAAGTTAGTATTAGAAGTCTCTTTAGCACATAACAAAGTTTGTACCCATGTATCATCTCTGCCAACTTCCCGTAAATATTCATCCGGTGGTTCAGGTGGTGTGACTGCGAGTTTACTGGCAAATAAGTCGGGTGACTGAAATAACAACCCTACATCGTAACTCCACTGTCTTGGATTATTAGGTGTCTCAGGTGGATTTGTCTCTCTAGCATAGGCACTCTTTTTTACCTGCATAAAAGCCCCATTGAGCTTGATTTTCCTACCACTCCAATTTTCTATAACGCGAACCAAGTTATTTATACCACCATTATCTACTGTAGGTTGAGCAGGATTGTCACCAGCAGCAATAATCAGATTAAAAGTAGTATCATTCTTAGCTTTTCGTTCATCCGTTTTAGGGTCGAAGAGGTCGAAGTCTCCAGAAAGCAAAGTAACAGCATCAGCTAAAATATTCGCAGGTCGCCATTCGTCACCTGTGGTACAATTAGGAAATCTGGAGTCACCAGCACGACAGGCAAAGTTAGTATTAAATGTACTGCGAGTATAAAAGTTACTCCAACTTTCTGCAAGTGTTTGTGTAAATTCCTCTTGAGTGTGTAGATTAAAATCACCTCTAATATACGCTGGTAAGTTGGTAGCTAAAGTTAACCCCTTTTCCTCTTCCTTGTAAGTATTTGTTCGCCACAGTTTCCCGCCATTAATGAGTATAATTGCACTGGGACGGCGTGGGCGTGTGGTGTCGTCTACATAATCTACAGGACTTTCAAGTTTTCCAGCGTCGGTATTACCCGCACTGATATCTGGTAAAGCATCATCACGAGTCGCGTAAATAATACCGCTATTGGGTAATAAATATTCTGAACCACCAATGGTTTTTGTCCGTAGTAGATTCAAGTCTAAAACTGTAGCGCGAACTTTTTTATTTTCTCTCTGGTCATAAAAGAAGGCTTCAAAAATTGCATTATCGGGAATAACGGAATCATTAGAACTAAGACTACCATCTAGAATTTGTAGAGCGCAAATCTGAGCATCAATAGCAGACTGCTCTGATATAGTTCTATTTGTTGGTGCTAGTTTTTTTGCTAATGCTCTAACTAGTAATCCGTCATCTATTAAACGTCCATTATTATACTTTAACTGAGATAGATATTCCAAAGCTGTTGCATAATCACTAACTGTTTTAGTGGGTGCAGGATAAACTCTACCATTAGAGCTATTACTACCAGTAGGATCATAATAACTACTCACACAAGCTATGGGTTTGGGCGTTTGGGCATTATAGCCAGTAGACTTGTAGTGATAAACTGCTGTAGCCCGCATTTTTAGATAAGGTATTGTTGTACCTGTTGTGCTTGGGTCAATATTATCAGGCGATATTGTTTTTACCTTAATATTAATATTACTGGGAGTAATACTACTAGGAGTATCATCTTTACTCAAATAAACTCCTGCCCCCGTAACAACTCGTAAACCACCCACGGGTCCTGTGGTGCTTGTTGGTACTTTGGCTGCTGCTAATTCCCAGTCTCCATCTCTTTCTGTAGAACCAATATCTACTAAATTCCGTACTAAAGAGGGTCGTGTGCGAGTTTGCGTAGTATCACTTGGTAAATCCCATTTAATGCCACTAATATCTTGGGTATCCTCAATATATGAACCAATAAACTGATTTTTACTTGTATCCCACCTCAGTTCGGGTAAATTGTTACTAACTAGAACTCTATCACCCAATAGTCCTTCTTTTCCGCTATTTTTCTTCAATTCTTTTGGGTCGCTGGCCTTGGGTTCTAAGGATGTTCCGCTAATGTTGAGTGATAGATTAGTATAACTATCACCTGTTTTACCGTCTGTTGGGTCTGTAGGATAAACCCACCTATCAATGGGACGCAGGGTATCAGCAGATCCTTGTAATAATGGGTTAGGATATGTTTCTGGATCACCAAAAGCAACTTCTGTATAAGGTACACGACGAGTCCGTCTTTTAAAGTAAATTTCTAATTGTTGACGACGGTATTTAAGGCGCTCTGTATCATCAAAAGTTATTCCTAATGCTGTTTGTTTGAGTGCAAGACCGTTTTTAACTTCTGTTGGATCATTAGCACCTGTAGAATCAGCAGCAATTTGAGCATCAATTAATTTATTAATCCGCTTTACATAAGCTAGGTTATTATAGGCTGTATCTTTGGGACTATTTGTCACTGATTTTGTTAAAGTACCAGTAGTAACATCAGAGGTTTTACCTTGGTATAAATCAACAGTTGCTCCCCCCGTATCACTTGCATCAGTAAACTTACCCAGAGCTAAATTACCACCAACAATAATTTTGGCATTTTTAGGTTTATAGAAACAAGACGCTTTACCGCTAACTTGATATAATTTAATATTACTAACACTTCCAGCAGCCAGTAAATTACTATTTGTAAAAACCCCACCATTCAATTTTGTATCGGAATTTAATTCTAGATCATCGTCATAAACAACAGCATTGTTATTTGTTGGTGTTTGTACTCTGTCTTGTTGATACTCTACAGCCCCGCCCAGACTACCAGCGATATTACGATTATATACTTCAGATTTAGTATCGGGAGGATCAGTAATTCTAGCTATAGCGGTATAAACAAAAAAGGCTTTCTTCAGTTCATTATCTTGTCTTACCCAACCAGTATTACCTACTAAACTGGTGTTGGTACTTCCACAATTAGCATTTAATGTCCCTTTGACTACTGGTGTATTTCTGGCTTCTAAAGCATTTCTAGCTCTGCTATATTGACCATTTACCACTGGTGGGGTTTTAAAATAAATACCATAGAGGGTATAGCTATCAAATTTCCCGTTGCTGTCAGTATCAACAGGAAACCTCCAAGCTGTTTGTAGTGATGGTTGTCCTTGTAAAGATAGTGTTAGTTTAGTTTCATCACCAAATGTATATTTATCTATATTATTAACAAGAGCATTATATAGATCATCGTCTGTTGGTGTAGTTTTTGGCAGAGTTTTATCCTGCAATAATTTACTAATTTTTGCTTTACCTCTATCAATTGCTGGAGTAGCAGCAGTGATAACAGACTCATTGACACGGACATTACTAGCATTTTTCAGCCGGTCAAAGGAGCGGAACATGATAGCAGTGGTTAATAAAACTACTACTACCGATACCATTACCACTGTTGGCAATACGAAACCTGCATTTGCGGACTGCTGTTGTTTTTGACCACTAAAAACCGTTCGCAATAACCAAATGAGTTGTTTTTTTATATTTGCTAAAAACCGCCGGATAAATCTTGTGGAGTTTTTTGTGATTATTTGCAATGGGTGACGTTTTTGAGACATGACTGCTTCCCTGATAAGTAATTGAGCGGGTAGGGGTTTAGCAATGCTAAACCCCTACAAATCTAGGTTTTTCGTGATTTTACAAAAGTCCATGTCCCAACCCTTTTGAGTATATATTGGTGGGAGCAACTACTGGAGTTTTATGGGAATAGTTGCCTGTTTCTATTCATCGTATTTCTTTTATAGCATTGTTGATACCCAAGTTCTAAACTGGAAAATACTGAATTTTTCAACTGCAAATATTATATTTCTCCTGAATACTGATAATATATATACTTGCTTAGACAATTGCACCAATAATTATATAAATTTTTGATAAAGCAACAGCAACCCAAGGCATTTGTTGGGTTATGGCTTCACCCCCCGTCAGGGATACGTACCTCAACCCAATCTACAAATCAAGACTTTTTTCGATTTGAACAAGGTATTGATCAAGCAAAGTCCATCTGCGTGGACTAATGCAAAATTAAACTTTTTGTAATTGCGCTACTCTGGGGTCTACTATTTTTTGTCCTAAACTCAGGAATTTAATCGCTACAGAAACCTTATTCCCTTCTCCGAAAATGTGGGTAATTTCCCCAAGCCCAAAGGACTTATGCAATACTCTGTCACCGACTTGCCAAATTCCAGAAGTGCTTTGTTTACTAGGAGTTGCAGAGGTAGTTTTAGTAGAACTCCGGGTAACTTTATTTTGGGTAGTCAGTAATTCTGCTGGTATTTCATCGAGAAATTGCGATCGCATTGCCGGTTCTCTAGACCCATATAAACGCCTTTCTCTGGCATGGGATAAGAATAAACGTTCTTGAGCGCGAGTAATACCAACATAACATAAACGTCGTTCCTCTTCTAACAATGAAGGATCTTGTAAGGAACGATAACCCGGAAAAAGCCCCTGTTCTAAACCCACCAAAAAGACAACCGGAAACTCCAACCCTTTAGAAGCGTGTAAAGTCATTAACGAAACCGCTGTTTGTCCTTCTTTTAAATTATCTAAATCAGAACTCAAAGCCGCACTTTGTAAAAATGCCTGTAAAGAAATATCTTCTCCAGCATTTTCTTCTTGAAATTGCAACATAGCATTATGCAATTCATTGACGTTACTGATTCTATTATCAGATTCATCTGTCCCTTGATCTTGTAATTCTTTGATATAACCAGAATCTTCTAAAATCCCTTGTAATATCTCTGAACCGGGAACTACTTTGATTTGTTCTTGACGATTGTAAATCATGGCTGCAAAATTATTTACAGCTTTCGCCGAACGTCCTGCTAAAGTATTTACAGATGTTTCATCACTTAATATTTCCCATAAAGTTGTTCCTAATTGCTGGGAAGCATTCACCAAAGCATCCACAGTAGCCTTACCAATGCCCCTGCGCGGTGTGTTAATCACCCGTAATAAACTTACAGTATCAGCAGGGTTATTAATTGCCCTTAAATATGCCACAGCATCCTTAATTTCTTTACGATCATAAAATTTCATTCCTCCCACAACCGTATAAGGAATTTGATATTTTACTAATAATTCTTCAAAAGGTCGAGATTGGGCATTAGTTCGATATAAAATTGCAAAGTTACCCCAATTTAATTCCGGGTGTTGATTTTCTAAATTTCTAATTTGGTTAATCACAAAAGCCGCTTCTGCCATTTCTTCATCAGCTTTATGACAATAAATTGCTTCCCCTGGTTCTCTTGTGGCTTTGAGAATTTTATCAATGCGTTGAGTGTTATTTTCAATTAATTCATTAGCAGCTTGGAGAATATTTTCACAAGAACGATAATTCTCTTCTAATTTCACCATAGAACGAGTATCATCATCTGCCAAACCATCGCCAAAATTTTCCTGAAATTCTAGCAAAATCGTAAAATCTGCCATTCTAAAACTATAAATTGACTGGTCAGCATCACCAACCACAAACACAGACCGATTTTGCCATTTCCATTCACTTTTACGGCTTTCTCCATTTGTCACCAAAAGCTGAATTAAATCATATTGAGTCCTGTTGGTATCTTGATATTCATCAACTAGAATATGACAAAATTTCCGATACCAATAACTTAGAACTTTTTCATTTTGTTGAAATAATCTCGTCGGAATTAAAATTAAATCATCAAAATCTAAAGCGTTATTTTGGGAAAGTTTATCCTGATAGCGATTATAGACATCAGCTATGATTCTACCGCGATAATTGGGCTGTTCACTTTCAAATTGTTGGGGAGAGAATCCTTGGTTTTTAGCATTACTAATGGCGTAGCGTACAGACTTGGGTTCAAATTTCTTACTATCTAAATTTAAATCTTTAGTAACTATTTCTTTAATTACACTTTGCACATCGGATTCATCAAAGATAGAAAAGTTTTTATCCCATTTTCTGCCTTTCTCATCTTGATATTTTTCGATATCAAATCGCAGAATCCGTGAAAATAAACTGTGAAAAGTTCCACACCACATATCTTTAATTTTAGTGCGGTAAACCTCTGATTTTAGTAAGCTTTGTTGATATTCTGTCAGCAAATCAAACTTTTTACCATGTTGCGATATGGCTAATTGTTCAGCAAATATCCTTTGAATTCTGTCCTTCATTTCCCTAGCGGCTTTGTTAGTAAACGTCACCGCGAGGATATTTTCGGGATTAACACCATGTTTAAGAATCAAATTAGCAATGCGATAAGTAAGCGCCCGGGTTTTACCCGAACCAGCACCAGCAACCACCAACAATGGTCCGCAGTGGTGTTCTACGGCTTGACGTTGACTAGGGTTAAGATGACTCAGGAAATCAATATTTGTGGTCATAAACTATAAAAATGATGAAAAGGACAATTTGTTATCGGGTTATTCTGTCAACGTCGAACTCAGTACAAAGAATCAAACAAAAGCAGCATAATGAGGCAAAAATGATAAAAATTTACTTAAATTGCTAAACTTTGAGAAAATTTGATATAATGTTGGGTTATTTAGTTTTACTCTTGCTTCCTAACTAGCAACTTAATGTTACTAGACTTTGTGTAAAGTTTTGTCATACTGTGAAGAACTCTAGATGTAAGATAAACCATAATCCCTAATCTCTCACCCTGATTAATGAGAGAAAGTACCGATTAACAGCCTTTTGGTTGTAAATATCTAGGTAAGAAACTCAAATTTCAAAATCATGGAAACGAAAATGCAAGAACCAGAATTTAAAGAAACCCAGTCTAAAGAAACAACCATACCCGAAATTAACACCCAAACCGGGAATTTGACCAAACTTCAGCCTCCTATGCAGCCTCAAGAAGAGTGGCTGAAATACGGACAACAGATTTCCGGTTTTCTGGGGACATTACCAGACTATGTAGGTAAATTCTTTGGTCAATATCAGCAACCTATTGTTAGTATTGGTTTAGTAGTGACAGCAGTAGTCACAGTTAAGGTACTATTGGCTGTATTAGATGCTCTTAATGATGTTCCTTTAGTAGCACCTACCTTTGAATTAATTGGTATTGGTTATTCTGTGTGGTTTGTCTATCGCTATTTACTCAAAGCCTCCAGCAGACAAGAGTTATCTGGGGAAATTACCACCCTCAAATCCCAAGTTGTGGGTAAGCACACTTCTAAATCTTAACTCACAACTTTAGACAAATTTAGATCCCCGACTTCTTAAAGAAGTCGGGGATCTTTTTTCTTTTTTACAAAGCCAAGAGTTCGTTGTTTTTTTGTGAATTTAGGGTATGTCACATATGTGAATCTAAATATGTGTCACAAAAAGATTATTTATAACTTAAAGATCACGGTTGTGTTTATAAATAACACATCTTACCATCATATACATATTTAACCTGTTTGGATAAGAATTTGTAGAGGTTTAGCACTGCTCAACAGTGTCAAGTACCTCCCAGCCAGGGAATTAATTCCCTGTCTAATAGCTAAAGTCGGTTGAAACCGACTATTTTGGCGGTATTTATTCGAGAAATAGGATAATTTCTGATTTCGATGTCATCAGAGACTTGAGCCAGGGAATTAATTCCCTGTCTAATAGCTCAAGTCGGTTAAAACCGACTATTTTGGCGGTATTTATTCGAGAAATAGGATAATTTTTGATTTCGATGTTATTACAGTGCGTTTCAACGCACTTTAACTATTAGACCGGAACTTCAGTTCCGGGCAGGTGTGAAAGCTTATTTACCAAGTGAAAAGGAAAAAAATATGTTTAGCAACTCTTCCCTCAGTCAAACCGCGACAACTATTGTTTTTATTGATTCTTCCCTTTCCGACTATCAGACCCTACAAACAGCAGTTGTAGAGGGTGTAGAAACGGTGATTCTTTCCCCAAATCAAGACGGGATTGAGGAAATTACGGAATTTTTATAAATATATGCCCAAATTACCACCATTTACATCGTGTCATTCTGACCAAAATGCCGTGGAAGAATCTCGATAGTTGCTTCCTTGTGCTTTGCGTCCCTCACTATGACAAATGATACCTTTTCCAACTTTTCAAACATCCTCTTGTGAACTACCCTGCCGTAAGAAGAAATTATGACTATTCATCCTTACCTGTTTAGTAATGTTTTGCCAGCTACCGTTGAAGATTATATTTGGCAAAATATTACATCTTCCATTAGTACATTTGCATATCGTTCTGATTTTCTTAGCCAAATGCGGTTGACATTTGACACAAAATTTGCAGAGTCTTCAGCCTTAAAATTAGCCGCTGCTTGGAAATCAGGAAATTTAACCGGATTTCCAGCCATTCAAATTCTTACCAGTTCCGAATTACAAACAGCTAATGGGGCTTATTCCGCAACCACAGGGAAAATATATCTTTCCCAGTCATTTTTAAGCCAAAATCAGTCCCAACCCCAAAAAATTGTTGATGTCATTCTCGAAGAATACGGACATTATGTTGATACTGTATTAAATACAGTAGACAGCCTCGGAGATGAAGGGGCGATTTTTTCCGCTTTAGTCCAGGGTAAAAGTCTGGATAATCCAACTTTACAGGCTTTACAAGCAGAGAATGATCACGCCACAATTACAGTCAACGGGCAAAGTATCCCAGTAGAACTATCAGCACCAGGGACAGCCTGGACAAAGCTCCTGGGAACCAGCAGTTACGACCAAGCCAATGCCCTAACCACAGGCAGCGACGGTGCTATCTATGTCAGTGGTAATACTGGTGGCAACCTGGATGGACAGACCAATAGCGGTGGTTATGATGCCTTTATCACCAAGTACAATGCCGATGGCAGCAAAGCCTGGACTAAGCTCCTGGGAACCAGCAATTACGAAAATGCCACAGACCTAACCACAGGCAGCGACGGTGCTATCTATCTCAGTGGTTATACTGAAGGCAACCTGGATGGACAGACCAATAACGGTGGACGTGATGCCTTTATCACCAAGTACAATGCCGATGGCAGCAAAGCCTGGACAAAGCTCCTGGGAACCAGCGGTGAGGACGGTGCCGATGCCGTAACCACAGGCAGCGACGGTGCTATCTATGTCAGTGGTTATACTCAAGGCAACCTGGATGGACTGACCAATAGCAGTATCTGGGATGCCTTTATTACCAAGTACAATACCGATGGCAGCAAAGCCTGGACACAACTCCTGGGAAGCAGCAATTACGACTTTGCCTATGCCCTAACCACAGGCAGCGACGGTGCTATCTATGTCAGTGGTATTACTAGTGGCAACCTGGATGGACAGACCAATAGCGGTGGACGTGATGCCTTTATCACCAAGTACAATGCCGATGGCAGCAAAGCCTGGACAAAGCTCCTGGGAACCAGCAGTTACGAGATTGCCACAGACCTAACCACAGGGAGCGACGGTGCAATTTATGTCAGTGGTTATACTGGTGGCAACCTGGATGGACAGACCAATAGCGGTGGACGTGATGCCTTTATCACCAAGTACAATGCCGATGGCAGCAAAGCCTGGACAAGGCTCCTGGGAACCAGCGGTGAGGACCAAGCCCATGCCCTAACCACAGGCAGCGACGGGGCTATCTATGTCAGTGGTACTACTCAAGGCAACCTGGATGGACAGACCAATAGCGGTGGTTATGATACCTTTATCACCAAGTACAATAGCGATGGCAGCAAAGCCTGGACAAAGCTCCTGGGAACCAGCAATTACGACGGAGCCAATGCCCTAACCACAGGCAGCGACGGGGCTATCTATGTCAGTGGTTCTACTGAAGGCAACCTGGATGGACAGACCAATAGCGGTGGAAGTGATGCCTTTATCACCAAGTTAGTTGAGAACCAAGCACCAACAAATCTAACTCTCAGCAACAGCACAGTTGCCGAAAATCAAGTTATTGCTACAGTCGTTGGTAATCTCAGTAGCACAGACCCAGATGCAGGAAACACCTTTACCTATAGTTTAGTTACAGGAACAGGTGCAACTGATAATAGTTTATTTTCCATTACCAATAATCAACTCACAACCAATGCTGTATTTGACTACGAAACCAAAAACAGTTACAGCATTCGCGTCAAAACCACAGACCAAGGTGGGTTATCCTTTGAAAAACAGTTAACTATTGGAGTCAGCAACGTTAACGAAACTCCTACCAACTTAACTCTTTCTAATAGCACAGTTGCCGAAAATCAACCCATTGCTACAGTAATTGGTAATTTTACCACGACAGACCCAGATACAGGAAACACCTTCACCTATAGCTTAGTTACAGGAACAGGTGCAACTGATAATAGTTTATTTTCCATTACCAATAATCAACTCAAAACCAACTCTGTCTTTGACTACGAAACCCAAAACAGTTACAGCGTTCGCGTCAAAACCACAGACCAAGGGGGGTTAAGTTATGAAAAAGAATTAACCATTGGTGTCAATGATCTCAATGAAATTACTGGTAATCCCTCAATTAACAATGGTCGTACCCCAATTGTAGGAACTGCTGGTTCTGACTGGATAACAGGAGGTCCAGGGGCAAAAACCATTACTGGAGGTGCTGGTAATGATTTCTTCGTGTTTACTGATCTCCGAGATGTGGGACAACGGATTACGGATTTTACTGTAGGAACAGACAAAATTGTCCTTACTCAATTGATTAGTAGTATTAATTACATTGGTATTGATCCTATTGCGGATCAATACATGAGATTTGTAGCCGGAACAGGTAGCAATACTGGTAGTACCTTTCTGCAAATTGATCGGGATGGGATTTCAGGTAGTGCGATATTTAAGAACTTCCTTCAGGTTGATAACATCACTACCACCCAGTTAAATAACCTCAACAATTTTGTTTTCTAATGTTTTGTCATCACGACAATTTGCAACGCTTACTTACTTACCAGGAAATCTATCCCACATTCCGCACCCCAAACTGTCACAGATCAAAAAAGCCCTTAAAGTAGTACATAATAACTAAAGTCAATTCAAAAATTAAGATGCTTAATGATAATAAATAGCATTAAAAGCGAAATGGTGTGAGAAAGTGAAACTTGGTAACAAAAGAAAAAAATGAATTGATAACCAAATAAGAAATAATTGATAACAACAGAAGTATGAGAGGAAACTGTTGTGAAATTAAAACCTCAAGAAATGGAAATTCAGAACATAGACCATCTAGGGATAGTAGCAGGAATCATAGATTCAATCGGAATAGTAGAAATAATAAATGAATTAATAGGAGTCGAAAAAGACGAAAAAGTAAATGCAGGTCAAGTGGTAAAAGCCATGATAATAAACGGGTTAGGATTTGTCTCCAAACCGTTATATATGTTTCCCAAATATTTTGAAACAATAGCCTGTGAGCATTTAATAGGAGCAGGAGTAAAACCAGAATATCTCAACGACGATAAATTGGGGAGAGTCATGGATAAACTGTTTATAAAAGGCTTAGATACAATCTTTTTTATCATAGCCTTAAAAGCTGCTCAAAAATTTGGAGTATCACTATCAACATCACATCTAGACTCATCATCAATGCACGTGCATGGGCAGTATAACACTAGCTTACCATTCGTAATATTTGAGAGTCAAAAAGTAGGAAATAACCAAGAATTAGAAGAATTAGCAGTAAAATCACCAAAAGAAATAACCATCACCTACGGTTATTCTCGTGACCATCGTCCAGACTTAAAACAGTTTATCATAGAAATGATATGTTCAGGAGATGGAGACATACCAATATTTTTAAAACTAGCATCGGGAAACCAAGCTGACTCATCATGTTTTGGTAAAATAGCAGTAGAATATCAAAAACAATTAGAAGTTAATAGTCTCATGGTTGCTGACGCTGCTTTATATACAGAATCAAACCTGAAAATGATGTCAGAATTACGTTGGTTATGTCGAGTACCATTAAGCATAAAAGCAGCAAAATCATTAATATCAACATTAGCAGAATCAGAATTTATTGATAGTACAATACCAGGATATAAATTAGCATCAAAAATCCAAAATTATGCAGGGATAGAACAAAGATGGTTAGTAGTGCAAAGTCAAGAAAGAAAAGAATCAGACCTGCATAAGCTCACACAAAAAATTACCAAAGCAGAATCAAAAGCTGTGCAAGATTTGAAAAAGTTATCACAAGAGAGATTTGCATGTGTTGCAGATGCTATCAAGGCATTATCAAAATTATCAAAACAATTCAAATATCATCAAATTCACGAAAGTACGGTGACTCAAGTAAAATCTAATAAAAAAGATACTTCAGGAGAAATATCCTATCAAATATCAGCTACAGTCTCCCAGGATGAAAGTAAAATTAATACAGAATTGCTGAGTGCGGGACGTTTTATTATTGCGACAAATGTTTTAGATTCAAAGGAACTAAGCAATGATTCTATGCTCAGGGAATATAAAGCTCAACAATCATGTGAAAGAGGGTTTGGTTTTCTCAAAGACCCATTATTTTTTGCCGACAGTATTTTCCTCAAAAGTCCTGAGAGAATAGAGTCTTTGGGAATGATTATGGGTTTATGTCTACTGGTTTATACTTTGGCTCAACGTCATATTAGAAATGCTCTTTTGGAGTCTAAATCAACAATTAAAAATCAATTAGGCAAAGCAACTAATCGTCCTACTTTACGCTGGATTTTTCAATGCTTTCAGTGTATTCATTTGGTTACACTCAATCAGGAGAAACATATTTCTAATTGGAATAAGGACAGAGATTTTATCTTGAGTCTTTTACCAGATGATTGTTTACGTTACTATCAATTAGTCAGCTAATTATCATCTCTATCAATTTAATTTCTATGAGTAAAGATGAGCTAATCTCTTTGATTTATAGCTCCATTTTACTATGTCTATAATTTCGTTTTTTACTTTAATTGATTAGTCTAACTTATAATTATTTCTTGAATATCTCCTTTCGCTTATTCATTGACCTCTCCAGGTGGTGTGCATTCTTATTGCTTCTTATTGAGAATAGATTTTGATGACATTTTTGGTGATTTACTGTTTCTCAAATGCCTTTTTTCACTTTATCTGTTTGTTTTGATGCTCCCTTTGATTTTCATCTCCGTAATTTCCCTCTGTAACATTTTGGGGTGCGGAATGTGGGATCTATGTTAACTCAAATCAAAAACCCTTTGATCACCATCGGTATCACCCTAGCCTCTGGTATCAGTTCCATAGCAATCTCTACTCCTGCTTACTCTATTAACTTAGTTGATTTAAACACCTTTAACTCCATTGGAGATGTTAGTAGTAACAACACAGTTATTCAATCAGGTCCAACAAATACCGTTGTTACTGGTGGTGGTGCTAATAGTTTAGAGCAATTTTTGGGTATCAATGCGACCAATTTTGCAACTGCTATTCCAGACAATCAATATGGTTCAGCCATTAAAAGTACCTTTAATAACATCAATGCTGGAGATGTGTTTAGCTTCAACTGGAATTTCACAAGTGCAGATACAGATCAAGCTTTTGTAACGATTAACAATAATGTTCAAACCTTAACGGGTAATAGTCTTTATAGCTATACCTTCACTTCTGCGGGAAATTATAACATCGGTATTGGAGTTGTTGATACTTGGGATTCAACAGGTCTATCAACTCTCACCCTAAGTAATGCCACAATTCAGTCCGTTCCTTGGGAAACTGATGCTTTACCAGTATTAAGTAGTACAGTTCTTTTTGGTATTGGTGTTTGGACAAAACGTAAATTCAATAGACATCTCCAATAATTTTTGAACCCCCCAGTCGGTTTTAACCGACTTTAGCTATAAGACAGGGAATTTATTCCCTGGCTTCCTTCCTCCCCATTAACATCATCACCCCATAATGTTTCGCTAAAAAACGCAAAAACGCCAACGGGAAAAAAGAGATTTATGGTATTGACAAACAATTTTAAAAATGTTATCATAAAATTGATAAGGAAGAACTATCTTGTTGTTAATTAAGAATAGAATGACAATATCCCCGACTTCTTTGAGAAGTCGGGGATATTTTGATATTTTTATGCTTCAAAGCACTCGTAATACGCTGGGAATACTGTCAATTGATGCCATAGCTTGAATTTCTACCAAAGCTTGTCTAAAGTCCCCTTCCCGGACATTGTGGGTAACAACGACAATTTCTGCTAGTTCTCCCTGAAAGCCGGTT
This sequence comes from Dolichospermum flos-aquae CCAP 1403/13F, assembly GCF_012516395.1. Lineage (GTDB taxonomy): Bacteria > Cyanobacteriota > Cyanobacteriia > Cyanobacteriales > Nostocaceae > Dolichospermum > Dolichospermum lemmermannii. The sequence goes on from NZ_CP051206.1 coordinate 3,379,296, forward strand.
TGGACGACTGATTCTAAACTCACGCCATAATTACCAAAACAAGTTCCCAGTCTACCAATAACTCCGGCTTGGTCTTTGCTGAGGAAACGGGCATAAAACCGGGTTACTAACTCAGCAATGGGGGTAATTTGCGAGTAATGTTGATGTCTACAAGCTAGAAGAGGATTTGGTTTAGCTGTATTGGTTTTGAGGGTAGCAACAAGATTTAAGATATCTGATGATACAGCACTAGCGGTAGCGCCAGCCCCGGCACCCGGACCGAATAACATCACCTGGCCTATGGGTTCTCCTTCCACAAGAATGGCATTGTAAACACCGTTGATACTAGCTAAAGGATGAGTTTGGGGGATGAGGGTAGGATGAACTCTGACTGAAAGTTGGGTATTATCTTGATCTAAATGTTGAGCTATTCCTAGTAATTTAATTACGAATCCTAATTTAGCAGCATAGGCAATATCTGTTTTTGTAACTTGACGAATTCCTTCACAATGGACATCTTCCCGATTGATTCGCCCGTCAAATCCTAAAGATGCCAAAATAGCAATTTTATCTCCAGCATCTAAACCATCCACATCCGCTGTGGGGTCAGCTTCAGCATAACCCAATTTTTGAGCATCTGCTAAGACATCATCAAATTCACTACCTTCTGTTTGCATCCTGGTGAGGATATAGTTGGTTGTGCCATTGACAATGCCCATGATAGCGCTAATGCGATTAACGCTTAAAGATTGTTTCAGGGGTTGAATTACAGGAATACCGCCACCAACGGCAGCTTCTAGCAGCACATAGACACCTGCTTCATTAGCAGCGGTGAATATTTCGCCACCAAATCGAGAAATTACGGCTTTATTGGCAGTAATTACGTGCTTACCATTTTTAATAGCTGCCAACATGAGTGTGCGGGCGGGTTCTAATCCCCCCATTAACTCTACAACTATATCTACGGCTGGATCATTAACAATGGCTTCTAAATCCGTAGTTATCACCTCTGATGATAATTCTACAGCTCTGGGTTTCGTGAGCGATCGCACACCCACCCGATATATTTCAATTTCCTGTAACAGCGGATGACGACCTACTTTGTCTTGCAACAATTGAACTGTCCCCGTTCCCACTGTACCTAATCCAAGTATTCCTAATTTAACAGCCACAGATTTTGCACCCACATGAAATTTACATAAAACAATTGTAGGCAGAGCCATAAGCCCTACCTACTAATTATCTGCTTTTAATTGTCTAATAACCAATGACCAATCACAAATGACCACTGACCAATAACAAATTAGTATGTTTCTACGTGCCAGCGGTGAGCTTTTTTTAGATCCTTTTGGTAATCACTCCAAACTACACCTTCTTTTGCCGCAGCAGCACTTAAAGCCGCATCAATGCCATCTTCCATACCGCGCAAACCGCAGATGTAAGTGTGGGTTTTTTCATTTTTAATCAACTGCCACAATTCATCAGCGTGTTCCGCAACTCGGTCTTGGATATACATTCTGCCACCTGCGGGATTATTTTGTTCCCGGCTGATAGCATAGGTAAGACGGAAGTTTTTGGGATATTTCTCTTGCATTGCTTCCAATTCTTCTTTATAAAGAATATTGGGAGATGTTGGCACACCAAACAGCAACCAAGAAAATCCTTTAAATTGATATTCTGGGTTAGCTTTTCTTTCTGCATCCTTAAACATCCGCCACAGGTAAGTCCGCATTGGTGCAATCCCTGTACCTGTTGCTAACATGATTACATTAGCTTCAGGATCTTCAGGTAATAACATTTCTTTACCAACAGGACCTGTGATTTTAACATCATCACCTGGTTTGATTTTAGTCAGATAGGTAGAACAAACACCATAAACTGTTTCACCTGTTTCTGGATGCTTGTACTCTAACTGACGAACACATAGGGATATTGTTTTATCATCGAGATTATCGCCGTGACGAGTAGAAGCAATGGAATAAAGTCTGAGTTTTTCAGGCTTACCATTTTTGTCTACGCCAGGAGGAATAATCCCGATACTTTGACCTTCTAAATACCGCAAGTTGCCGGCAGATAGGTCAAACTTGAGATGTTGAACAATCCCAATTCCGCCCTCTTTAACTAAGGTTTCATTAGAAATACACTTACCAATAAACGGAGCATTAGGACGATAAATGTTCACAGGAACATCAGCATGAGCATCTTTTTTAGCTTTTGCTTGAGTCATGGTCTGGCCTTTTTTCTCCTTAGCTGGTGATTTAGCAAAGCCTTTAGCTTCACTAGTATTACTTACAGGTGTGGCTTTACCATGTTCCTCTTCATTAGCATTTACCTCAGCTTTAACTTCTGTGCTAACGGGAATGTCAGCAGTTGCTAATTCAACTATTTCGTTGACTGGCTGTGAATCTCTGCTAACTGTAATCTCAGCAGCTACCAATTCAACTTTGCCGTTGACTTGCTCTAAAGCTGTAACAGGTTGGATACTAACAATTTTACCGCCCAGGCGAGTGATCCGTCGCATTTCTTGATTCATGCGGTTGTAAGGTACTCTGATGAATACACTGCCACTTTTACGAATGGGGTAGTTGGTCTGATCAGTTTCTTCAGTCTGACGCAAACCCATCACTTCGTAAACGAAGACGCGGCTACCTGATTCTATATTGGCAGCACCCTCAACAGCACCTTGATTGTACATTCCTTATACCACTCCGATATTTACTTAACCGTTTATCAAAAAAAATCATTCCCATCCTTCTGCGAGCTTTAGTTTACCGGATTTTCGGATCACAAAACTAGCCATCTGGGAAAACAACATCATTCATCATGATGCCTTGCTCTGTCCACTCGCCCAAGACCAGTAGGTATGGCAAAAAACACACCTGTTCACCTTCTAAATTAGAGGATAAGTCTTTGCGAGAATGTTAATAGTGAATCACTTTAATCTTTTTTTCCGAAAATACATAGTTTGAGACTTGTCAAAACAGGATTTTATAGTATATTGGCACTACAAAAATCTTGGGCATGAGGACAAGCCTTTCCATTCAGAAAATATCCCTAAAGAGTATATTATAACCTTGTTTGGTTACTGAAATAAAACCACTTGTCCCATTCTAGCATGACAGTGCGCTAACCTATTTTTTTCCTTCTTTCTTCTGACTGGTCACTGAGCGAAGTCGAAGTCCTAACTCCTATTTTCTCTCAAATCTAAAAAAAATGTATCATCTGTGGCAGAATGTTAAACAGATAATTGCTAGAGAACTAAATTCTTTCTGAGCATAAGTCTTGTGAGAGTACACCCCTTCTGTTAAAATTTAGGGCAACACTAAGATTAAATACTTACCAGCTATAAAATTAGGCTAATTAGGACGAGTAACTGCTATAGGCGGATAAGTTATTTGTTTAAATCTGTCATCGTTATGCTGGATAGCCAGAACGTGGGACGATACTTTTGGGGTAAGCTCCTAGATTCAAAATCTGCTGTGAGAAAAATTATTCATTGACACATTTAGTATTTAGAGGGAATTTATGACTAAGCCGGAACGTGTGGTACTAATTGGAGTAGCCGGAGACTCCGGGTGCGGTAAATCTACGTTTTTGCGTCGGTTGATTGATTTATTTGGCGAAGAATTTATGACAGTTATCTGTTTAGATGACTATCATTGTCTAGATCGTATCCAACGTAAACAAACAGGAATAACTGCTCTTGATCCTAGAGCAAACAATTTTGACTTGATGTATGAGCAAATTAAAGCTCTCAAGGAAGGTCAAAAAATACATAAGCCGATTTATAACCACGAAACTGGCATGATTGATCCACCAGAATGGATTGAGCCAAATCATATTATTGTCGTAGAAGGGCTGCATCCTTTATACGATGAACGGGTAAGAGCGCTTTTAGACTTCAGCGTTTACTTTGATATCAGTGATGAAGTCAAAATTGCTTGGAAAATCCAACGGGATATGGCTGAAAGAGGCCACCGCTATGAAGATGTTCTCGCACAAATCAATTCTCGTAAACCTGATTTTGAAAAATTCATCGAACCGCAAAGAGAATTTGCTGACGTGGTTCTGCAAGTATTACCCACAAACTTAATTAAAAACGATACAGAACGTAAAGTTTTGCGGGTACGGATGTTACAACGGGAAGATAAAGAAGGCTTTGAACCCAGCTACCTGTTTGACGAAGGTTCAACAATTCAGTGGACTCCTTGCGGACGCAAACTGACCTGTTCTTACCCCGGTATGCAACTTTACTACGGTTCTGATGTTTACTATGGTCGTTACGTCTCAGTATTGGAAGTAGATGGTCAATTTGATAACCTCGATGAAATAATTTACATCGAAACTCATTTGAGCAAAACATCCACTAAATATCAAGGTGAGATGACTCACTTGTTACTACAACACCGTGAATATCCAGGTTCTAACAATGGTACTGGGTTATTCCAAGTATTAACAGGTTTAAAAATGCGTGCTGCTTATGAACAGTTGACAGCTAAGGAAGCACAACTAGCGGTTCAAGTCTAAAACAGCAGTTTGTGTCAAAAATTAGTGGAGGGAACAGTTGAATGTGTTCCCTCTTTTTTGTCTGAATCAGGATGTCCAGGATTTGAGGATTTGCAGGATTGTTATTTGGATATTATTTGATATTAGTAGCATTAAGTGAATATTTTGTCTGAATCAGGATGTCCAGGATTTGAGGATTTGCAGGATGGTTATTGGGATATTGTTTTGATATTAGTAGCATTAAGTGAATATTTTGTCTGAATCAGGATGTCCAGGATTTGAGGATTTGCAGGATGGTTATTTGGATATTATTTGATATTAGCAGAATTAAGTGAATATTTTGTCTGAATCAGGATGTCCAGGATTTGAGGATTTGCAGGATTGTTATTTGGATATTATTTGATTGTGGCAGAATTAAGGATTATGATGATAAGTGGAAAAGAATATAGGATTCCTATTTGATTTCTGAACAAGACTAAGAGAGAATACGGTGAGGTATACAAGTCTAACAAGGAACAATGATAAGTCAGCATTCAGAAACTGCAACACAGACAGTAAAAGTATCGCAGGAAGAGGCGATAGCTGAACTACAAGATTTTATAGATATGCGTCCAGATGCGCGTGAGGTAAGGAAAATTATTGGCAAACCACCGCGTTGAAATTGAGACAGGAAAGTTAAGAGTATTGCTGCTTGATGAGTGTCATTTAATGTGGGGAGACTTAAGTGGCTATGTTTGGGGGAAAACAGACCAAGAAATAACAGTGTCAGTCGTAAATGAGCGCGAAAAACAGACATATTACGGGGCGGTTGATTATCTCGAAGGACAATTACTGATGAAGGCTGATGACAAGGGCAACTCAGAAAATACTATTGACTACCTTCAATATCTTCTAAATCAGTCTCCTGACCAGCGATTACTGATTTTGTGGGATGGTGCTACTTATCATCGTTCCAAAGAGATTCGAGGTTTTTTGGCAGAAATTAATCAAGGCTTGGAACCCCCTGAATGGAAAATACACTGCGTTCGCTTTGCTCCTAATTGTCCAGAGCAAAATCCGATTGAGGATATTTGGTTACAAGCTAAAACATGGGTTCGGCGTTTCTGTGCATTGATACCTTCCTTCTCGCATTTAAAGTGGATGTTTGAGTGGTTTATTCGACACACTACCTTTGATTTTGCCACTCTTCAGATGTACGGAATTTGTTCAAAACTCAAATAGGAGTCCTATATCATATTGCCACTAACGACTTAACTTTAAAGCAATTTTTAGAAATTGCTCCCACTGAAGAAGGATTATATGAAGACCATTTGTATCGTCATCTTTTAATTTTGGAAGAAAATAAACAACTAAAATCAGCTATGTTAAAATTGGTTAATAGTGATGATGCAGTTACATTAGAACCAACTTATGCTTTTAAATTAAAAAGCATGGGATTGGCAGAATCAAAAGGTAATAAGGTGATTCCACTATGTAATTTATATCGGCTTTATTTTAGCGATCGCTTGCAAGATTAGTTGATGTCATTTAAAATATAACAAAGTAGATCCTCGACTTCTGGCATTGGTTTATAATTGATTGACATCATCAAGGAAGAAGTCGGGGATCTTAACCAGGGGAAACGCATCTAATTTTTTTTGACAAAATGTAACTTCTATGAATAGATAAAAAGGGCAGTATTACCATGTTAATATCAAGCCAATAAATGAGTATGAAGAAAATTTGATGGTAAATTCGTTTCTATAAGAATCAATAAAATGAGTTGAAGTGGTATTCTCAATAAAACTAAAGAGACAAAATTCACAAAATGAAGCTACCACCAAAAATCACAATAGTAGATCACTTTAAAGATTTAGAAGATAAAAGAGTTGAGAGAACAAAAAGGCATAAATTAATAGATATAGTAACCATTGCGATTTGTGCAGTGATCTGTGGAGTAGATAGTTGGGTATTGATGGAGGCTTATGGAAAAAAGAAAGAAAAATGGCTAAAACAATTTTTAGAACTTCCAAACGGGATTCCATCTCATGATACATTCGCCAGAGTATTTGCGAGAATAGATCCGCAACAATTTCAGAATTGTTTTTTGAGTTGGATAAAATCTATCAATAAAATTACAGAAGGAGAAGTCATAGCAATAGATGGGAAAACATTAAGGCATTCATATGATAAAGGAAAGGATAAAGGTGCGATTCACATGGTAAGTGCATGGGCAACTAGTAATAAATTAGTATTAGGACAATGTAAAGTAGAAGAAAAGTCAAATGAAATAACAGCCATACCGGAATTAATTAAAGTATTAGATATAGCCGGATGTTTAGTAACGATTGATGCGATGGGGTGTCAAAAAGAGATAGTAAAATCAATTGCAGAAAAATCAGGCGAATATATTATCGCACTCAAAAAGAATCAAGGTAATTTATATAAGAATGTAGAAGAAATCTTCAAAGAAGCTATATCTAAAGGGTTTGAGGGATTCAAATATAGTGAATTTCATACAAAAGAAGACAAACATGGAAGAGAAGAGATTCGTCATTATCTCATGTTATCAGACATAGAAGAAAGAATAGATACTGATAAGAAATGGGTAAATCTTCAAAGTGTAGGAATGGTAGAATATATACGAAAAGTTAATGGAAAAACGAAGGTTGAGACAGGCTATTATATAAGTAGTTTGACAAATAATGCGAAATTACTAGGAGAATCAGTCCGCACTCATTGGGGTATAGAGAATTCATTACACTGGGTTTTAGATGTAGCTTTTAGAGAAGATGATTGTCGGATAAGAAAGGATAATGCACCACAAAACTTTGCAGTTATTCGTCATATAGCAGTTAATCTTTTAGGAAAAGAAAAAAGCCAAAAACTAGGAACTAAAAGTAAGCAGTTTTGTGCAGGATGGGATGATGAATATTTAGAGAAGATTTTAGAATGTATCTGATAAAAATCAGAAAATATAGACAAATATAAATATAACCAATTTATTTTTCTGTTGATTCTACAATAGAATCTATATTTTTGATGCCAAAAAATATAGATATTAATATATAGAACTGAACAAAATAAATCCATCATTAAAAATAAATAATTACTCTAAATTTATGAAATTTTTATAATTTTAATAAAGGAATTTATCAGATTTTGAATGAAGTTAGATATTTTCCCATATTGATGCACTAATATAGTATTCTGTCAAGATAATTTAGATGCGTTTCCCCTGGCTTCATGAGTCGCTTACCTATTGTTAACTATAAAACGCTGAATCAACTTTTAATAAAGTTGGGTTTTTCCGTAGTTAGACAAAAAGGAAGTCATGTCTTTTATCGTCATTCTGATGGAAGAACAACAACTGTACCTAATCATCAAGGGAGAGATTTAGCAAGACCACTGTTAAGAGAAATTTTAAAAGAAATTGAATTAACTGTTGATAATTTTAATGAACACTTACCTCCATTATCTGCCATTAAAGCTAAACCCTGTTCTCCTCCACCATGTCCTGAGAAATGCACAATATCTGGCTTATGATCTAATAGGGTGTTTGAAAAGTTATGGTTGATGTATCAAATATTTTTTACCCCACCCTAACCCTCCCCTTGTAAAGGGGAGGGAACTGGATTTTTATTGTTTCCCCCCTTTACAAGGGGGGACTAAGGGGGGTAGCAATGTGATGAAAATTACGGAATACCACTTTTCAAACATCCTCTTTTCAAACATCCTCTAATAGGGTACGACGAAATTCTTGAAGACGGACTGCTTCTCCTATACTAATTTCAAATTGTTCACGGTTTAGGGAACGTTCCCAAGCACTTTTGATTTCCCTGACTTCTTCGCTTACACGCAACGGTTTTGTGTTGGTGGGGTTAGCGGTTAAAATAAGAATTTTTTTCATCACCGTCGTTTTATAAAGATATAGTTACCAATACTGTGTATGTGAAGTATTGTATCCTTTATAGTTACCAAAACCGTAACGGTGATCAAATCTCAGGCTATTTAGAACTTCAACAACAATATCCCCGACTTCTCAAAGAAGTCGGGGATCTGAGTGCCTCTTGTTATACATACAAGCCTTTAGACACTGGGATAAAAGATACTTATTGCAAAAACTGTAATTATTGTTATGATTTCAGAAATTAGTAACTAATGTATTTCATTAGTGAAAAGAATCTATCAGGAGGAAATTCCTTTGTCTCGACGCTATTTATTTACTTCCGAGTCAGTTACAGAAGGTCATCCAGATAAAATTTGTGATCAAATCTCGGATACCATCATTGACGCGCTATTAGCAGAAGACCCTAATAGCCGTGTAGCAGCAGAAGTTGTAGTTAATACTGGTTTGGTGCTAATTACTGGAGAAATTACCACTAAAGCTCATGTCAATTATGTCCATCTTGCCCGTAAAAAAATTGCGGAAATTGGCTATACTGACGCTGGTAACGGCTTTTCTGCGGATAGCGCTAGTGTTCTAATTGCCTTGGATGAACAGTCAGCGGATATTGCTCAAGGTGTAAATACTGCTAAAGAAGCCAGAACCGAGGATAGTGAAGAACTATTCGATAAAATCGGCGCTGGTGATCAAGGGATCATGTTTGGTTTTGCTTGTAACGAAACCCCAGAACTGATGCCTTTACCCATCAGTTTAGCACACCGCATTGCCCGAAGATTGGCAGGAGTTCGCAAAGCTGGTATTCTCCCTTACCTGCGTCCTGATGGTAAAACCCAAGTTACCATTGTTTATGAAGATGGCAAACCTGTAGGCATTGACACCATCTTAATTTCTACCCAACATACAGCTACCATTGGGGATATTACCGATGATGCTGGGGTACAGGCTAAGATTAAGGCTGACCTGTGGACAGAAGTAGTAGAACCTATATTTGGTGATATTGCTATCAAACCAAGTGAGGAAACCAAGTTTTTAGTTAACCCCACTGGTAAGTTTGTCATTGGTGGACCCCAAGGAGATTCCGGTTTAACAGGACGGAAAATCATTGTTGATACCTACGGTGGTTATTCTCGACATGGTGGTGGTGCATTCTCCGGTAAAGACCCCACGAAAGTAGATCGTTCTGCGGCTTATGCGGCTCGTTATGCAGCAAAAAATATTGTTGCGGCTGGGTTAGCAGAAAAATGTGAAGTGCAGCTAAGTTACGCCATTGGTGTAGCGCGTCCTGTCAGTATCTTTGTTGATACTTTCGGTACAGGTAAAGTGGATGATGAAATTCTGTTGAACTTAGTCAAAGAAAACTTTGAACTCCGTCCAGCGGGAATTATCCATGTGTTCAATTTACGTAACTTACCAAGTGAAAGAGGCGGACGTTTTTATCAGGACGTTGCAGCTTATGGTCATTTAGGAAGAACTGATTTGGATTTACCTTGGGAACACACTGATAAAGTGGATGTATTAAAGAAAGCGGCGTTTGCTTAATCAGTTAGTTTGATAACAAGATTTACTTTGAGGTTATAGACAATTTAATTATCTATAGCCTCTTTTTTTGGAGTTTCCTAAGTTAATTTACTTAATCCCAATCAGGGAACATAGCTCCATCTTCGCCACCAATACCGATTCCTGTGTTATATATGCCAGCATCGGTAATGTTAAGATTGTCCATTGATGCTTGATAGACGTTGGAATCATTGACTGTGGCGCGGGTAAGATTTGCGCCGTTTAAATTGGCTTTTTTCAAATTGACGTTGGTAACAAAGGCTGATGTTAAGTTAGCACCTGCTAAGTTTGCTCCGGTCAAGTCAGCACCTTCTAAGTTAGCATTTGTAAGGTTAGCACCCTGAAGATTTGCGCCTCGCAAGTCTGCACCAATTAGATGAGTGCCACTGAGGTTGAGTCCTGATAGATTACACTGGATACATTCTCTAGTTGACAAAAGTTTCTGTAAATCTTTTTGGCTTCCAGCTTGAACTGAATTAGCTAGAAACAGGGGAGTTATCAAGGCCATGGCGGCTAATAGTTGAAGTCTCATAAAATTTCCCCCTCTCACAATGTAGTTATGTCTGTTCTTGTCCTCACGACTTCATTGTCTCACTAATTGGCGAAAAAATGTTGATTTAAACTACAAGCTTGATATTTCTTTTTATAACTCAGCAATTGGGAATAGACAAGTGGTAAACTTTGTCAATTCGTAAGTCCTAGTTTTTTATAGTGGTTTTTGTTAAGATTGATGAAATTTTTCTGGTGAAATACCACTATGGCTTTATATGCAGAATTACATCGGCATTTAGGTGGTTCCGTTGTCCCTCGTGTCCTATGGCGATATTTCCAGCGTCATAATACTGAGTTGATTTCTCGCTTTGGTGAATATGCAGAGTTTGAAGATTTTTATACTCGTCCTCGTAATACTTTGGATGAATATCTAGAATTGCATACTCTCGTAGAAAGTGTGCAAACGGTGGCAACTTTACCTTACTTTATTTACCGCTTATTACGCGGTGCATATATTTTTGAGAATTTGGCTTATTTGGAATTACGCTATACTCCCTATTTACGAACTCCTGAACATTTGAGTCAAGAGGAAAGAATTGATAAGATGGCGGAGATTGTAGATGTTGTGGGTAAATCTAGTCATGTACCCGAATATCCCATTGTTACTAGTCAAATTCTTTGTATGCACTCCCGTTTATCTTTTGAGGTAAATAAGGCAATTATTGATTTGGCGGCGCAAAATAGAGAATATGTCTGTGCGGTAGATATGGCTGGTGGCGATCGCTATTATGCCCAAAGAATGGCAGAATGGATCAGTTTATATAATTACGCCCATTCACTGGGTATTAACACCACGGGGCATCTTTATGAAACTAAAGATGGTTGTTATCCCGAATTGTTACCCTATTTAATGCGAATTGGTCACGGTATCCAAATTCCGCTTTTATATCCTGAATTGCTGCCAGAAATTGCCAGAAGAGGACAATGTTTAGAAGTTTGTCCGACAACTTACTTGAAAACAGGAACTTTACAGGATATTCGGCAACTCAAGTTAGTTTTTGACCGCTGTTTTGCAGCGGGAGTTGATATCGCTATTTGTACGGATAATGCGGGATTACATAATATGCGTCTCCCGTTTGAATATGAAAATCTTTTGACTTACGACATTATTAATTTTCAACAGTTAAAAGCTTGTCAAGATGCAGCTTTCCGCCATGCTTTTGCTTGGCCTCACAGTCAACGTCCAGCATCTTTGTTAACTGGGTTGTTGAAGTAGGTCATTTCCAGGTATCTTGAAAAATATCTTGTTTCACTCTGCGCTCTAAAGTGTCTCTGGGGTTTAAATATGATTTATCTAACCACAGAGGCACAGAGAACACAGAGGAAAGAGTTCAGGGAGTTATATTTCTGTGGCTCTGAAGCCTCCTTTAACCCTCTACGCCTTCTGTAGCACCACCAATGGATTTCCAGGCTGATAAGCCACCGCCCAGTTCAGCTACTGTGGTAAAACCGAGGAATTGTAAGGTTCTCACAGCTTGGGCTGATTGGCTGTCATTTTCGCCATAAACATAGATTTGGCGTTCTCTGTAGAGGGATATTTGGGCGCGAGATTCTAAGTCATTGAGGGGGATAGAAATCGCTCCTGTGATGCGGCTATGATTGTATGTTGAGCGATCGCGCACATCAATAATTGTAAAAGCAGGTTGACCCCATTGAAGACTTGTCTTTAAGTCATTAACATCAGCAACTAAATCAATACTCATAAGTTTTTTCTGCGGCTAATATCATCAGAAATCTACCAAATATCTCTTCTTAATGCGGATTTCTTTAGAATGACAGCAGATTCTAAAAATTAATCTTTTGTAATCATAATATTGTAAGCTAATGTTCTCTAGATGCAAAAAATACTTAATTTTTAATTTTTAATTGTTAATTCCTCCTATGGTATCTACTATTCAAGCTTTACCAACAGAAGTTGTATATTTAATTACGGCAGGAGAAGTAATTGATTCTTTGGTAGCTGTTGTCAGGGAGTTGGTGGAAAATTCTCTTGATGCTGGCGCAACGCGCATTGTTGTTTCTTTATGGCCGCAACTGTGGCGAGTTCGGGTGGCTGATAATGGTCATGGGATGAATTTGGATGATTTGCAACAAGCCGCAACTGCACATAGTACCAGTAAGATTCATTCTAGTGCAGACTTATGGAAGATTAACAGTTTGGGGTTTCGGGGTGAGGCTTTACATAGTTTAACAACTCTGGCAAATTTAGAAGTTTTAAGTCGTCCTTTAGGGGGAAGTGAAGGCTGGCGAATTAATTACAATAATGAAGGAGAAGTAACAGAAGTAGACTTTGCGGCGATCGCTCCTGGTACTGTCGTAACAGTTAATAATTTATTTGCTAACTGTGAAAACCGTCGTCAAGGTTTACCTCCAACAAATCAGCAATTAAAAGCTGTACAAGGGATAATTCAACAAATAGCTTTATGTCATCCTCATGTTAATTATCAAGTTTGGCAAAATGATAAAGAATGGTTTACGATTTGTCCCGCATTAACTGTGGGAAAACTGATTCCCCAGATTCTCACCCAAGTCCGACAAGATGATTTACATGAGGTGAATTTAGAAATCCCCAATCGGGAAAATTGGTCTTTGCATTTAGTGATAGGATTACCCGATAGATGTCATCGTCATCGTCCTGATTGGGTGAAAGTGGCAATTAATGGCAGAATAATTAAATCGCCGGAATTAGAACAGACAATATTTTCAGCTTTTCATAAAACATTACCACGCGATCGCTATCCTGTTTGTTTTTTACATTTAACTATTTCCCCTGAACAAATTAACTGGAATCGTAACCCTGCGAAAACAGAAATTTATCTGAATGAACTACCTTTTTGGCAAGAACAAATTACTGAAGCCATTAATAAATCATTGCGGATTTCGGAAACTAATATAAAAGAATCTGTTCACACAACCAGAGTTAGTAATTTATTAAAAGTAGCAGAATCTAAAGGTGAATATAATTTCAATTCTCAAAGTTCTCAAAATTTCCAAAGTAATGAAAATCAAAATTATTTAAAAGCTATTGCTCAAGTCAGTAATACTTATATTGTGGCTGAACATTCTGGAGGAATGTGGCTAGTAGAACAACATATAGCCCATGAACGAGTATTATATGAACAATTATGTGATAATTGGCAATTAGTCCCTGTGGAAACTCCAATTATTATTTATCAATTATCACCAGCGCAGGTTTCCCAATTACAACGGATTGGTTTAGATATTGAACCTTTTGGTGATAAACTTTGGGCAGTGCGAAACATCCCTAATATGTTAAAACAACGAGAAGATGCTGCTGATGCCATTTTAGAGTTAAGTTGGGGAGGAGATTTACAAACTGCTCAAGTTGCTGTTGCTTGTCGGAGTGCAATTCGCAATGGTACAAAAATGAGTTTACCAGAAATGCAGACCTTATTAGATAATTGGCAACAAACCCGCAACCCGCGTACCTGTCCTCATGGTAGACCAATTTATTTATCTTTGCAAGAATCGGCATTAGCGCGGTTTTTTCGCCGGAATTGGGTAATTGGGAAAAGTCATGGGATTTGAAGCTTATCAGAGTATTATTTTAGTCCCGTCCCAATTTCAGCGCGGAAATTGCCGTTTTAAAGCTGCAAAAACTGGACAAGGGGCTGATGTTTGTAAATTCTCCGGTTTACTCCAGGTAAAGGGGGCTTTTTGAGCCGCAGACATCCATAAAAGTTTTTTGGCTCTAGTCATGGCAACATAAAGTAAGCGATATTCTTCGGCGATTTTCAGGTATTTTGATTCTTCCCAAGCTTGAGGAATATCAGGTATAGGTTTTTTGTGAAGTCCCGCACGAATTTGGGCGCGGACGACTTCTGATAAAGTAAAATCACCTAAAAATTGTCCTTGGGGGGGAATCCAAAATCTGCCAGGAATTAAATTTTCATGAAGAAAAGGCAAAAATACATAATCCCAGTCTAGCCCTTTGGCTTTGTGCATGGTAATAATTGTTAATTGCCCGGCTTTAGTATATTGTGCTTCCACATTTTCTGGTTCTACAGATTCAAATCTTTCGGAACTGACAATTTCACTTAAAGCTAATATCATTGCCCCCATAGAACTATTCCCAAAAATTTGCAAATTTACCCGTTCTGCAAGTTTATCAGCAGTAGCCAATTCTGCTTGATCATATTTTAAAGTTAAGGCAAAAAAGGAAATTATTTGATAAAATGGTAGTTCTAAATAAGCCCTAAGTAAACTTCGACAAAGATGAGCTGCTTTTTGGACTATTTCTATTTGGGGTGCGCTTAAAAGACTTGGATATAAAAATTCTTCGGGTAGACTAGCTAGAGTGTTAATATCTTGAGTCGGAATTAATTGCCGTTCGACGAGAACATCTAAAGTAGCTTTGAGATAATCGGGAGAATGGGGACGATCACAAAACTGTAATAATGATAAGATCTCTTGAGGAACATGAGAACGGCGTTCTTTTTCTCCCACATCATAAAGTTTAATTTTATGTTCTTTGCATATTGGTTCTAAAGCCGCAGCTAACCATCTTCCTTGACGATTTTCTCGCACTAATATCGCTGCACAAGCTTGGGGATTTTCTGTAAATAGTTCAATTGCTCTTTGGGAAAGTAATTCAACTGTATGATGAATATCTCTAGGAGTATAAAGTTCCAAACCTTGTCCCACAGGTTCAGGATTGCCATTTTCTTGATTAACTGGTTGAATTTTCTGAATTCTAAATGGTGGTTGTCTATGATTAGTTTTGACAAAATCCTGATTATTTACCCATTCTAAAGCAAAGTTAGCCGCATCAATAATTATTTGTGTACTACGACCAGCTTGATCCATTTCTGCCAGTCTATCTTGAGTTTGACAATCTTCACAAAATTCCCGAAAATAAATAGGGTCAGCAGGTGTAAAAGTGGAATTAATCGCTTGATTAGGATCACCAACTCTAATTAAATTTAAGGCTGATTTATCTAAGTTATCTCCAAATTCTTGACTAGCGAGTATTTCTAATAAATCTGTTTGTAGGGGACTAGAATCTTGAGCTTCATCTTCAAAAACAGCAAAAACTTTATTTTGTTCAATCCGGCAGGTACTAGGATTTTTTAAAACTTTTAAAGCCCCTAAAATCATATCATCGTAATCAATGAAATCTTGCAACTGCATGATTTTTTGATATTGTGCATATAATCCGGCTGCGACTTTCAAAATTCCATATTTATCTGAAGTTTGTTCACTCCACTTGAATAAATCTGCGGGTGATATTCCTGAACTTTTCGCTTCATGAATCACCGTATAAGCTAAATCTGGTAATACTTCCGTTCTTAACACTGACTGACGACGGAGTTTTTCGGTTTCTTCTCCATCAAATTGCTTTCCTGCAAGTAAACGTAGATAAATTTCTGGATCATTAGCAATCCATTGTTCTACGGCTGTCCGAATGAATTTATGACTTTGATTCGGTGTAATTAAGGTCGCATTTTCTAACTGTAACCCGGATAAATGAGGATGACGACTAGCGATAATTAAGGCTAAACCATGCAAAGTATAAACGGCAAATCCTGTTTGTGGTAAAGATAATTTTTTTAAATTTTCCCGAATTTTAAATTTAATATTTGCAGTTGCAGAACGGGTAAAGGTGACAACAATTAACTGTTTATAATCCTTATTGCCAGTATTTAAATAATACTCATATTGACGAGCAATAGCGATCGCTGCTGCTGCCGCCATTCCCGTTGATTTGCCCGCCCCTGGCACAGCAGACACCGCCAATGGACCTGATTGCCAATCCGCCATTTGTGTCTGTCCTGGGCGCAGTTGGGCGCGAATGGTGGCGATATTTTCTGTTAATTTAGTCAGTGGTGATTGGTCATTAGTCATTAGTTTTTATACAAGCTGTGTAATTTGATTTAAGTTAATATCCTCAATGAGAGGAATATCTACAGGGGTAGGTTTATTACATCGTACGATGCCTGCGGAGCGCTGGGCGATCGCTTTACTCCCTAATTTTGCTAAACTAGAATAAACCTCACACCAGCAGGAGGACATAATGACTTTTACAACTGATATCCAGGAAGATCAAGACTTACGCCCTTATCCAGAAACCTCTCTTCCAGATCATACCCAACTACCAGAGTCGGACGGCACGTTTGTGAAAAATTGGCAAGAACATCCTCAAAGTATTCTCCTGACAGACTCTATTCAGCCTGTGTTGCAAAAACTTTATCCTGATAGTCAATATTTTATTGGACAGGATTTAGGTATTTATTGGCGTATTACTGAACCACCTGAGAAAGGTGCAGAAGCACCAGACTGGTTCTATGTTCCCAATGTACCACCTACCTTAAATGGTAAAACCCGACGCTCCTATGTCCTTTGGCAAGAATTTATTGCTCCATCAATTGTTTTAGAATTTGTTTCGGGGAATGGTGCAGAAGAACGAGATAAAACTCATTGGAAAGGTAAATTTTGGATTTATGAGCAGGTAATTCGTACTCCTTTTTACGGCATTTATGAAGTGAATAAAGCCAGTATAGAAGTTTATGAATTAATTGGTGGAAAATATCAGTTATTAGCAGCAAATGAACGAGGACATTATTCAATTACACCTATGGGTGTGGAGTTAGGTTTATGGCATGGAGAATATCAGAATGCGGAATTACCTTGGTTGCGGTGGTGGGATTTGCAAGGCAATTTGTTATTAACTGGTGAAGAAAGAGCCGAACAAGAAACACAAAGGGCAAATCGTTTGGCTGCACAATTACGGGCTTTGGGAATTGAACCAGAAGCGTAATATTATTTGGATTTTGGGTTAAAAATACTATTACACGTATCTTTGGATTTGGTGGGTGTGAGAAATCTGGGTTAATATGTCTTTGTTAAAGCAGCAAGATTTAACTGGCTGCTTTGGTATTTATAATTGTTGAATATTTTTCAATCCTTGACAAGTTATACTATATTTTAAAGCTTATTTATTCAAAATTACTGAGCAATACCTAACTGATAAAAAACAATTACTAATGTCAAACGAAATCCCTAATAGCAACTTCCTCACCGGAATAAAACTTCAACATACACTCTCCTGTCACAAAGAAATAAACATAATTGCATGGTCACCCGATGGCAAAATTATAGCTGCTGGCTATAACGACAAAATTATCAGACTTTGGGATGCACAGAAGGGAAAAGTAAGTCAAACACTTAAAGGACACTCAGCCGAAGTATATGGTTTAGCTTGGTCACCAAATGGACGGATGTTGGCTTCAGCTTCAGCAGATCAAACTATTAGGCTATGGGATTTAAAGACTAGTAAATTGCATCGTCTTCTTAAAGGACATTCTGGTCAAGTCTGGAGTTTAGCATGGTCACCGGATGGACAGGTACTCGCTTCGGCTGGAGATGATGAAATAGTTAGACTTTGGGATGTTTGGACTGGGAGACCTCTGCAAAAACTTAAAGATCCAAGGCTTCAGGTTAACTGTGTAGCTTGGTCAAATAATGGACAAATACTTGCTTTAGGGGGAGGTGATGGCATTCTTTGGATATGGGACGAACGAAACCAAGAACTCCGCAGAATGCAAAAAGAACACCCTGATGTCATTTACAGTACAGCATGGTCACCAAATGGACAGATACTAGCTTCGTCTGGTGATTCACCAACTCAACCCGGTGACTTCACAATCAAAATCTGGAATTGGGAAACAGGAGAACAAATCAAAGTTCTTAAAGGTCATACAAAAGCAATATACTCTGTTTCTTTCTCAGCAGATGGTCGTCTTTTTGCATCTCTGTCTGGAGATGGTAGCATTCGGGTTTGGCATTCTGACACATGGGATCTAGTAGCAGTTATTAAAGAAGATGGAAGTGCAATTTCTGGTCTAGCATTTCATCCGCAAAAGTCTGTACTAGCTTCAGTTTGTGAACAAAATATGGCTATTCGTGTCTGGGATATAGAAGTTGATTTTCTTTTAGGTAAAATCCAAAATCAAAATGATAATAGTGCAAAAGAACTTGGCATTACTGACAAAATAGAATTATCTTATGAATCTCAGATAACCTCAGATTTACATCATGATATACAAGAGAAAAAAGACTTTATTTCTGATGTTAATTACCCCAACATTTTGAATAAAGATGATAAAATCTTAATCTTTACTTCAGATTTATCTCATCCTCAAGAAGTATTATCATCTCTAACGATAGAAAAAGCTTGTACTAATGAAAGTATAAACCCAATCAATGAAAATGAGACTATTCAGGATAATCACTCAGCTAAATTACTAGAAAATTTACTGCAAATTCCACCAGGAAGAGAACATTGGCGGCAATATGAAGATATTTGTATTAAAATCCTCAATTATGCATTTATTCCTCCCTTGCTTTTGCCAAAAATTCAATTCAAATCAGAAGATGGACTTGATAGGTTAGATGCTATCTATCCTATATCAAGTGGTGATCCAATTTGGGGTAGAATACAAATTCAATTTAAGACTAGGTATGTTGTAACAGAATTTAAAAATTATGTAAATCCTCCTGATCAAAAAGCTGTAGAGTCACTATCTCAATATTTATATATTCCTGGGTTACGTTCATTTGGTATTCTATGTAGTCGAAAAAAAGCAAGTGATTCAGCCTTAAAAGCAAGACGTAGAGCTTGGCTTGATGCTAATAAGTTAATAGTTATGCTGTGCGATCAGGATATGCAAGAAATATTAAGTCTTAAAGCTAATGATCAGAATCCAGCACAAGTAATTGACAGTCAAATTGATGATTTTTTCATGCATCTATGTCCATAAATTAAGTACAAGCTGACTAACATTAAAAAATCGCTTTACTATCCATAGTATTTAGGATTGCCCTAGGATAATTTAACGCAAAAATATCAAAGGACGTATAATAACTTTATTATTTTTTGAAATACGTCAAAATGCTTCCTCAAGATAAAAATTTAATTCTCAAAGAAAAAGTCAAACTGTACAACAACATTGCCAAGATAAACGATTGTGAAGGTCGTCTATTAGCAGAACTTGAAATATACCCCACACCGCGCATTACTTGGGAGTTTGAGATGCTTGGTAATGTTCAGTGCAATGTTCCACGTTCCGCAGTTTTCCAGTCAGATCCCTTAAATCCTTTAAAGGGATATTATTTTTCCATAGACAAGCCATTTTATAGCGGCGATTATTCTACAGTTATTGGTGTAAGAGCGATTAGAGGTGCTACTGCTCAGGCACTTTATGGTGATATTGAAAATACAGGACATATATTTACATTTTATTTACCTAATACTCGCTTTCAACTTACAAGTAATGGACAAAAGGGGTTAACTACACAGGTAACAGAAACAGCAACTGGTAAACAAGTAGAATTGAAAACAGGAGGAAAATGTATAGACTTACCTATAGATGATACTTGGAATATCAGCTTGGAAATACGAAATGAAGCCCTTGAATGGCTCAAGCCAGAAAATCGCAATATAGGTACACTGATAACTACAGTTGGTCAGCTTTATCAACCAAAATATAAAGCTACAGAGCCTGAGACTTTCTCTGAGCTTCAAACCATTACACTCAAAGATACTTTAGATCGCCTCAAAAACCTCAATTGGGTTCTGTCTTATGCAAATGGGGGATATTTAGGATCTCTTTATGTTCAGGGTGAACAATATACTCAAGATATATTCCATCATGTTATTACGTCTTGTGCCGTCGCTCAGGCATCTCAGACTACTCCTTTAGAGCAATTAGGTTATTCATGGATCACATCAAACAGTGACCTGACGGGTTATTTAAAGTGTTTTTCTACTTTTGAACGCATGATCCAAAACACATTTTGGAATGATACCTTTGACTTTGTGTTAAATCAGTATTTCCAAGCAACACGACCAATGACATGGGAAATAAGAGCTAGTGCTGCTGGTGCTGCTCTTGAGCGGTTAAGTTATACCATTCTTGTAGAGGAAGAAACTGATGCGACTAAACAAGCTAAGTGCAAATTACTCTTTGCTATCAGGAAAAATAAAGAGGTTGAAACAGAATATAAAGAATATTGTAAGTCCTCTAAATATCAAAAAGAAGACGAGAAATATTTAAGCATGACTGGAATTAGATTGAGTCTTTTACTTGAACGAATAGGACTAATTAATGATATCAATCCTGACAAAATACAATCTTTTCTTGATGTCCGAAATGATGCTGTTCATCCCAGAGTAGGCACTATGACAGATGAACAGCGTTGGCCTTTAATTAAACAAGCTATTCAATGGATAGATGAAGTTTTATTATGGCGGCTTGGTTATAGTGGAGAATATCTTGATCGCACACAGGGAATATCTATAAATTCACGTTATGACCTGAGTTTACGTGATCCAAATTGGTAATTTAGATCATGTAAACTCAAAACGGCTTAATTATTCGACTCTATAGGTAGGGGTTTAGCAATGCTTAGTGGTGTCAACTTAGGCTACAAATAGCTTATTTGTTTAGCTTCCAAACCCGCCCGGAACTTAAGTTCCGGTCTAATAGCCAAAGTAAACTAAAGTTTACTAAAGAATTTAAAAATTTTTATGGTTATTTAGTCATCTTTAGATGACTTTTGCTATCAGACTGGGAATTCATTCCCAGTTGGGTTGTCGGGTTTTCGTTAAGTTGACACCTATGAAGCTCTTGCTTTACCCCTACAAATCTAGGTTTTTGATAATCTCGCAAAAGTCCATATTCCAACCGTGTTTAGTATATCTTGACTTTAAGGAAGTTGGGGTGAAATTGCAAAGATTTGAAAATGCGATCGCTAATTTCCCCATCTCACAAATAGTAACCACCCCACGAAAAAACTGAAAATCACATCCTGTAAATCCTGATTCTGACAAATTAGATCATTAAACAATAACATCAGTAACAATTAACAACACGCCAGGGAATAAATTCCCTGTCTCATAGCTCAAGTCCGTTAAAACGGACTAAGAAACTTTGCAATTATTTAGTCATCTTGAGATGACTTTACTCGTCAATCTGCCAAGCATCTTTGGTATATTCTTCATCCAATACTTTCTTAGGACGAACCAAAACAATCATTTTTCCTAACAGGGGAATTGCTGGTGCGGTTTCAAACCATTGAAAGTCAATACTATCGCCGTTCTCAAACACAAAGTAGTTGGAAATATCCCATTCTCTTTGAGCGCGATCTATAACGATCATAATCGGTTCAACTTTATTTTGATGGGGGTTGGGGAAAATATCGCTATTACCAATGACAACTACAGGATCTTCGGCATTTAGTAGCACTTTCCAACCTGGTAAAGATACCCAAGCTTGTTCTCCGGCAAATTTAACAATCCGAAATGGTTGAATTTCGGTAATAAATGGTACAGCTTTTAATTCCTGTGATGTTAATGGTAACTCGCCTACAACCGGTAAAATCCGGGGTAAATCTTCATCAATTTCTAGCCGATAAAATGGTAAAATCGGCGGTGCTACTTTAGCCGTAACGCTAAAATCCATTAACAGTTGTTCTAGTTGTTTTCTAGCTGTTTCGGAGTGAGCAAAGCGTAATCCCTTGGCAATTAAGCGCGATCGCTCGGATAAGTCAGATTTTTGTTTAGCATATTTCCAGGATTGATAGGCGATCGCATCTCCTGGATGTTTACTGAAACCTTCTGGTAAACTAGGAAACCAAGAATAATCTTTCACTGCTTTGGCTATATCCCTGACTACATCGGCATCAAGTTTGTATTGATATGTCAAATCTGCAGTCGTGGCTCGGTCTTCTTGGGTTAATCCACGCAATTCATATAAGACATCACTACTCTTGGTGCTATAATATGCCAATGTTGCCGATGATGAGCCAGATTTTTCCATAGAATTGTAAACCTGAGAACCAACAATCACCTGATTTTGTTGAATTGGTTCAAATCCAGTGGCTTCAAAGATGTCTTGGGGATTGTAACCGTTTTTTTGCAGGTAAGCGATCGCTTGTCCCCATTCCACCCAAGTCCCCTGTTTTTGTCTCAGCTTGACTAATAGTTCTGTGGCTGTCTGTGCTATATCCTCTGCAGGATTTTGAAGATTGGGCTGTGTTTCGGTCATAATTAAAAAGTGCGTCTTTAAAGTTAATACTGTCTGATGAGTGTGAAGAAATATAAAGTTGGGAAACTATATTCTTCTATTATGTGTGTTTTAATTATGAAAATAGTCAGAAAAAATAAGTGAGATATATAAACCAAGTTCGCTGTCAACGCCTAACCCCTGAAAGTGACAAAAAACTTAATGTTCCCTACTCCCTCAACAAATGAGTAACGAAGTCCGCGCTATATTTAATCGTATTGCTCCTGTTTATGACCAACTTAACGATCAATTAAGCTGGGGACAACACCGCCTTTGGAAAGAAATGACAGTCAAATGGAGCGCAGCTAAACCTGGTGATACTGGCTTAGATTTGTGCTGCGGTAGTGGTGATTTAAGTTTTCGGTTAGCACGTCATGTAGGGGTAACAGGCCAAGTTTACGGAGTTGATTTTTCTGCCAACTTACTGAATACTGCTCAAGAGCGCTGCAAAAATTACTATCCCCTACCTCCTATTAATTGGGTAGAAGCAGATGTATTAAATTTACCTTTTGATGATAATTATTTTGATGCAGCCACTATGGGTTATGGATTAAGAAATGTTAAAGATATTCCTAGTAGTCTCCAAGAAATATACCGTGTTCTCAAACCAGGAGCTAAAGCCGCGATTTTAGACTTTCATCGTCCCCACAATCAACAGTTCCGCGCAGTTCAACAATGGTATTTAGATAATCTTGTAGTTCCCATGGCCACTAATCTCGGCTTAAAAGACGAATATGCTTATATTAGCCCCAGTTTAGACCGCTTTCCTACTGGGAAAGAGCAAATAGAATTAGCGCATCAAGTTGGTTTTGTGGATGTCACACACTATCCCATTGCTAACGGTATGATGGGAGTATTAGTAGTAATTAGATGATTGGTAATTACCCATTATCTATTACCCACTACCCATTACCTAATCCAAAAGCCTGTGGATTTGTCTCGAATTTTATTGTATATCTCACCCCCAATCCTGGGTGGATTAATTGGCTATTATACCAACGACATAGCCATAAAAATGTTATTCCGTCCCTATAAAGCAGTTTATGTTTTTGGGAAAAAAGTCCCGTTTACGCCAGGTTTAATTCCTAGTAATCAGGAACGGTTAGGACAAAATATTGCTAATGCGATTATGAAATCGCTACTGACTCCAGAGGAAATGCAAAATCTGGCGCGGAGACTCCTGCAACCTGAACGACTACAAGGCGGAATTTTCTGGTTATTACGTCTGGTAGTTGATCAAGTTAAAGGTGATAAAAACCCTCGTAGCACTAAGATTTTGGCGGGAGTTTTACGTGATTTATTGGGTGAATCTTTACCACGTCTTTTGAAGGTTTTAGCGCGACAAGAAACATTTTTAGAAACGCAAATTAACCAAATATTTGATAAGGTATTATTAGAGTTTCAACTTAGTGAAGAACAATCTGTCCGGTTAGCTGATTGGTTATTAGAGATAGTTTTACCTCCCGATAGATTACGACAAGTTATTATTGATTTTTTAACAGATCGGACAATTCAAACCATTGATGAGAGTTTTCGCGAGAAAACCAGTGGTACTTATTGGGTAGTGGCAAATCTGTTTGGGTTGAAGAATACTTTGACTCGGTTACGGACATTTTGTTTAGATGAAAAGGAAGCAACTAATAAAAGATTGCAAGAATTAATTAAAGATTTAAAAATGCGCGATCGCATTAAGGAATTATTACAAAATTTATCTTTGCAAAATCTTCCTGTTGGTACAGTCCGTCAACTGCGAAAAACGATTAGAGATAGTGTGCGTGAATATCTCCAAAATAGTGGTAGGGACTTGCTCAAAGAATTAACAGAATCGGCTGATTGGGAAAGAATTTCTATTGTGTTGTTAAATCGGTTAAGTAGTTCAGCCGTTGTTAACAATTCTTTAGAAGTTGTGGCACGGGATTTAGCATTAATTTTAGAAAAGTATCTAGAAAAAGATTTAGAAATTATTGTTGCTCAAGCAATTCCTATTTTATCTATAGATCAAGTAATTGTGGAACGAGTAAAAGCCACCTCACCTGCTGAACTGGAAGATGCTATTGAGGGAATTGTCAGAAATGAATTACAAGCAATTGTCACTTTAGGTGGTGTTTTAGGTTTTGTTGTCGGTTTGTTGCAAGTAGGATTTTTATTTTTGAGTCAATCTATGTGATTGGTAATTGGTAATATAGGAATCCGGTTTGATTGTTGTTCATTATACTGAGACTCAATCGTTGATTCGATGGGGTTTACGGTTTACAGCTTGTTCAAAAATCAAATAGTAGCCCTATAGTTAAAAAATTTAACTTTTGTAAGAGTTAAAAAAATATCAGCAAATCCCGAATTTCTTGCTGGTCAATACGTCAGGGGAAACGCATCTAATTTTTTTTAACAAAATGTAACTTATATGAATAGAGAATAGGGGTAGTATTACAAGGGCAATATCAAGTTAATATGTGAATATAAAGAAAATTTCATGGTAAATTCGTTTCGATAAGAATCAATAAAATGGGTTGAAGTGGTATTCTCTCTTAAATGGCATACTGAATAAGGGAGAAATTAAAAAACCACTCTTGGGATGAAGGTAATAAAGCGAAAATGAGACGTAAATCTGCTAATAATAGACCAACTAATCCGTCTAAACCCTCTATGTTCCAATCCCCGGTGTTTAACTTCGCCACCATTGCCCTTTTAGGAGGAGTGATGATTTTGGGAATTGGGATTGGGATTGCGTTTAGTTCGACAACTACATTGAGTTCATCAAATGTGGCTTCCCGTGAGTTCATTGACACTAGAGCGCCAAATCCTGAGATTTGTGTGCAGTTTGGATCTAGCGCCATGGTGATGGATGCTAGACTCTTTGTCACTCTTAATCCCTTTAATGTCTTTGTTGCCCAGCCAAATATCCGCCCTGGATGTGTAATTCGTCAAAATAACTGGGCAATTTTGGAAAATAAAAAACTTGTAACATCAGATCAGGTACGAGAATGTAAAAATCGTCTTAATACCTTTGGCTTTACAGGGGACTTAAATAGTGAAAAGCCAGATATTAGATGTATTTATCAAAATGAATCGGCTCAAAATTTCTTTTTATCTCAACCGGGGGCTGTGGGAAGTCCTCAAGATACGGAAAGATTTTAAATATAGGAGTCAGGAGTCACCGAGTCAGGAGTCAGAAGTCAGGAGAAAGAAGAAGAAAGTTAAAAATTTTTCTTTTCCTTTTCCCCTTTCCCGACAAAGTTGAGTTTTCTCTGCCTAAATATACTTAATCACGACCATTGATAGCAATGAGCAAGCGTAAGATAAAAACGAATAAGTTAATGTAGGTGAGATACATTGACAAAGCTGCTGGTAAATATTCATCATTGCGGTAGGTACGAGGCAAGATGTAGAAATCAACTACTGATGCTCCTGCGAAGAGAAATACACCTATACCAGAGATACCAATTTCTAACCAACTGGGTGTATAAACGCCAAACAAGGCAAAGACAAATTGGAGCAGACAAACCACCAATAAGGCAACAATGCCTAAACTAATGGTTTTTGTCAAAGCCATACCGTCTGCTTCCGAAAGGTTAGAACCGATTTTTCGGGCAACAATGAAGGTAATGCCACAACTTAAAGCAGCAATAGCAATACCTTGAATACCTACCCCTTGGGTTCTCAAAGCTACAAATACCAAGCCACTTAGGGTATATCCAGATAATAGACTGTAAATACCCAATAGGGGTAAGGCTAGGGCTTTGTTACCTTTTGATGCGACATTTTGGGCAACGAAGAACAAAATTAATTCGAGAATTACCGCCCCAATGAAGGTAGGAAAAAAGAGTCCGGGATTAGTGCGGATAACACCTAAACCACCATAAGTTCCGAATGCTGTTAGCACCAATCCAGCACCGACATAGGGGAGGGCGTTAGCGATAACATTGGGACCAACGATTCCATGAGTTTTAGCCTCACGGAAAGCTTCACGAAAGTTGCTGGAATTACTCATATCTAAAAACTGCCAAAAAAGATGGAAACTGAAGAAAATAACTTGCTAATTTCTATTGTTACAAATTTTTGGGTGGAGAAACCAGTCGGTAAATCTGTTAACCTAAAATTTTTGGCTGGGTAAAGGTTGACCAAATTCGATAATGGGAATTTCTTTAGGGTGATTGGGGGAACTGTTTTTGTTTTCTTCAGGTGTGGGAAACATGGCAGCAGGTAGGGGTGAATTGTTGATTGGTGACGGGTTTTGAGAATTTAGGGGTGGGACGGTGATTAAGGGTTGTTGGGAGTTGCTTGTGAGGTTTGTGGATGGTGGTAGGGTGGTAGTGGGTTTTGTTAACAGACTGTTAGCGGGAGAAAAGGTAAGATGAGGATTGAATACCCAGCGCGTGGGTTTTTGTCGAGAAAGAGGTTGAAGTTGTACTTGGTTGGGTTGGAATTTGATTCCTGGTGCTAGATCAAGAACTATGCGGGTAATATTGGCGTTAAGTTGAGAAATACGAATTTTCTGAATTGCCCCGGCATATTCTTTTTGGGTGAGGACTTTACCCAATTTGGTATTAGGTAAATCGAGAACCAGACGTGGTGGTTCGGCTAGGTAGAAATATTGGGGTGTTGCAGTTGCGGAGATATTAATTTCTAACTGCTGGGATTTGGGGTTAAATTCCCAATTATTAAGTTGTGCGATTGGTTGGGCAATACTGATATTGGGGGTAAGGGTGATTAAACCACATAAACTTACCCCGATAGATGGAAGAATTTTATTAGTTATTGTTTTCATAATTTGGTGGTGCTTCAATATAGTACCTGGTTGGCAAAAATTAAGAATTACGAATTATTTCTTGGGTATTAACTGCTGGTAAAAGGGCGGTAAGGTGTGAGGTAACTTGACTGTAACGACGGGTAATGAGTAATGAAGAACGACATTGGATGGCGAGTTGATCTGTGTATCTTCCCAGAGTTTGACGTTCTATTCCCCACAGACGGCTAGTACCAGCAATAGTCAGATCAACATTTTCTGAGGCAGTAATTACCGCTTGGATTGGTTCTGGGGATGTAACAGTTTTAATTTCAATGCGATCGCGGACACTTTTGGGTAACTGCTCAATCATGGTGTTGAGTTCATAACTTAATTCGTCTTGGACATGATTGCCTTTAAAGACTTGTAAAACTTGTAACATACAAGTATCACGATTAATCAGCATTCTGAGGGCGATAATTAATGCTAAATCGTCATGAATGTTGGCAGAGTAGGGAACTAATAAACTTTCTAACCGTTCGCCACCTTTATCTACAAATACGGCGACATCTACTGGTGTAGTCCCCAGGATTTGTCCGACTCTTCCTCCTAACCGATTGTTACTAAAAGCTGGACGATGCCAACCGACGAGAACTAAATCGGGTTGTTCAATTTTGGCTATTTGTGCTGTTTCTCTAGCAACATTGCTAGATATGCGAACTATGGGATGGATACAGGAACGTGTTAGTGGTGGTTCTAGGGTATTGATTAATTCTTCTAATTTTTGGCGACGCTCGGCAATCAGTCTGTCGGCTTCGGTGGGGGTACTTTCAAAGCCATAGTCTTCTTCGAGTTCAATAAAACTGAGGGGATAAACAATAGCAGGTTGTCGGTTGTTGACTGCGATCGCTGTTGCTAACTGTAACAAACCTTTTTGGGCATTGGGATTGGCAACTGGGACTAAAATCCGATATGGGATGAGGTAAGGTTCGCTGGGGGCTGGTACAGCTTCTGAGGGAATTTCTGCTTCTGGTTCAACTATATCTAATCTGATTAGGCGCTTAGGATAAGTCCATTCCAGTAATGGTGAAGTCATGAATGTTGTCACCAAAGCCATAATTACTAACATGGTGAAAAGTAAGGGGGTAATTACGCCTAACTCTAAACCAATGTTCAAGACAATTAACTCGGTTAAACCGCGAGTATTCATTAACCAACCCAGGGCTGATGCTTCGCGTTTGTCAATGCCACTAATTCGAGCAGCTATATAAGCACCAGTAAATTTACCACCGATTGCTACTAATAAAATCAAAGCAGACAATAGCCATAAATGAGGACTGTTAAGTAAACCAATTTGTGTTTTTAAACCACTGTAGGCAAAGAAGATTGGTAACAGAAAGATGAGAACAAAATCTTCAGTTTTGATGGCTAATTCTCTGACTAATCCCTCATCTTTGGGCATGACTGCGCCTAATAAGAATGCCCCAAAAATTAGGTGAATGCCGATAAATTCAGTAATTAAAGCAGAGGACACAACTCCCATATAAATTACAGCGAGAACCAATTGACTCAAACGTCCAGCCCGACGATGATGTTTGCTTAACCGTTTGAGAAACCACCGTCCAACTGTGAACATGAAGCCAATATAAACAATGCTTTCAACAATGGTGAAAATAGCTTGTTGATCAATACTACCGTGACGAGCGACAGCGATCGCTACTGCTAAAATACACCAAGCTGTCACATCATCCACTGCTGCACAAGTTAAGGCTAATGTCCCTAACCGAGTTCCCTGTAAGTTATTTTCGGTAATAATTCTCGCCAATACAGGAAAGGCGGTAATTGACATGGCTGCCCCTAAAAACAAGGCAAAAGGGGCAAAATTTACATTGTTGCCAGAAACTAAAGGATAAAGGAGGAAAGATAATCCAAAAGCCGAAGCAAAGGGAACAATAATGCTGAGATTAGAAATGAGAATGGCAGTTTTTAAGTTACCACTCAGATATTTAGGATTTAATTCCAACCCAATCAGAAACATAAAAAATATTAGCCCTATTTGCGATAAAACATTCAAATAAGGCATTGTTTCTGGGGGAAATAGGCTATGTGCTAAACCGGGAGCAATTAAACCAAATAATGATGGACCAAGCATGATACCAGCGAAGATCTCACCAATTACCAATGGTTGTTTAATTGCTTTGAATCCCAGTCCCACAAGTCGGGAGAGTCCAATTACAATTAACACCTGAACTAGAACGAGAACAACTGTGTGCATATTTTCCTCATTAACGATTATCTGGGTTCACTATGATAATTATTTACAAGAGTGTAAATTGTCAACCTAATTAGATATATTTTCGGCTATTTTTATTAATTTAAGATGTTAATTATTGTTACTTTACTATCTTGATTTTCTCAAAAAATCAGTATTAATTTATTGTTAAACCGCGAATAAAATTGAGAATTAGCAAGCATAAAACATAGAACAAGAGAATCAAGTGATCAGAACCTTTAATCAATAAATTATTTCCTCAAAAAAGGCAATAATAACCCAGAAATTGTCAAACAATACTATAACTAAAAGTTGGAAAAAGGTCTCAGTTGTCATGTACAACACTTGCTGGTAAACCCCGTTTTTCTTCTTCTCTCTTCTTTCTGCTGACAAAGGGCGCAAAGCCTGCGCCCCTACCTCCTGACTCTAGGAAAGAATTAGCCAAAAAATTGTACATAAGGCGTTAAATTTTGTTAAGATTATATACGGCGTTAGCTTTGCCCCCTGTCCCCTACCTACGAGACGCTTCATGCTGCGATTAGAACATATCAGTAAAATTTATCCTACAGGCGAAGTTCTTAAAGATATCAACTGGGAAGTCAAACCAGGAGATCGGATTGGTTTAGTTGGTGTTAACGGTGCGGGAAAATCCACCCAATTGAAAATCATCTCTGGGGAGATTGAACCCACCGCTGGGGAAATTATTCGCCCTTCCAGCCTACATATAGCTTATCTTAACCAAGAATTTGAGGTTGACCCCACTCGTACAGTCAGAGAAGAATTTTGGACTGTATTTAAAGAAGCTAATGAAGTGCAGAAGGCTTTAGCTCATATTCCCCATGAGATGGAAACTGCTAATCCAGAAGAGTTAGATGAACTAATTCATCAGTTAGATAGGTTACAGCGTCAATTTGAGGCTTTAGACGGATATAACTTAGACTCGCGGATTGGTAAGATTTTACCAGAGATGGGATTTCAACTAGAAGATGGCGATCGCCTAGTTAGTGCCTTCTCCGGTGGTTGGCAAATGCGGATGAGTTTAGGGAAAATTCTCCTGCAAAAACCCGACTTGTTACTACTGGACGAACCGACAAACCACTTAGATTTAGAAACCATTGAGTGGTTAGAAAATTACCTGCGCGGTTTAATTACCCCCATGGTGATAGTTTCCCATGACCGGGAATTTTTAGATCGTCTGTGTAACCAAATCGTGGAAACTGAACGGGGTGTTTCCAGTTCTTACCTGGGTAATTACTCATCCTACCTACAACAAAAAGCGGAAAATCAATACGCACAACTTAACGCTTACGAACGTCAGCAAAAAGAATTAGAAAAACAACAAGCATTTGTAGATAAATTCCGCGCCAGTGCTACCCGCAGTACCCAAGCGAAAAGTAGAGAAAAGCAACTAGATAAAATTGAACGCATCGAAGCTCCCACAGGCGGAGTAAGAACTCTGCATTTCCGTTTTCCTGATGCTAGTCGTAGCGGTAGAGAAGTGGTAGAAATTAAGGATTTAACTCATGTTTATGGGGATAAAATTCTGTTTTTGTCGGCAAATCTGCTAGTGGAAAGAGGAGACAGAATTGCGTTTCTCGGTCCCAATGGTGCGGGTAAATCCACACTATTAAAAATTATGATGGGTGTTGAACCTCCCACAGAAGGGATTGTGAAATTAGGTGATCACAACGTTATTCCGGGTTACTTTGAGCAAAACCAAGCGGAAGCGTTGGATTTAAATAAAACCGTCATGGAAACAATTCATGATGAAGTTCCCAACTGGACAAACGAAGAAGTTCGTACACTGTTAGGAAGATTCTTATTTACTGGTGATACCGTATTTAAGAAAGTTGGGGCATTGAGTGGAGGTGAAAAAGCTCGGTTAGCATTGGCAAAAATGCTTTTACGTCCAGCGAATTTAATCATTTTGGATGAGCCTACCAACCACTTAGATATTCCTGCGAAAGAAATGATGGAAGAGGCTTTGCAAAACTATGATGGTACAGCCCTGGTAGTTTCCCACGACCGTTATTTTATCTCCCAAGTAGCTAACAAAATCGTCGAAATTCGTGATGGTGAATTTCGCGTTTATTTAGGAGATTATCACTACTATCTCGATAAGAAAGCCGAAGAGAAAGAACAAGCAGAATTAGCAGCAGCAGAAGCTGAAAAAGCTGCTAAAAAAGCCGCTAAAGCTGCTAAAGCTGGAGCAAAGCAGAAGTAGAATAATTGGGTATTGGGTATAAGCAATTATCTCCAAAACCCTAAGTCCTTGTATCCCTCTTTTCTGATCATCTATAAAATATAGAAAGGGGGATTTCCTGGGTTAACTAGAGAAATGCTGCTAAAAATCAGAAAAATATCCTGTATTATTCAGTTGCTCCTCTGATGTCCATATTCTTCAGTTTTTTCTGACTGGGTATCAGCTTGTTTTTGTTGATCAAAAGTAAAAATAGTGATTACAGTGATGGATATCACACTAAGTAGGTTGGCGTTAAAAATTGTCGTTGGGGCAAGGGAACAGGGAACAGGGAACAGGGAACAGGAAGAGAGTTTTGGGCGATTTTACTTTTCTTCACATACCTTTAAATTTTTCAGTTCACCTACTTAGTAAAGAGTTGAATAATTGTATTATATTACTGTCAAATACAATTATGAATTAATGAAATTCAAGTTAGGATTTATATTAGTCCGTTCTACATGGATAGCAGTTTTAGCTTTAGTATACTACGAAACTGCACAATTTTCTCGAATTCTCGCTTCTACGCCCCAAAATGTTACACCAGTTTGGCCACCTGATGGTTTTGCTACTGCTGCTATATTACTTTTTGGGTATTGGATTTGGCCAGGAGTATTAATTGGGTCATTCTTAGCAAATATTTGGGCATTTATTAATCCAACCAATATCATTACGCAAATTTCTTCAATTTTACAGGTTTTAGGAATTGCTATTGGTACAACTTCTGGGATATTACTGGGTTGTTTCCTATTTCGCAAATTAGTTGCTACACCCTCTCCTCTAGAACGACTAAGCGACGTGAGGAAATTTTTAGTATTCACAGGGATGATTGGACCAATTGTGAATGCGACTGCGGGAGCAATAGGATTAATATTATTAGGAAAAATATCTATTATTGACTTTACTAATGCATGGGTAACTTGGTGGATATCTAACGTAGCTGGAATTTTTATTTTTACTCCAGCATTACTAACTTGGGGAGAGTTATTTAAAGAATATTTCTTAACGCACAAACAAGAATTTGCAATTAACATAAAATCAAGAACTTTTTGGGGAATTATCGAAATCTTACTCTTATTAAAAATTGTCCTTATTATATGTGAAAATGCTTTTTTTAATAACTATTTTATAGAATACATGATTATTCCTTGTTTAGTTTGGGCAGTTTTTCGGTTTGGGAAACTAGCTGCTACAAACTTAATTGTACTTGTAGCTGTAATGGCTATTTTAGGAACAGTTAGAGGACTAGGAGCATTTAATCGTTCTAACTTAAATGACTCTCTTTTATTACTACAATGCTTTATTGGGGTAATTGTCTTAACAACACTTGTGTTAAATGCTGTGATTAGTGAAAGAAAAACAGCAATATTAATCCTAAAAAATTCGCAAATGGAATTATTTGATAAATCGCTAGAACTTCAGCAAATAGCAGAAATATTAGAGCAACAAAAAGAACAGCTTATTCAGCAAAATTTAGAATTAGAATTAGCAAAACAAAATTCTGTAGATGCTAACAATTACAAAAGTCAATTTCTCACCAACATGAGTCACGAACTGCGGATACCATTAAATGGTATTTTAGGAATTTCTCAAATTTTTCGAGATTCACCAAAATTAACAACATCAGAGAAAGAAGATATTCAAATCATTTATCAATCAGGTGTCCATTTATTATCATTAATTAATGATATTTTAGATATTTCTAAAATAGAAGCTGGAAAAATGGCACTAGAACTACAAAATTTTAACTTTCCTGATTTTTTGAAAGGGATAGTCGAAATTTGTCGTTATTCTACAGTGGAAAAAAATCTTGATTTTATCTATCAGTTTGACCAAAAAATACCTATTATTATTCATACCGATGAAAAACGCTTAAAACAGATTTTGCTAAATCTATTAGGAAACGCTATTAAATTTACGGATATAGGTAAAGTAAATTTGATTGTTAATTTTATTAGTCAAGAACCAAAAAATGAGTTATTTTATTTAACTAAAATAAACTTCCAAGTTACAGATACGGGTGTGGGAATTAGCTCTGAAAAATTAGCCAAAATATTCTTACCATTTGAGCAAGTAGGAGAAAGTAAACTTAAATCTCAAGGCACAGGATTAGGTTTAGCAATTAGTCAAAAAATAGCTCAAATAATGGGTAGTGAAATTAAAGTCATTAGTAAATTATCCCAAGGTAGTCTATTTAGTGTAGAGTTAGATTTTCTCACCCCCAAAGATCAAGATATCCAAAAACCAGTCATTAAATTTGATACCCATTTCTCCCAGAAATTTCCTTTACAAATATTGATTGCTGAAGATAATATTGTTAATCAGAAAATTGCTGAGAAATTATTTCAGAAACTAGGATATCAAGTAGATATTGTCAATAATGGGGTTGAGGTATTAACCGCATTAAAACAACAGATATATGATGTTATTTTCATGGATATACAAATGCCAGAATTAGATGGGATAGAAACAACAAAGGCAATTTATCAAGAATGGGGTAAAACTAATCGTCCTTATATTATTGCTATGACTGCCAATGCAATGCAGTCAAACAGAGATGAATGTTTATCTGTTGGTATGGATGATTTTATTCCTAAGCCTGTCAAATTAGAAGCAATTGTAGAATCAATTCAACTGGTGCAAAAAAGACTTTTTCAACACAGAATTTATCAGTCAGAATCAACAGATTAAGTAGGTTAGCATTGAAAATCGTCGTTATGGCACTAGGCTTGAGGCAAGAGGCAAGAGGCAAGAGGCAAGGGGCAAGGGGCAAGAGGCAAGGGGCAAGGGGCAAGAGGCTTGAGGCAAGAGGCTTGAGGCTTGAGTGAAGAGGGTTTGGGCGATTTTACTTTTCGTGACATATTACTCTTCGAGAAGCCGCTCCGCGTCTACGGTTTTTTTCCGTTCACCTACTTAAAAGCTGCATGACTTCTAAAAAGTACCCAAAAAAAGAGAGTGGGAGGAGGCATTACCAAGCGCCTTTCTCTCCCACTCTATCATTTGCTGCTGAAGCGATTAGGAACTTTATTCATACAGACGAGAACCGTTAATTAGGGGGGTAATTTGCAGGTTAACGATAACGTCTATACTTAGCAGGTATTCCTAGGCAGCAAATACTAATTCTATTTATTTTTTAAGCAATCTTAACAAGAGCTTTTTGCTAATTGATTCAGTCTCTTAACGAATCCCTTGTTTTTGCTCGACTCATATAATTTAGCCTGGTTCGTTTCATGATGGTTGCCAATTTGGCATTTATTTTTAAATTTTTTATTTGTTCATTGCCAACAGTTTGTAATCTATATTTTCCGGGAATAATTAATAGGGGGTCACACCCATCATCCCGGATATAGCTTGATTTCACTGGTTTTTAAGCCATTTTGTCTATGACCATAAAACCAATGTTAAAATATTTTGATTATGGAAAATCAAGGTTTTAAGGATGAGGGGTGAAACCCTTCATTTATTCACTAATGGTGTTGGAGTATATACTAGAGGCTATTAATTTAAATTGTTAAGCCGATTCCTCCAGCCGCAAAATCAATCACGGTTTGATTGGAAAATTCATGGCTTGCTATGGCTTGCAACATTGCCAAAGGTAAGGTGAGATGATTAGCACCGGCTTGGAGAGACGCGGCTGCTTCTGCTGGTGACTTGATACTAGCTGCTAAAATTTCCACATCACTGCCTTTGAGAATGCTGGCCATATCTCGTACCAAAGCAATACCGTCTCCTAACAAGCGTTCAGCC
Organism: Dolichospermum flos-aquae CCAP 1403/13F; assembly: GCF_012516395.1. Classification (GTDB taxonomy): domain Bacteria; phylum Cyanobacteriota; class Cyanobacteriia; order Cyanobacteriales; family Nostocaceae; genus Dolichospermum; species Dolichospermum lemmermannii. The sequence goes on from NZ_CP051206.1 coordinate 3,414,843, forward strand.
CGATTGACATAGGCTATGGCGATTTTTGCCCCCGCTTCCTTGGCTACTGCGGCTTGTGCGGGGCTGTAAATGCCGGTGACGGAACAGGTGATTTCTGAGGAAAGGGTGGCTACTACCTCAAATCCTAGGGGTGTGGCAGGAATTTTTAAGATGGTTTGAGAACCAATAATTTCAAAAGCTTTTCTCCCTTGGGCTATCATTTTCTCTTTGTCTGAAACGAGGAGTTGATAATATACCGGACCTGAAGTTAAGGAAACTAAGGTTTTGAGGGTGGTTTCTGGTGGGGTGTTGGCTTGTGCTAACAATGTGGGGTTGGTGGTGATACCTTTTACCCAACCCCAATGTTTAACAATTTCGGCTTCTGCGGCAATAGCTGAATCTAAATAAAGTGCCATAATAACCCTGATTAATTCTTTCCAGGATTACTTTACAGCAGTTTATCCAGAAGAATTAACAGAAATATCTTACCTAATTTTTCACGCTATCCTACGTACTCACCTCAATATAAAAAACATTTATGCCAATCTAGCCAAAAAGTGAGATACTGCAAAAAAATTATATATTCACCTCACATAACAACAAATGGAAAAACTACAATTATTTGGTATGCCTGCGGAGAAAGGGCGATGGCTACTGATACCTCTAAGTATCACTGTTTTACTGTGCTTGGGTACAGTTTATTCTTGGAGTATTTTTAGAAAACCTTTGGAAAAACTTCTTAGTGTGGGTGCAACTGATAGCCTATTACCATTTACGGTGCTGCTGGTTGTATTCGCAATTTTAATGCCAATCACTGGCTTTTATATCAATCGTTTTGATACTCGTTTGATTACAGGTGTTGGTGGTTTAATTACGGCAGTAGGTTATATTCTCTCTAGTTTGGGTGGCAATATTCCTACATTAACTATTACCTATGGTGTGATTGCTGGTATGGGTGTGGGTATCACTTACGGTGTACCATTGGCTGTGGTGGCTAAGTGGTTTCCTGATAAAAAAGGTTTGGCTGTGGGCGCTACTGTGATTGGATTTGGTTTGTCACCTTTAATTACTGCACCTTTGGCCAAGTTTCTGATAGATGCTGTTGGAGTTCAGCAAACTTTTGTAATTTTAGGTATTGCTTTTGCAGTTATTATTACGGCTATTTCTACTGTCCTCACAACTCCTCCTCCAGGTTGGCAACCAGAAGGATGGACTCCACCCGGATCTGTGCAAACAAATTCTCACACGACAACTTCAGAATCAATTCTTCAGACTTCCAGTTTTTATGGCTTGTGGTTGTGTTATACCATTGGTTCTTTTGCGGGACTGGCAGCTATTGGTATTTCTAGTCCTCTAGCACAGGAAATTATTAAATTAGATGCAGCCACAGCCGCAAATACAGTTTCTCTGTTTGCTATTTTTAATGGTGTGGGACGGTTGTTTTTTGGGTGGTTTACGGACAAATTTACGCCAAAGTTGGGGGCAATTGTTTCCTTTGTTTTAATTTTGATTGGTTCGATTATGATGCTGAGTGCGGGTAAGGGCAGTGTACTCACTTATATAGTCGCTTTTTCGCTATTTTACTTCGCTTTGGGGGGTTGGTTAGCGATCGCTCCCACTTCCACTTTAATCATGTTTCCATCCCAAGACTATGCCAAAAACTACGGTATTGTCTTCACTGCTTACGGTATGGGGGCTTTGGGTGGAACTTTATTAGCTGGCAAAATTAGAGACATTTTCGGCAGTTACACTAATTTCTTTTATCCAACTGCGGGATTAGCCATTGTGGGAATTATTGTGGCTGTATTCATGCTGAAACGCACTTCTGCCAATGCCGATTTAGTCACATAATTTCTTCAATTTCGACATCCCCTCTTTGCTTGTGCTTTCCCACATTAGTTAGAGGGTTGTCGGATTATTATGTGCATTTTCTAATTATTTTTAATTTTCTGCAAGAGTCAGATCCCCGACTTCTTAGAGAAGTCGGGGATCTTATCCCTATAGTGTGTTCAGTTACAGTTATTATCCCGTTAGTTAAGCAAGAATAGAGATTATTGAATTCAATTCCAACTCCTGAATTCTTTTTTGATAACTGATATGTAGCCATTTATATAAATTTTATGCTGCGGTTTTATGAAACCTCGAATTATTGTTTGCGGCTTAGGGCGTACCGGATATAAAATATTTCGGTTACTGAGAGAACATGGGGCTTTAGTAGTAGGTATTCATCGCAAACCCGTTGCTGGTGAAACTGCTGCTAATGTAATTGTTGGTGAGTTACAGGCAGTTGCCACTTTGCAAGCAGCGGGAATTACCGAAGCACATACTTTAGTAATTGCGACTTCTGATGATGCCCTAAATTTATCAATTATGATGCAAGCACGGGTACTTAATCCCCAAATTCGGATTATTAACCGTTTTTATAATACGAATTTAGGTGAACGTCTTGATCAAACTTTGTCAAATCATTTAAGTTTGAGTGTTGTGGGTTTAGCAGCACCAGTATTTACCTTTGCCGCTTTAGGAAACAAAGCCATTGGCCAAATTAAATTACTTGAGCAAACTTGGCCAATTCAAGAAGAATATATTCACGAAAATCATGCTTGGAAGGGTAGAAAAATTAGCGGTTTATGGGAAGATCCAACGCGAATGCTGATTTATTATGTCCCTATCCAAGGGAAAATGAATGTAGTTTCAGCAGTGTTATTAGATCAACAATTAAAAGTAGGTGATCGCTTAATTATTGGCACTCAACCCCGCATTCGTCCACAACGTAAATCATTTATTAGAAAATTAATCAAAGCTTTTGCTAATATTAGGGAATTTCAGAAACACGCCCAATCAGTTGTCGGCATGGCAATAGCTTTATTAGTAATTATTTTACTCTCTACATTTACCTATGTTGCCAGTAAGCATAATCTCTCTTTTGTTGATGCTTTATATTTTGCTGTCGGCATGATTACAGGGGCTGGTGGTAATGATAAAGTCGTAGAAAATGCACCTGATAGCATCAAATTATTTACCGTTATCATTATGCTAATTGGGGCTGTGGTAATTGGGCTTTGGTACGCTACGCTGACAGATTTTATCCTGGGTAGTCGCTTAAAACAATTTCTAGACGCAGCGAGAATTCCCCAACATAATCATTATATTGTTTGCGGTTTAAGTGGTATCGGCATTAGAATTGTTCAACAATTACATCTGAGTGGCCATGAAGTAGTAGTAATTGAAACAGACGCTAATAATAGATATGTGACTACTGCTAGAGGTATGAGTATTCCTGTCATCCTTGCTGATGCCAGTTTTCGCGCTACTCTACAGTCAAGTAATATCAACACAGCTACCGCAGTTTTAGCTGTCACTAGCAATGATGCTACTAATTTGGAAATTGCTCTCAAAGCTAAGGCTTTAGCACCGAATATTCCTGTGATTGTCAACTATGCTGATCCCGATTTTGCTGGTATAGCACAACAGGTATTTGACTTTGAAGCTGTACTCAGTCCCGCTGAACTAGCTGCCCCTGCCTTCGCTGCTGCTGCCCTAGGTGGTAGGATTATTGGTAATGGCATTATTGCTGATAATTTATGGGTAGCTTTTGCCACCACAATTACACCAATACACCCTTTTTGTGATGAGTGGGTGAAAGATGTGGCCAAGTTGGCGGATTTTGTGCCTTTGTATGTGGAAATCAACCACGAAACTGTACAGGGCTGGGATTTATTAGAAACGATTCTCGCCCCCGGAGATGTTTTGTATTTAACCATGCCCGCTAACAGGTTGAATCAATTATGGCGAGAAGAAGGAAAAGGTATTGGAGTTTAATTGATTTTTATGGCAAGATAGTTCTTCCTCGTCAGTTTCAACTATATCAGATTCCCAGCCGCAAGTCAACCCCCTTTACCTATAAAATGCGAAATTTTTTTCTTTTTTTGGTAATTATATTATGCCTACGACACGCGCAAAGGCGCAAAGGTTGAATTTGCTCACCTGTTACCTATTTGTAGGATGATAATGTAGCACTTGTACAGTGTTATTGCATTCCCAAATAGGAAAATAGCGTGTCAATTCAAGAACATAAAATTACGGTAGATTCTTTAGAATGGTTTTATCGGGAAGCTGAACCGATTGGGAGAACTGATTTAATCCCTGTGTTATGCTTACACGGGTTAGTTTCTCAAAGTTATAGTTGGAGAAATGTTATTCCCAGTTTAGCAGCACAGGGAAATAGAGCGATCGCACCGGACTGGATTGGTTACGGATTTTCTGGTAAACCCGAAAAACAGGATTTTGCTTATACTCCGGACGCATTTATCACAGCTTTGGATGGATTTGTTAAAGCTTTAGAATTAGAAAGATTTTCCTTAGTTGTCCAAGGATTTTTAGGTTCAGTTGGGTTACAATATGCCTTACGTCATCCTGAAAAGATTGCTAATATAGCGATTTTAAATACACCAATTTCTACTTCTGCCAAAATTCCTTGGAAAATCAAACAAATGGGTTTACCATTAGCTGGAGATATCATTACCCAAGATCCTTTGTTGGTTGATAGAACATTGGAAGGGGGTAGTCGTTACCGCATTGAAGATGAAGATTTAGATATTTATAGAAAACCATTTTTGAAAAGTTCTGCTTCTGGGAGAAGTCTCCTCACCACAATTCGCAATTTCCAACTAGAAAAAGCGATGATAGAAATAGAAAATGGGTTTAAAGAATGGCCACAACCTATTTTAGTCCAATGGGGGATAATTGATCCTTGGTTATCTGTAGATATGGCGGAAACTTTCGTTAAATCTGTCGCCAATGGTGAAATAATTAAACTTAATAATGTGGGACATTATCCCCAAGAACATTATCATGAAGTAATTTTACAGGATTTATTACCATTTGTCCGGCGTTCCCAGTCGAATTAGAGGAGGAGTCACCGAGTCAGGAGTCAGGAGTCAGGAGAAAGAAAGAAGAAAGAAGAAAGAAGAAAGAAGAAAAGTTATCTCCTGTTCCCTGTTCCCTGCTGTAAGATTTACACTTCTTAACCTATCCACATCCTTGCTGTGAAATCACCATAACCTGATAATGAGAGTAGATGCAATCATTTGTAAATTGATGAAGGTAGGTTAGGATTCATGGCTTATTCGTGGTTTAAAGCATTTCATATTATTGGCTTTGTGGTTTGGTTTGCGGGGTTATTTTACCTAGTGCGGTTGTTTATCTACCACGTTGAAGCGAACCTTGAACCAGAACCAGCAAGAACGATACTGAAAAACCAGTATCAAATCATGGAAAAGCGTCTTTACGATATTATTACCACTCCAGGTATGTGCGTAACAGTAGCTATGGCTATTGGTATCTTATCTACAAACATGGAACTGCTACAAGAACCCTGGTTACATTTCAAATTAGGGTTTGTAGGTATATTAATTGGCTATCATTACTACTGTGGAAGATTAATGAAGCAGTTAGCAGCAAATGAATGTAAGTGGACTGGTCAAAGTTTACGCGCATTAAATGAAGCACCAACACTTTTATTAGTTGTAATTGTGATGTTGGCGACATTTAAGAATAACTTACCAACGGATATTACAGCTTGGTTAATTTTTGGTTTAGTGATTTTCATGGCTGTGACTATTCAACTTTACGCCAAAATCCGCAGACGTAATCAAGAAAAACTCACAGCAGAATTAAATCAAATTCCCCAAGGGTAATCATGTATTTTTTCCTTTGCGCCTTTGCTTCTCTGCGCCTCTGCGCGAAACAAAAACAATGATATGATTATCGAACACTGCCAGCTTGACAATCCCGTAACCATAGTTTAACACCTTGAGCGATCGCCCCGTTACTACTATTTCTCGGTGGTGCGATAGGTGGTTTGACTGGATAACTACCGTCTTGGGTAAACATCATTACCACAGTCCAACCAATGTTCGTTTTTGTCAAAAATAGCCTGTGAAATTCTTGTAATTCCACAGGTTTTTTGTGGATATATGTCCGTTCTAGGGTAGTAAAGAAAACCTGTTTTACTCCTTCGGCGTTATACTTATCCCCATTATCAATACTTGGATTTAATGGTAAAGGTTCAAATTCTGGTTTACCAGCAACTAATATATAGGAAAAAGTATCCACACTCCTGTTCAGAATACGCGCACGCTGGATAACACGATTAGTATAGCTAGGTAGATCTAATATTAGCTGAGTTGTTAAAGTTTCTAAACTTTGCTCAGAACAAGAATTACTAATTTTGGGATTTACAGGTTTGGGAGGAATATTTTTAGCATCAGCGGAGTAATGAAATCCAGGAGAAATAAACAGCCAGCAATTACAGGCTATCAAATATAAGCACCAAAAAGCAGGAGAGAAATTTACTTTCTTCTTCCTTTTGCTTTTTTCCTCTGGAATTCCTAAACTACAGTCAGGGTTTAGCATTGCTCATTTTTGCTACAATTGGTGTCTAATTAACGTAAAACGTAAAACCGATTTGATTTAATAACTTACCCCCAACAAAGGCAAAAAAATAGTATTAAGAGGGTTGACAATTGATTTTGAATTTGTTATCATAGAAATGACGAGGAAGAACTATCTTGATAATCAGATTATATCTTCAACTCCTCTAAAATCTGATTCCAAGCTAACTCAGGAACAGCCGCCGCAGTAATGGGACGACCGATAACGAGATAGTCTGCACCCGCTGTGATAGCTTGAGAGGGAGTGAGCGATCGCTTTTGATCTCCCTTCTCAGCCCATGTTGGCCGCACCCCTGGACAAACCAGCAAAAAGTCTTTTTCACAACTTGCTCTTAATTGTTGCACCTCTTGGGGAGAACAAACGACCCCATTTAAACCAGAATTCTGTGCCAACAGTGCCATTTCTAAAGCAAATTCTGGCAATTCTAAAGGTATTTTTAAATCAACCGCCAATTGTCGCGCCGAAATACTGGTTAACAACGTAATAGCGATTAACTGAGGTGGTTTTGTTCCGGCTTTTTCCGCCCCAATTTGCACCGCTTCCGCCGCAGCTTTTAAAGCATCATTACCACAAGTTGCGTGAATTGTCAATAAATCCACCCCATAACCAGCCGCAGCGCGACAAGCACCGGCGACAGTATTGGGGATATCGTGAAATTTCAAATCTAGGAAAATTCGCTTTTCTTGAGATTTGAGGATTTCCAGAATCTTGGGACCAGTGCTAGTAAACAACTCCAAACCAACTTTCCAGAAAGTGACTTGGGGAAGTTTATCAACAAGAGCGATCGCACTCTCTAAATCTGGTACATCTAAAGGAACAATTATTTTTTCATCATTCATAATTCTGGTTATTACTTATTACATATTATCCAATTTATTATACTTTAATAGCGATGTTTAATATGACTACTTTTGAGTAGTTTAACAATTAGATTTACTTAATTAAAGCCTACAAGTGTTTAATAACATGTAAATACTGTGTAATAGAGTACAACAAAAATTTTGCTCTTAACCCTGTTATTTCCTTAATTTATAAGTTTAAATTATAGATATTTAAAAAATAGTTTAAATATTTCTATTCTGGAAAAATTAATATAACTTCATATTTATATTTTCTTAATATTTTATTGAGAATAATTTCTATTTATCAACGATCTTGCAATAGTTTCAGCGATTTGGTAAAATTTCATAATCTAGGCGTAGTATCTAAATTTTCTCAAGTCGCAGGAAGTAGAATCTGGAAATCCTTTATTTATAGGTATTTGAGAAATAGGGAAAGTGAGAACGGGGAAAATACTCAGGAGTGATAGAGAATTTTTTGGACAAATTTAGAAATACCTTGATGTAGTTTTGTAAAGCAACGTCAAGGGTGGGTTGACAAAATAGACAGTTTATGATAACGGAATCAGCAAAGATATTAAAATCATGCTAACGATAAAAATTTTAAATAAGATAAATAAAAACATCAAAGTCATTCTTATTTTTAGACAGGGAATAGATTCCCTGACTGACTCTGGAGTGCTGATAGCTGACAGCTACTTTACCAACCGCACAAAATTCTTCTTACCCACCTGTAAGACCTTATCATATAAATCATCAGGTGTAGAAAAACTTAAATCCGCATCAGCAATCTTATCACCATTTATCCTCACTCCACCCTCCTGAATTTTCCGTTTACCTTCGGCTGTACTTTTACATAAACCGGTAGCACCTAAAATAAACGCTAATTTCGCCGGAAATTGAGGAACAGCAGCCACAGAAAATTCTGGTAATGCTCCCTCCTTCCCACCACTTTTTGCCGCCTCCTTCGCCTCATTAGCCGCTTGTTCACCGTGATACTGACGGACAATTTCCCAGGCTAAAAATTCTTGGGCGTGGCGCGGGTTTTCTGGCAGACCATCCAAAGATAAATCCGTCAGCAATTCAAAATACTGCGACAGTAAATTATCTGGTATACCTTGAAGTTTTTGATACTTTTGGGAAGGATGTTCACCCAACCCCACATAATTACCCAAAGACTTAGACATTTTTTGGACACCATCAGTCCCAATTAAAATTGGTAATAACAGTCCAAATTGAGGTTTTAGACCAAAATGACGTTGTAGATCTCGTCCCACAGCGATGTTAAATTTTTGATCAGTCCCTCCCAATTCCACATCAGCTTCCACAGCCACAGAATCATAACCTTGCATCAGTGGATACAGGAACTCATGGAGAAAAATAGGACTCTCTTGTTTATAACGTTCCGCAAAACCTTCCTTAGCCAACATTTGTCCGACCGTCATTGTGGAAAGTAACTCCAAAGTTTTCCCCAAATCTAGACGGGAAAGCCATTCTGAGTTATAACGGACTTCTAACCTACCGGGAGTATCAAAATCTAAAATAGGACGGACTTGGTCAAGATAAGTTTGGGCATTTTGTGCCACATCAGCTTCCGTAAGTTGACGACGCACCTCAGATTTACCAGTAGGATCACCAATTCGGGCAGTAAAATCACCAATAATCAGTACCGCTGTATGACCAGCATCTTGAAAAGTCCGCAACTTCCGTACAGGTATACTATGACCCAAATGAATATCTGCCCCAGTCGGGTCAATACCCAGTTTAATCCTTAACGGACAGTCAGAATTGAGTAACCGCTTTTCCAAACTTTCCGGATCATTATCACCATTATGGGGAAAAATTTCTGCCACACCACGATGCAACCAAGAGAAACTTTGCGTCATACTAAGAAATTCGCTATTAACTATACTTTCCACTCTAAAAGTTAAGTTTGTTATGTTCACAAACCAATTATCTGTTCTTTTTCCTGTCAGATTACTATAATTGCAAAAAATTAACTGTCTTTTTCCATTTAATGAATTACATTTAAATTTACAAGTGAGGAAGTGAGATCGCCGTGTCGTCTAGGACTTTTGCAAACAAACAACCACAAGAGAAGGATTCATCTGGATTTGAGTTTTTTAAAGGAGTCGGTCAGATAACTGGGGGTACGCTGCTATCCATGACACTCTTAACAAGCTCTATTGTGGCGGGAACACTGGTAGGTTTAGCCATTAGTTTCCGTAATTTACCAGATGTTAGACAAATAAAAAACTTTTTCCCCTCGGAAACAACTTACATATACGATATAAAAGGCAAACTTTTAACTGGCATCCACGGAGAGGCTAACCGAGAAGTAGTACCATTAAATAAAGTTTCCCCCAACCTCAAACGCGCAGTTTTGGCCAGTGAAGATGGTCACTTTTACGATCATCACGGGATTAATCCCACTGGTGTTGGCCGTGCCGTCATAGTCAACATGGTAGCAGGTGGAGTAAAAGAAGGTGGTTCTACCATCACCATGCAGTTAGTAAAAAACTTATTTTTGTCTCAAAAACGGGCATTTACGCGGAAGTTAGCCGAGGCTGTCCTAGCAATTCGGTTAGAGCAAATCCTCAGCAAAGAGGAAATTCTAGAAATGTACCTCAATCAAGTTTATTGGGGTCATAATAACTACGGTGTGCAAACAGCAGCCCGCAGTTATTTTAATAAATCAGCAGAATATTTAACTTTGGGTGAATCAGCTATGATGGCGGGTTTAATCCAAGCACCAGAAGAGTTTAGCCCTTTTGCCAGCATGAAATTGGCCAAACAGAAACAAAAGGAAGTTCTGGGGCGAATGATCGAATTGAATTGGATTACCCAAAAAGAATATGATGATGCCCTGAAACAACCAATTAAACTGGGTAAAATCAGGTCTTTTCAAGGTAGTGCCTCACCTTATATTACGAATACTGTAGCCCAAGAGTTGGCGAAAAAATTTGGACGTGATTCTCTGCTCAAAGGGGGAATGCGCGTCCAAACTACGGTTGATGCTAAATTCCAAGCAATGGCCGAAGAAACCGTTAGAGATTGGCATGAAAAGCTTCAGTCTCAAGGGTTGAATAAGAATCAAATGGCCTTAGTGTCAATTGATCCCCGCACCCATTTTGTGAAAGCCCTTGTGGGTGGTGTAGATTACAAAGCCAGTGAATTTAACCGAGCTACACAAGCTCAACGACAACCAGGCTCTTCATTTAAACCATTTGTTTACTATACCGCCTTTGCTACTGGCAAATATGCACCAGATAGCACAGTGATAGATGCTCCAGTCAGCTACCAAGATGGTAATAATAGGTACTTCCCAAGAAACTATGATGGTGGCTTTGCCGGAGCGATGTCAATTCGCAAAGCCCTCGCTCAATCTCGAAACATCCCAGTGATTAAACTTGGTAAATCGGTGGGGATGAATAAGGTGATTGAAACCTGCCGGACATTAGGAATTATGAGTCCCATGGAACCTGTTACCTCTTTACCTTTGGGTGCTATTGGTGTCACTCCCCTAGAAATGGCCAGTGCCTATGCTACCTTTGCTAATTATGGCTGGCAGTCACCATCTACTGTAATTGTGAGAATTACAGATAGTGCTGGTAACGTGATTCTCGATAATACACCCAAACCTAAACAAGTTCTTGACCCTTGGGCATCAGCAGCGACTATTGATATCATGACTTCAGTAATGACCGAAGGTACGGGAAAAGGTGCTGCTATAAATCGCCCCAGTGCGGGTAAAACAGGAACTACATCCTCAGAAAAGGATATTTGGTTTGTAGGTACTGTACCCCAACTAACTACTGCTGTTTGGGTGGGTAGGGATGACAGTAAACAGTTGGCTAGTGGGGCAACCGGTGGCGGCATGGTAGCTCCCGTTTGGCGAGATTTTATGACCAAAGCACTCAAGGATGTACCTATAGAAAAGTTTAAGCCTCCTTCTCAGTTTCCCCGTCCCAAATCAAATTAATTGGTCAGTTGTCAGTTGTCAGTAGGGGCGAAGCATTTGGAAGATAAATTATCGGTCATTGCCAAAAATAGTTCTCCAAATGCTTCGCCCGTACAGTTGTCCGTTGTCCGTTGTCCGTTGTCAGTGGGAGAAATAATTTTCCCACTGCCTCCCCTGTTCCCTGTTCCCAGTCATTTTGTTTGTTCCAATTCCGCTTTCATCCTTTCTAATGTCACGTTCATTTGTCCAAACATTTGCTGTGGAGTTACCCCAAACTGACCTAGTTGAGTTTTTAGTTGCTCTATGGTCATTTGCGCCATGAAATCCTCTGATAGCTCGAACCGCTTCATAAAGACGCGATATCTGTCCATCATGGATTCCATTTGCTCAATAAACAGCTTTTTGCCCTCGCGGTCAAATTTGCCGTAGCTGTTGCCAAGCTGAATCAGTGCTTGATAATCTTCAAACAATTGCTTGGCTTCTTGCTGGACTATTTCCGAGTCGAAGAATCCCATTTTGCTTTTCTTTAACTGAGTGCTATGACTTCAGTAGCTTCAAATTTTGTCTCTGTTCCCATTTTAGTGTAGAAGATTCATCTAGGGAAACTACTTCGGTTCAAGTAGGAGTTTTTACCGAAATTTCACTACTTGACTTCAAGTGGATAGAGTTAGGGGGGATGTTAATGAAGTTTGGTTGATAAAAACTTACCTAAGAAAGAAGCAATACTCAAGGCTTTGGACATTGATTGAGGATTAACTGTTTCATTGACTTGAATTGGCAAAAGGGCAGCGTATTTTAAAGCTAGTGGTTGTTGAGGATTAATTTTTAATGCTTGACGGATGTAGACTTTACTCATGCCTATAAATTTCTGGTGAAAATGGACTACTCCCAGTAGTGCGTAGTAATCACTGTTAGTTAGGTCTAATTTAATAGCATCTCGCAGTTCTTTTACTGCTAAGTTCCAGTTTTCCTGATTATAATATTCTACGGCTCTCTCATAGTAAGCTTGAGCATAGTTTATTGGCTCTGGTTTGAGAATTGTGCTTGAAGATGAGGTGTCTGGAGGTCTCCGGTCTTCTTCTTGGGGGATGATAGATTTAGATTGATTAGCCAGTGGACTGTTTGGTTTTTGGTGTGATAGATAGACTATATTTAACGTACTTAATTGCTGTGTTATGTGACATGACTGAGATAATGAATGATATTGCTCATACCCATAGGATGTAACTACGTCTTCGTAAAATAATTCTGCTTCTTCAGCAGACATTGTTGATATTGCCTGAATGGTAGAAACTTTGATAGCACTGACTTTCTGTGGATCTAAAACTTCTGCTTCTGAGCGTAGTAAATTTATTGCATTTAAGCGTTTTTTTGTCTGATTGAGTTGTTCATAAGCTGGATTAATCAATCGTGTAAATACTGCTTGAGCTAATTCCTGATCTGGTTGGTTATGCTTGATATAGTTATCAGGATGTAGCAACTTTGCTAGAATATAATACCGTTTACTGATTTGACGTTCATCAGCATTCACTGACACCCCTAGCACAGCGTAGGGATCAAAAAGTAGGTTTAACCATTCTGTTGATAGAGAATTGAGCGACATCATATCATTATTTACAAATTAATCTTGACTATTACTGAATTTTATCTTAAAGTTCCATTCGATATTTTGAGCATGACTGTCAAGCAAGCAATAATTCTATATTATTACAAAAAAAGGGAAGAGGGAAGAAGGAACAGATAAGAAACTAAAGTTTCACCAATTCAAAACTTCAGTCAAAAAAAAGATGTTTTTAAAATATACGTAGCCCAAAAAAAAACAGTTTCATTATTTCAATTTCATGTTTTTAAACATGAGTTTTCTCTGTTCTCTGCGATGCACTGAGCTTGTCGATAGCGAAGCGTGGTGTAAGCCATAGTGTTGCCCGTTCCCTGTTCCCTCTGAAGAATTAATCAGTTCATGAATCAAGTAGAATGGCTATAGATAAAATGATCTTAACTAAACGAAAAAGCCGGACTATTGCTGCTATTTTAGCCTTTTCTGGCACATTAACGATTTCGGGTTTACATAAATTCTACTTGGGACAGCCACTTTGGGGAATACTGTATGTTCTGTTGTCTTGGACACCGATTCCCAAGGTAGCTTGTGCTATTGAAGGGGTTTGGTATTTAACTCAAGATGAAGAAACTTTTGATCGGTATTTTAATTTGGGTGAGTCAGTAATGAAGGTATCAACCCAAGTTGGGAATCAAGTAGAATCAGTTGCTAATGCTTTGCGTGAGTTAGAAACACTCCGTCAAGATGGATTAATTTCTGAATACGAGTTTGAGAAGAAACGTCGGCAAATGTTAGATCAGATTTAGGTAATTGGTAATTGGTAAGTGGTAATTCGTAAAAGGATCAGGTTAAAAATGAATAAGTGGCTACCTTTAAATCTGAAATTGCAAAAGCTTCGCGCCAAGCTGCTGAATGATCCTTATTATCGTTTACAGTCGGGGGAAGAGGTACAAATGGCCGCTGAATTGGGTTTGGGTATTGATGCTAATCAAGCCACTGTGGATGATTGGCTGCGTTTACCTGGGTTGTCAATTCACCAAGGGCGATCGCTTGTGGAACTTTCTCGCGCTGGTGTGATATTCTATTGTATCGAAGATGTGGCTGCGGCTTTGGGTTTGCCAGTACAACGATTAGAACCGCTCAAGTCTTTGCTGAATTTTAATTATTATGATCAAAATTCCCTCGATAAACCCCAGCAAGTTAACCCTAATACTGCTTCGGTAGAAAGTCTTGCCAAAATCCCTTTTATAGATTTATCCCTAGCACAGACAGTTGTGGAAAACCGTCTGGCTGCTGGTTCTTACCGGAGTTTAGCAGATTTTCAACAACGTTTAGAATTATCTGGGGATGCGATCGCTCAGTTGATGTACTATTTGCGGTTTTAGTCAGTGGTCAGTTGTTAGTAGGGGCGAAGCATTTGGAAGATAAATTATCAGTCATTACCAAAAATAGTTCTCCAAATGCTTCGCCCGTACAGTTGTCAGTGGTCATTAGGGGCGAAGCATTTGGAAGATAAATTATCGGTCATTGCCAAAAATAGTTCTCCAAATGCTTCGCCCGTACAGTTGTCATTTGTCAGTGGACTAGATTAAGCCGATACGGTCAAGAGGCCAGAAGCGAAATGTAGCACGACCGATGACGTTTTGACGGGGGACAAAACCCCAATAGCGAGAGTCATTACTATCATTGCGGTTGTCTCCCATGACGAAAAATGCGCCTTCCGGGACTTTGATTTCTGGAAATGGGCTATTTGGTGGTTCGGCAATGTAGTCTTCTGTTAAGGCTGTACCGTTGAGGTAAACTTTGCTTTGAGCGATGCTAATTACTGCTCCTGGTTCACCAATTACCCGTTTAATAAAGGCTTGGTTTTGAGAATATCCGCGTCTTTGTAATTCTGGTGGTGAGTTAAAAACGACGATATCGCCGATTTTAGGGGGATGAATCCGGTATGATACTTTTTCTATGACCAAGCGATCGCCTGTGTGTAAAGTAGGGTACATTGATTCTGATGGAATCAGGCGTGGTTCAGCGATAAATGTCCGAATTAGCAGAGCTAAACACAGGGCAATAGTTATTAAAACTAAATTCTCCTGCCAACCACTCCAGATTTTTGTTTGTGAAGAAGCATCTTTTATATCACTTTCGTGAGGAGTCATAGTTAACAGTGTAAGGGTGATAGAAGGGCAGGGGGAGTTGGGGAAGTTGGGGAAGTTGGGGGAGTTGGGGGAGTTGGGGAAGTTGGGGGAGTTGGGGGAGTTGGGGGAGTTGGGGGAGTTGGGGGGGAAAGAATTTTCCCACTGACAACGGACAACGGACAACGGACAACGGACAACTGACAACTGTACGGGCGAAGCATTTGGAGAACTATTTTTGGCAATGACCGATAATTTATCTTCCAAATGCTTCGCCCCTACTGACAACGGACAACGGACAACGGACTAATGACCATTATCTGATTTAGCGGTAATGACTTCTGTGGGACGGAGGACTTTTTCACCTAAATGAAATCCGCGACGGACAATTTTAGTGATTGTTTGGTCTGGGATATCTGTTCTTTCTTCCCGATCAATGACGCGACATAAGTTAAAATCTGGTTCTGTGCCTTCTTGTAATTCTATAGGTAAAAGTTGGCGCTTTCCTAAAACACCGAGAAACTTGCGATTAACTGCACCTATGGATCTGGGTAAGCGTTCGATAAATTCTGGACTAGGATTGGGATTGTTTTCTAGATAGTCTAATAAAGCTTCTAAGGCATCAGCAACTTCTAAAAGTTCCCAGAATAAATCTTCTGTTTGGGCTGTAGTTTGGGTTTGCTGTTCTCTCAAAGACTGCTGTAATACTACATTATCTTTTTGCAGAATGCCGAGTTTTTGGACGAGTAATTCTCGTAATTCTAAACTAATTAGATAGTTTGGGGATAAGTCAGGCACGGGAAATCTCTTTAGATAGCACAGTTAGAATTTTGTTAGCCCAAGTGTTAATTTGGGAATGAGGATGATTACTCAAAAGCGTTTCCGCAGTAATTACCGCTTCCCGCAGTTGTTTTTTTTGGGCAAAATTTTCAGCTTTCTGACTAGCTTGTTTGAAGCTATCAACTATCATCATGGGGTTTTCTTTTTACAGCTACTAGGAATTTTCAACTCCTGATCTATATCTAATTTATTTTCCCGTTTTTGTAATTCGGCGTTAGCGGCAACGATTAATTGCCAATCAGTAGGTTTACTACAAAACTTGCCAGCAATACTACTAAGAGTATCTCCTGATTTTACGGTATAAGTGGCTAGTGGTGACGCTGGTTTAGGAATGACAGGGGTAATTACCTGGGGACTGAGATTAGGAGTAGTAGTAACTGTAGGTTTAGGAACTGTTGCGGTATATATAGCTGTTTGCAGGGCAAAAAAACTACCTCCTACACCGATAGTAATACCAATCATCAGCATTAAGATAGCGATGCCTGTTGTCCAGGATTTTGGCTGCTGGGGTAATTCTGCCAATGAGCGAATTAGAGAAACATCAGTATCACAATTAGGACAAATGTTGCCCTCAATTCCTTGATACCCGCAAACAGGACAATCAACTTTAGTTTTGGTGTTCATCGCGTAAGTCCCGTGATAATACTATGACTGGGTAATTCTTGATTTAACCAATGTTGCACATCTGGTTTTAATTCCCGCTATAAATGATCTACCTCATTACTATCACTACTGATGGCTGCATTTAACATCCGAGAGAGTTTGTCAGACATGGCATTAGCTTCAGTAGGGGCAACGGCTTTGGCTTGTTGGATAGCGAGAATACAACCTTGTACTAACTGGACTTCATCAGGTAAATTGCGAATTTCTCTTCTGGTTTCTTGACTGTGATCCTCCATGGAGGAGATATTATTAGTATTAATAGCAAATTGTAATTCTTGACTCAAGTTTTGTAATCGTTCTGGCTGAAGTTCAGGAATCATATTCTAATTCTTAATAGATTTTCTCATCTACCTGCCCCCTTGAAAAATTACAACTTACTTTCACAAAGGGATTATTTTTTAACCGACATTCCGCACTCATAATCTAGTATGACCCTTTTCAAGAATTATTCTTAACAAGGTTCAAAATCTTACGTATTCAAGCTTAAAGTATTTGATAAAATATGTATTTTTAAAGACAATAAAAAATAAAATTAAGGAAATATTCGCATATTACAAAATGAAGTGCGGAATATGGGATTTAATTATTAATGAGAACTTAACTAACTCTTGAGTAACCAAACCCGATAAAAATGGTCGGGTATGTTTGACGTGGATTTTGCCTTGTGCTAGTATCATTCCAAAGTTGACGGATACCCAGGGAACGCAAAATTATGACTCAGGCGATTACAAACCTCAACCAAGCGAACACTTCTATTCTCAAGGCTTTGAAGTGTAAAGAATGTGGAGCAGAATACGAACTTAAAGCCACTCATGTATGTGAATTGTGTTTTGGACCGTTGGAAGTCAAATATGATTACAATGTGCTGCGGAGTTTAGTTAGTCGAGAAACTATTGAAGCTGGTCCAAATTCTATCTGGCGCTATCGTCACTTTTTGCCAGTTGCTACAGATGATTATATAGATGTGGGAACAGGAATGACTCCCTTGGTGCGTTCCCACCGTCTTGCCCGTCGCCTGGGTCTAAATAAACTTTATATTAAAAATGATGCCGTCAATATGCCCACCCTGAGCTTTAAGGATCGGGTGGTGTCAGTTGCCCTCAGTAGAGCAAGAGAATTGGGTTTTACGACTGTTTCTTGTGCTAGTACAGGTAATTTAGCAAATTCTACCGCAGCGATCGCCGCCTACGCTGGTTTAGATTGCTGTGTATTTATCCCTTCTGACTTAGAAGCTGGTAAAGTCATCGGTAGCTTGATTTATAGTCCTACCCTGATGTCAGTCAAAGGCAACTATGATCAAGTTAATCGTCTTTGCTCAGAAGTTGCCAATACCCACGGTTGGGGTTTTGTGAATATTAACCTGCGTCCTTACTACTCTGAAGGTTCTAAGACATTAGCCTTTGAAGTTGCAGAACAACTAGGTTGGCAATTACCAGATCATATAGTTGCCCCTTTGGCTTCTGGTTCTCTGTTTACCAAAATTTATAAAGGTTTCCAAGAATTTGTCGAAGTTGGTTTGGTAGAGGATAAAGATGTTCGCTTTAGTGGCGCTCAAGCGGAAGGTTGTTCCCCCATTGCGAAAGCTTTTAAAGAAGGTAGAGACTTTATTCAACCAGTTAAACCTAACACAATTGCTAAATCCATTGCGATTGGCAACCCTGCCGATGGTGTATATGCTGTAGAAATCGCTCAAAAAACCAACGGTAATATTGAATCAGTTAATGATGCCGAAATTATCGAAGGTATCAAACTATTGGCAGAAACCGAAGGTATCTTTACCGAAACCGCAGGTGGTACAACCGTTGCAGTTCTCAAAAAATTAGTAGAAGCTGGCAAAATTGATCCAGATGAAACTACAGTGGTTTATATCACTGGCAATGGTTTGAAAACCCAGGAAGCAATTCAAGGCTACATTGGCGAACCTTTAACAATTGATGCCAAACTAGACAGTTTTGAACGGGCTTTAGAAAGATCCCGCACACTTGACCGCTTAGAATGGCAAGAAGTTATAGTTTAATCCTTTCACTACCAATTAATTGTAGGGGTTTAGCAGTGCTAAACCCCTACCAACCAAATCACTCACTAACAATTAACGTTTAAACAATGGCTGTCAAAGTTTTAGTTCCCACAGTTCTACAAAAGTTTACAAACGATCAAGCTGTCCTAGAATGTAGTGGTAGTAATATTTCTGAATTGTTTGATTACTTAGAAGTAAGCTATCCTGCTATTAAGGGGCGTTTGCGGAAGCCAGACGGAGAGCCTTTACGGTTCTTAAATTTCTATGTCAACAGCGAAGATATTCGATTTTTACAAAATACAGAAACACCACTTGAGGATAAAGATGAAGTGAGTATTGTTCCCGCTGTTGCAGGTGGTTGAAATATCGCTGGAGGGTATGGGATTTTAAAAGTCCCAAATTACCCATTACCCATTTTATCCAACATACTTCGTGAAAAGTTACTATTTAAACGATTTTATCCCAATGATAGGCCAAGCTGCACAGAATCATGAAACTTATTAATTCATCCGTATTTATCTGCGCTAATCTGCGTTAATCTGCGGTTAATTACTCTTAAAATCTTATTTTATATCTAAATAGCTGTAGCTATGCTCTGGTATGTCAAAATAAAAATAACTGACTACCCAAAATGAGCAATGGCAGAAGAAACTAATCAAAATCAAGCGGGAGATGTAGCTTCTAATCCTGCTGCAACCGCCCCAGAAAAGCCCCCAGCAGAGACTAAAGCTGCCAAAAAGGAAAAACCCCCAGCATTGGAAGATAAGCCTTTTGAAGAGTTTATGCAGCAGCATTACCTCCCAGCGTTGCAAGAGGCAATTACTAAAGAAGGTGTGCCAGATGTAAAGCTGACTTTTGCCAAGCAGAAATATTCTATTATTGGTTTTAATTCAGCGGAAGAATGTTGGCAAGTTATTGGTTCTTGGCAAGGGGGACAACGCCAGTTTAACGTATATTTTCCTGAAGAAAATATTCAAGGTAAAAAGGGATTTTCCTGTAATGAAGGTAAAAAACCCAGTACCTTGGAGTCATTTCTAATTGATGAGCGCAAAACTACCCTAGAATTGTTGGTATCTCGGCTAGTGTACCGCTTGAATGGACAAAAGTGGCTAGGTAGAAATTAGAACTTTACAATTCATCAAAATAATAAGTAACGACTCCAGAAATGGGGTCGTTACCTATTCTGAGATGATCTGATTGCAGCATTTCTCTGAGTATAGTTTCCACTTCCACAATACCAGATCCGGTAGCCCTAACACCTTGAATTACAGTTAAACTACCACCATTAGCCTCTGCGGCTTCTATCAGTTTAACAATCAGTGGTTTATCAGTTGGTTTCTGGACTTGGGAAATAAATATCCGTTCATTCATGGGTATACCCAGAGGTGATAAACCTGCTTTTAACCGCAAATTCTGCTCATATTCGTCAACCATATTCGGTATGATTAATAAATCATAGATTTGCCCCATGTAAAATAAACCGCAGGTAAATAGCCATAATAAACCAGTAGCGGTTTTGCCATTATATAACCGATGTAAACCGTTTATTCCCAAAAAACCAGCCCCACATAAGAGGTAAGAGACAAGAAGACGGTCTTTATTTTCGTTATTTTTTATGCTCATCTTATTTTATGTCCATCTAGGATTTACTGAGTTAAGAATCCACATTTCCATTAACTACCCCTCGTCAGCCTTCGATTCCCCAATTAACGATTGTATTTTTAATTCTAACCATGATTTACCTTTCTCCCGAACTTCAAGCTAGACTTTCCACTCCTTTAAAAATTGGCTCATTTGAGGTTAAAAGCCGGGTTTTACAGTCTCCGTTATCAGGGGTGACTGATTTGGTATTTCGGCGTTTGGTGCGTCGTTATGCGCCAGAATCTATGGTGTATACAGAAATGGTAAACGCGACGGGTTTGCATTACGTTAAGCAGTTACCAATCATTATGGAAGTAGATCCTAATGAACGTCCAATTAGTATTCAATTATTTGATTGTCGTCCCGATTTTCTCGCGGAAGCAGCCATAAAAGCAGTGGCTGAAGGTGCGGATACGATTGATATTAATATGGGATGTCCTGTTAATAAAATTACTAAAAATGGTGGTGGTTCTTCTTTATTACGTCAACCAGAAATTGCGGAAGCAATTGTGCGAGAAGTTGTCAAAGCTGTAGATGTTCCCGTGACTGTGAAAACCCGCATTGGTTGGAATGATCATGAAATTACTATTCTTGATTTTGCGAAAAGAATGGAAGACGCGGGAGCAAAAATGATTACTGTGCATGGACGGACTCGCGCTCAAGGTTACAATGGTAATGCGCGGTGGGAATGGATAAAAAAAGTTAAGGAAATTTTATCAATTCCTGTAATTGGTAATGGGGATATTTTCTCTGTGGAAGCTGCGGTAAAATGTTTAGAACAAACTGGCGCAGATGGGGTAATGTGTTCTCGTGGAACTTTAGGTTATCCGTTTTTAGTTGGTGAGGTTGATCATTTCTTAAAAACTGGAGAATTATTACCACCACCTAACCCCATTCAACGCTTAGAATGTGCGCGAGAACATCTTTTTGCTTTATGGGAATATAAAGGAGATAGGGGAGTCCGTCAAGCTCGGAAACACATGACTTGGTATGCTAAAGGTTTTGCTGGTGCTGCTGATTTACGGGGTAAGTTAAGTTTAATGGAAACTGTTCAACAAGGTTTAGATTTGATTGACGGTGCAATAGAAAGATTAGCTTGTGGTTATGAAATTGAGGAAGAAACAGAATCTACTATTGCATTATAGAAGAAGTCAGGAGGAATAAAGCAAGAAAAAGCAGAAAAAAGAATCAATTTGGGATAATTATGATGCAAACGAAAGTTTTTATCTGCATTGATTTAAAACCTACTTTTGATTATTTCTACTGATAATAGGTTAACACAAGCTAAGAGGATGTTTGAAAAGTGGTATTCCGTAATTTTCATCACATTGCTACCCCCCTTTCCCCTTGTAAAGGGGGGAAACAATAAAAATCCAGTTCCCTCCCCTTTACAAGGGGAGGGTTAGGGTGGGGTAAAAAATATTTGATACATCAACCATAACTTTTCAAACACCCTCTAAGTGCGATCGCTAATTCCTCAAACTCCCACTTTTTATAACAAACCTCGATAACGAATAAAAATCAAAATCACAGCCCAAGAACCTAATGCCACTTTAACAGCAACTAGGATATTTAATATAGGAAGAATTCCACCACTAAATAACGCCCCTAATTCTCCATGTGGTAACTCTATTCCCGACAAAGTTATCACTGATAAAACAATAAAGACTAACACCGAAATCTTTTCCCAAATAGCAGCGTGCCACTGTTGGTAAATATCCTGCATCCATTGGTATGATGAGGTAATTGCTATGAGTCCGATTGCTGTTCCTCCAGCCACTCCAGCCGCAAAACCACCCCCCGGACTCAAATGTCCCCTAATTGCTAATTCAATGCCCACTAATGCCGCAATTGTCGCCCCTAGACGAGCTAAAATGATGGATGGTTGATCTTTAAATTGATAGATGCTGCAAGATGGTTTTTCATTAGCTAATAAAAAATTAGCTCCGAGAATGGCTATAGTAAAAACAATAACTTCAAAGATTGTATCATATAGCCGATTTCTGAAAATAATCCCTGATACTGCATTGGGAACACCACTTTCTTTAACCACTGTTTCCACAATGGAAATATCTGGTAAATTTAGTTCTGAATTAGGCATAATCAGCATTTTCACAAATAAAGCTATTCCGGCTAAAATGTAAACTAATTTCATAGATTTTGCGCTCCTGAATCTAAAATATTGAAATATTGTAAAGTTGTTTTCGGTGATGAAAGTTTACTTTTCATAATCTTATAGATGCGTTCCACTCTAATTACAGTTTGGTATGTTTCCTGTGCTTGCTCACTTTTTTCTAATTGCACACAACTAGCATGAATTTCTTTTTCTATTAATGCCTGTTGTAAGGTTTCTTTAGTAGGATAAGGTACGAGTTCTAGACGTAAATAATGTTCATTAAAAATGCTGCGGAAATCGTTTATCAGTTGTTGAAAATTGCTATCCTGATTTTTTTCTATTGACTGATTTTCCATGACACCAAGACGTAACACTAAGGATGAACGAACTGCGATCGCATACAAAGTAATTGATAACATCGTTCCCATTAATGCTTCTGTTAAAGCCACATCTGCTGCACCTAAAACTGCATCTACCATTGCTGCAACTGCACCGAGTACCCCACGAATTACTAAGGCATGATAGGGGTTAGTTTGAGTTACTAACATCCCCGCAGTTAAGGGTAATAAAGCAATGATTAAATAGAGATAAGTATCATTCATGTTTTTCCTCTTCTGTTGAACAATATGCTAATACATAACCCAGCATAGTATTCCAAATTGCTAAGGAAATAATGCCAAGAATAAGTAGTGGCCATTCACTGGGTATTTTCAATAATAGTCCGACAATAATCATCATTGAACCTAACGTATCAGCAACAGAAAGTCCATGTAATTTGAATAATACTGATCTGTTGCTGACTAAATGAGAAGTTCCCCAAAACCAGAAAACTATGCCGATACCTATGCAGGTATAACTAAGAAGGTTAATCATGCTTCACCTAATCTTCTGAGAATATGTGCTAATAACATTAATGCGGCATTTCCTACCGTCAAAATAATCGCTGCGACTACACCAATCATCCAATCATCTCGTAAAACGGAAATTACGAGAATCATGATGGCTACTTTACTAGAAATGCTGCCAAAAGCTAACATTTTCTGCCATGTATCATCACTTTTCCAAGCTTCATAGATGGGAATAAGTAAAGCCAGAATCATTGCTATTAAGACTATTTCTAAGTTCATGCTTGTTTTTTCCTGGGTTTAATATAGTGAACTTCATACCATCCTTCTTCGTGGTATTTCAAAACTATGGTTTTGGGGGTAAAGGTAATCAGAAATATATCAATAAAAACCAATAACGGTGATCTGTTGAGTTTGACTTTTTCCATGATAATTTCTTCTTCATTATGGGGACGGAAGATAATTTCAAATGCCTCCATAAAAGCAACCGGAATCGCAACAAAGATTTTAATTATTACCTTTACCCAAGATTTTAATTTTTCTGGTGATGACTTACCACGTGGTAAAAGTAAGGCAATAATTACACCGATGATAATATTTGTTAAACTCACATTAGCTGTGAGTAATAACCAAATTGACAGTCTGAATATGAAATGTCCAATCATGGGAAAGCCATCCAAAATAATAGGATTAAAGTTAGACTCATGACACCAACTAAATGCTCAAATTCTTCAAATACACGAGGTAGAGATATTGATAATTTTTTGAAAATTAAATGATATCCTAACCAGCCCGCAGCAATAGTTAAAAGTGCTTTTGTGATATTGGTGATTTCATAAGCTGGAAGATAGACAATATTTGCTACAAATAATCCAGTAATCAAAAATATTACTGATGTCCAAAAACCGGATTTTGTTTTCTGTTCTTCTTCTTCTTCTTCTTCTGCTTTTGCATGGGGGAGAAAAATAAATTTAGCAAAAGATATGGCTGTACAAACTGCGGCAATATTCATCACTATAAATTGCCAAGATTCTACATTTTTTATCGTTAATACCTTTGCCTCAAAACCTGACAACAAAGGCAAGCCAGAAATTGATAAACTAGCGATAACTAAGGCTATCCAAATATTAGTATGAATGGGTTTATTTTGCAGTTCTTTAAAGTTGCGACTGGGTAAAGAACCCGCAATCAAAAATAAAGACGATTTGACTAATCCATGAGTGAGGGCATAAAATCCACCTACAGCCGGTGCAGCGAGAATCCAGCCTAACTGGGAAATAGTGCTAAATGCTAACAGGCGCTTGGTATCCTTTTCAAAGACAGCATAGGAGACACCCATTAAAGCTGTTCCCACCCCAAAAATTCTAACTATAATATCAATTTCTTCGGAAACAAATGCACAACGTAATAAAGGTAAAACACTGGCTTTAACGACAATTCCTGACATCAATGCGGAAACCGGTGTTTCTGATTCAGAATGAGTTAAAGGTAGCCATAACCCCGAGACAAAAATCCCCGCTTTGATTAATAATCCCAGAAAAATTAATGCTAGTGCTTCTGGTGGTGATCCCTTTAAACTGGCAAAACTAAAGGAATGATGTGTCTGATAAACCAGCACTGCACCAACCAGATAAAACAACATGGCTGTATTGCTAACAAACAGATACCGTAAACCTACCCAAATTGAGCGATCGCTACGAGAATAAGCAATTAATAGAAAAGCCGCAATACCGCTTACTTCTAAAGCCACATATAAACTAATGAAATCTGCACAGATAAAGGCAGCATTGAGGCTACCATGCACAATAATCATCTGGGCATAGAAAAAAGCCGTTTTATCACTGCGCCAGCAGTAGAGGGCAACAGCAGCCGTTACCAGGGCATTTGTGAAAATAAAGTAACCACTTAACTGGTCGGCTATTAAGGTGATCCCGAAACTATCCAGTAAATTCAGTGTAATGGGTGATGGTTCAAGAAATAGCTGCAACCCATAAGCAGCAGAAGCAATAGTCCCCCACAATGTCAAATGTCGGTTAAGTTTGGGGACTAGAAAAATGATGAACCCTAGAAAAAATGGGGTAGCAATCCAAGCCAGTGTAATGGTATTCATGGTGTATTATTCTTCTCAAGTTCGTTACTTTCCAATGTGGGATTATCCCGTGCTAATTTCATCACACCAACCAGCATCAAAGCCTGAATGGAAAACCCGATAACTATCGCTGTTAATATCACTGCTTGGGGAACTGGATCGGCATAAGCAATGTTTTTTACATCGGAAATAATGGGAGTAAATAAGCCTTGTCGTGATGCAATTAGTACATAAAAGGCAATCACACCTGTACTCATCACATCCATAGAGACAATTTTCATTACCAGGTTTTTTTTGAGGATGATGCCAAAAAAACCACACAATATTGTTATCAGTACGCACGCTTCTAACACGGGAGTTATTTAATTTCATGATAAAGTGCTGATTTAATATAAGCACGAATTTCTAGTGCTAAGTTAATCTTGACACTAAAATATTCTGATGATTATTATAGGTATATCTAATGATTTATGTTTTCTTTACTTTTAAAATATCTGTTGAGATAAATTTATCCTTTCACAACTTTTAAAGTTTGCAAAGTTTCATCTGCACAACCGGTAATAAAACCACCCATTTTTTGAATTTCTTGCAAATATTCTAAGGCTGATTTTGTAATTAGTTCTCCTGGCATTAATACGGGAATTCCTGGAGGATAAGGACAAATAATTTCTGCACAAATCCGTTCTAGGGTTTTCTCGAAAGGTAAGATCTCACTATCAGCAAAAAAGGCCTCACGGGGAGAAATGCACATAGAAGGGGCGATTATAGTATCTTTTTTAGATTTACATATTTTTTCCCGATTTGTCAAGTGGGGAATTTGGGTAAGATTATTTAAGGTTTGTACTAATGTTTCAATATCAGTTTTTGTGTTTCCTAGGCTAATAATAAATGTGAGATTTTGTAAAGATGAAAATTCTGGGGTTACTCCCATGGCATTAATAATATCTTCAGCAGTAAAACCTGTTAAACCTAACTGAGAAACATTAACGGTTAACCGGGTTTTATCTAAATCTATAAAGCCGTTATTTTTTATATAATTTTGAGGTATTTGTAAAACCGATAAACTAGGAATTTTGTTGATTTTATCAATTGCTTCTTTGGCTAATTCCAAAGTTTGAAACATCAGCTTTTCTCCATGTATTGCCATTTGCTGACGTGCCGCATCTAGAGAAGCTAAAAGGATAAAACTAGGACTGGTAGATTGAACTAATTGCAAAGCTTTATTCACTCTATCAATATCAATTCTTTGACCTTGAATATGTAACATTGATGCTTGTGTCATTGCCCCCAATGTTTTATGAATTGATTGGACTGTTAAATCTGCACCTGCGGATAAAGCAGATGTTGGTAATTCTGGGTGAAAATGAAAATGTGCGCCATGGGCTTCGTCTACAATTAAGGGAATATTATATTGGTGGGTAAGGTTTACCAATGCTGGCAAATTCCCACAAACACCGTAATAATTAGGATAAACTATCAGCACTGCTTTTGTATCTGGATGTTTTGCTAATGCTGCTTTTAATGCTTCTGGTGTAACGCTATATGCAATATCTAAATCTTCGTCATATTCAGGATTTATAAAAATAGGAATTGCCCCAGAAAAAATTAACCCAGAAATCACAGAAGAGTGGACATTTCGCGGCAGAATAATTTTATCTCCTGTTCTACAAGTAGCGAGAATTGCGGCTTCAATTCCGCAGGTAGAACCATTAACTAAAAACCATGTTTTCTCTGCACCAAAAGCCTCCGCTGCTAGTTCTTGTGCTGCGAGAATTACGCTTTGGGGTGTGAATAAATTATCTAATTCTGCTAATTCTGTTAAGTCAGCGCGGAAAACATCTTTTCCAATTAAATCGGTTAAAAGTGGGGAAATGCCCGCACCGTGTTTATGTCCTGGGGTGTAAAATGGGGCGTGAGGACGAGTTGTGCAGGCTTTTAAGGCATCTATCAGGGGGGTTTGGTTTTGATTTGGCATTTTTGGGGGAAAACCAGCGATAAACATTAAGGTCACCGTTTGTGTTTCGCTCAGAATTGGTGACTTGTATTCATGAAACTCTAGCAGTTCCTTTCTTGGTAACGATGCTGCAAGGCACACCGTTTATTAACTTGTTCGGTCGGTAGGGGTGCTATCGTCCTATATGATACTGTAATGGCAAAAGATTCCAGCTTGGGTAATCTCTCTATGCTGATGAAAGGTGAATCTCTACCCGCAGTATCCTCTTGGGTTGGTTCTCCGGCTCGAACTACTGATTAAAAAAGGAATATGAGAGAAGAGAGAAAAGATGAGAGGAAAAACTTTCTTTTTCTTCTTTTTCTTCTTTTTCTTCTTCCTGACTCCTGACTCCCGAATCCAAAATATGATATAATTTCATATCTGGAAGTTGATATGTGTTAAGACTAGCTATTCTAAGCTAGGATAAGACAGCAATGTAAGTGGAAATTGTCATCCCCCTACTTACATAATAAACTGAATTTATGACAAAACCTTTACGGAGACTAGACCCAGGAATACATTAGCATGGTCAATCAGAACTTAACCGCTACAGAAATTGGATTTACCCACGAAGATTTCGCTGCTCTACTTGATAAATACGACTATCACTTCAGCCCTGGAGATGTCGTACCGGGTACAGTTTTCAGTATAGAGCCGCGCGGCGCTCTGATTGACATAGGTGCGAAAACCGCAGCATATATACCCATACAAGAAATGTCTATTAACCGGGTCGATGCCCCGGAAGAAGTCTTACAATCAAACGAAACACGGGAATTTTTCATTCTTACCGATGAAAATGAAGATGGTCAGCTCACCCTTTCAATTCGTCGGATTGAGTATATGCGGGCTTGGGAGCGAGTGCGGCAGTTGCAAGCAGAAGATGCTACTGTCCGTTCTGGCGTTTTCGCAACCAACCGTGGTGGTGCATTAGTGCGAATTGAAGGATTGCGCGGCTTTATCCCCGGTTCTCATATTAGCACTCGCAAACCCAAGGAAGATTTGGTAGGCGAAGAACTGCCCTTGAAATTCTTAGAAGTAGATGAAGAGCGTAACCGCTTAGTTCTCTCCCATCGTCGGGCGCTGGTTGAGCGGAAGATGAACCGTTTGGAAGTTGGCGAAGTGGTTATTGGTACTGTTCGCGGTATCAAACCTTACGGTGCTTTCATTGATATTGGTGGCGTGAGCGGACTGCTACACATTTCTGAGATTTCCCACGAGCATATTGACACTCCCCATAGTGTATTCAATGTTAATGATGAAGTGAAAGTAATGATCATTGACTTGGATGCAGAAAGGGGACGGATTTCGCTGTCTACCAAACAGTTAGAACCTGAACCCGGTGACATGATCAAGAACCGTGATTTGGTTTACGATAAGGCCGAAGAAATGGCAGCTAAGTATCGGGAACAATTGCTTGCTAAACAGCAAGGTATTACTATACCTGCGGAAGTAGCACCTGTGGAAGGCGCTGAAGAAATTGCACCTGAAGAAGGCGTAGCTGAAGAAGTTGCATCTGTGGAAGCTGTAGCTGAGGAAGAAATTCCCGCAGCAACAGAAATTGAAGAAGAGATCCCAGCCGCTATTGAATCATAGATTGATAGTTGTAATTACCTACAACTGAGATCATGAAAGTATTGAATTAAGAGGGTTTTTCCCTCTTTTTTTATGGCAATTGGCTATTCAATTGAATTATTCCCTGTTCTTTAACAACTGAAAAATATGGTAACTATTAAATGTAAAAACATTGCGTTTTCTCATATTGAAGCAATTTTATTTGATAAAAACGGGACTTTAGAAGATTCCGAGTCATATTTAATAACGTTGGCACAAAAAGCAACGCGGATAATAGACGCGCAAATTCCCGGTATTGGTGAACCATTGTTAATGGCTTTTGGTATTAATGGCGATTTTTTAGATCCAGCGGGTTTAATATCAGTAGCGAGTCGCAAAGAAACGGAAGTTGCAGCAGCAGCCTATATTGCGGAAACCGGAAGAGGATGGTTTGAATCTTTGAAAATTGCCCGTCAAGCTTTAGAAGAGGCTGATCAATATGTTAGCAAAACTCCCTCACCTTTATTTGTGGGTAGTTTGGAGGTATTACAGTCTTTGTCAGTAGCGGGATTAAAATTGGGGATTCTGTCAGCAGCAACTACTGAAGATGTAGAAAAATTTGTGATTAATCACCAATTAAGCGATTATTTGCAACTGGAAAAGGGAGTTGATGAGGGTCCAAGTAAACCAGATCCAGCCCTGTTTTTAGAAGCTTGTCAAGCTTTAGGAGTAGCACCAGGGGCAACTTTAATGGTAGGTGATTCTGTGGGTGATATGCAAATGGCACGTGATGCTAAAGCTGCTGGCTGTATTGGTATTACTTGGATTGGGAGGGCAGATAATGTTAAAGGTGCAGATGTGGTAATTAATCAACTTGATGAAATTCAGGTGATTGATGATTGAATGATTTCCTAGTTCTATTTATTGACACACCAATTCAGAAAAATTTTGGCAATTAATTAAGTTAAAATTTAAGCGGACTAACTACCAACTACTCACTATCTCTTAATTATGAATCAATCCAATAATAGTGGCATACTTGAACAGTTTGTAAACATGGTGATGGGGGTAAAAACTGGCAATCAACAACAGTCTCTAAATACATCAGCAACAGCCACCCAAGAACTAGATATCAAGGCAGTTTTAGTTTATAAATTAGGAACTATTCTGCAAATAGGAGTGATGATTTTTGTGTTGCTGGGAATGGAAAAATTAGTAATTTTAATTGACAATAATTCTGCTTTTCCCAGTTCGTTTAGCACTTTAGTCACGGCGTTATTTTTTGGTTTATTAAGTATCCGTTCCCGCATTTTTTCGCTTTTAGATAATACCCGTTCTCGGACAACTTATGACCAGGTAATTAGACCAAGATGGTCTCCTCCACCTTTAGCATTTCCCATAGTTTGGATGTTCATTGCCGTTTTGCGAGTAATTTCTTCGGTATTAGTTTGGCAGGAAATGAATCACCAATTTTTGGTATTACCTTTAATTATGTTTGTGATACATCTGGCTTTAGGTGATACTTGGAATACGATTTTTACCGTAGAACGGAGATTAGGTGCTGCTGTTCCTGTGGTGATTTTAGGACCTTGGTTATCGGCTATAGTCGTAACAGCAATTTATTGGCAAACTGTTCCTTTGGCGGGAATGATTTTATCTTTTTCTTGTGTATGGTTAACTGTTGCTTCTGTATTGGTGTTCAGAATTTGGCAGTTAAATGGATCTGAGCCTTTGTATCCTTTGAAATTGGCTGTTGTGGAGAAATAAATAGTCATAATTCACATTGAGGGGAAAGAAAAGACCGCATTTAATATCTATGAAAAATGGTAGGGAAAAATTAATTCTCTACCACTGAATTCAGGAATTTAAACGCCTAACATAGTGCTGTAATATTAAACTATAATTCTTCAATTGTTACTAAACCACCTTCTGTAAATTGGATAGATAGTTTATAACCGTCAAGTAAAGCAGTTCCTAATAAGGGACGCTTTCCTGTAGCTAAAACATTAACTACTCTTTCTTCTCCATTCCAGATAATGGTAGCTTGATGTACTGGTAAAAGCACACGGCTATTATCTGCTAAAGTTGCATACATATCATAAACACAAGGAAAACCCAAGAGATTAACTGCTGCGGTCGGTAAGGAAAGAAACTCTGTAAAACCTGTATCAATCACAAATTCAATTGTAAAATCTGGTTGTTCTGGCAATCGAAATATAACATTGACAGTTGCACGTCCATTTTTGATAATGCCAGTTATCATGGATAATCACGCTCCATTTCTCCACTAAATGATGCAGCCACTTTGTAACCAATGCGAATACCAAAAAGTCGAGCAAATCTGTTTTTATTCCGTAAATAATGCGCTGATTCTATGCCTGTTTTATCAATAGCATATTCACCCGTTTCTATATCAATAATTATCATTTTACCGATGTTTTCATCAGTTTCTACTTGTTGACGAATACCATTTT
The DNA here is from genome assembly GCF_012516395.1 of Dolichospermum flos-aquae CCAP 1403/13F. Lineage (GTDB taxonomy): Bacteria > Cyanobacteriota > Cyanobacteriia > Cyanobacteriales > Nostocaceae > Dolichospermum > Dolichospermum lemmermannii. Next base: position 3,445,997 of record NZ_CP051206.1, read on the forward strand.
CATATAATTCTTTGGCACGGTTTGCGACTTCTTCGCTGCTGAGGAGAATGGCTTGCATTTTATTTCATCCTTTTTCGTGATTATATATTTATTGTACTTGATTTAGTAGTACAGTTTATCCTTCCTCAAGCCACTGTTCATAACCACATATCAGCAATCTTTTCTTTAAATTAGCGATCGCTTCGGATGTGGGTATATTAATTGATTGCACTCGATATACATCATTGAGAACAACACTATAATCTTTACCACTATAGTAAGCTACAACTTCAGCTAAATTCCTATCTGACATTTCTTCACTGAGTAATGCTAAAAGCGGTAAATAATTTTGTGGTTCTATCCCCTTCGGAAAAGCACATTGAATTAATTTATATGTACTTTGTAGATGTGGTGAAATAGTGATTTGCATGATTAATTACCAGTTAAAGGAAAAGGTGGATGAATATATACATGGAAATCCACACCTTGAGCAGAAGCGGCTCTGACTGCTTTTGCATCTGCTGTGGTGGTGACAATATTTAGTTGATCACCTGTACCTAATATAATAATATCGTTTATTCCTAATTTTCGTGTTGGTTGTAGGTTTAAAGCTTTAGGTGATGGGTTATCGGGGATGATAGTTACTCTTTGCAAAAGGCGATTAGCTCTGTTTTGTTCTGATAGTCTAGCAATAGTTTTCACTATGTTAGTGAACTCAGTAAAAGCAGTTTGAGTCATTACCATTTCTTTTCCGTTTACGTATTGTCGCAATTCATAGCGATGAGGGGAATTTTCGGCTATAAGAGCTATAGCAGTGCCAGTATCTAAATTAATCATTCAAATATTTCTCTTAACAACAATGGTAAATGGGTTATGTATTTTACCATTTATTACCTTTTTACTTAAAAGTGATTCCTGCGGAGCGCTTCGCTATCGCCTTTGGTACTGAGTTCCGCACAATCGCACTTTTCCACCATAGTCTAACTAAGAGCGATTCCTGCGGGGTGCTTTGCAATCGCACTATTTTTTGATTATGTAAAATATTTGATTATCCCTAATCTTAGGCTCAACGCTTACAGCAACATTTGTTTTTTCTAAAACTGTCAGTTCTTGATATGATTTGTTATTTAATTCAATTGTTAAAATAGGTTTTTTATAAAATCTACCTTCTTTATTTTCAACAATTAGCATATCTCCCACTTTTATCGTATAATTTTCAAGTTCAAACGCCAATACTTTATTAGCATAAGTATTAATCACATTTTCTATTTTTTGAAAAGTATGTCTGGATTCTTCTTTGATAACTTGTTCAAATAATGTCTGAAAAATAGCTTGACAATATTTCTCTAAAAATTGAATATAAGGTTCTAATTCAGATATTTGAAGTAGGTTATCTTCTTCTGTTGATTTTTCTGAACCGTGAGCAATTTCGTTTCTTCTTTCCACTAAATCATTGATTTTTTTGTACAAAATATCTTTTTCTATTCTGGAAATTCTTTCTGGTGTTAAACCAATTTCATTTTTAAGTTCTTCATTTTTTAACAATTCATCATTCAAATCCAAATTTAACTTGTTGAATAACTCTACAATTTTATTATGTTTTAAATTACCTGACAAAAGAACAAAAGCATCTGTATTAATTTGATATTTGCTAGGATTAACTATACAATTATTAAGTTTATTTAATACTTCCTCTTTTGTAAGACGTTGATATTTAGCACTTTCTCTAGTTGTAATAGTATTTATCAATTTTAAAGAAAGTTCAAAATGATTTTCTCTAATTTTTTCGTGTATTTGTGTATATTCAGGTATGACACTCGATAGAAAATCAAGATACTCTTTAATCCATATTTCTACATATTTTTCTAGCAGTCCATATAGTGAAATAATAGATGCTTTATATTCAAATATTCGTCTGTCTGTTCTAAAACCTCTATCGTGACTACTTAGCGTATTAAGTAAATTTTTTATTTGCTCATTATCATTATCTTGAACATGATAAGCAGCTACATCATTTACATATTGAATATGTTTTAAATATTCTCGAATTTGATTGAGTTCTTTTTTAAATCTTTCTAATGATTCTATATTCATAATTTCTACCAAAGTTTATTTAATGTACTTTTGTAGAAAATTATCAAAATATCTAATTCGTGTTTCTAAACCTTTTCTGGTAGTATACCTACCTTCAAAAAGGAAACGATCATTTTCTTCTGCTACATATAACATTTTTTCATCAGAATACATCTCACGTTTGATTACTTCCTTATATTTTAATAATTCATTCTTAAAGTGAATTTTTCTAGCAAATACTTGCATCATTGCATCATACACTATTTTTAAAGGAGTGTTTTTATTACGATCTTCTTTTGGTGGAATAAAAGCTTTATTTCCTAATATTTGATAAATTATATCAATAGTATCATTAAATAGATTTTCCAGGTTTTTCATTGTTTGATCAGAATAGCTATTTGCTTGTTTTAAATATTCATCTAGGAATTTATCAACTCCTGTAGATTTTAATTTATCAAAATGACGATAAGCAAAGAAGCGCAAAACTAATTCCACATCTTCCATCTTTTTATAATATTCATTTTCTAGTAATTTTTCTTCTCCTTCACTCTCTAAAGGAAAATACCACATTTTTCGGAAGGCTTCATTTTTGGAAAGTTTTATACATAATTGATTAAATTTTCCATTTTGTAAAGCATTTCTTGTTTCTTGAGGAGTTAACTTTTCTCCACCACTATTGAGTCTTTCAAAAACTATTCTTTTCAGTTCTTCCGCTTCTTCTTCACTTTTAGCTGTTTCTTGTAATAAAACAATAGATGATAAATAGCGCCTATCTATACCTTTTCTCACTTGCTCTGGTAAGTTTGTATAGTTTCTACCATCTAATTCTCTCCAATACTGTAATCCTTGTAGTTGAAACTTATCATTATAAAAATCATAAATGGTAGTTAATCTTTGTTGTCCATCCATTACTTCATAAATAGAATAGTCTATTTCATATAAAAATATAGGTGGGATTGGTACATTCATAATAAATGATTCTATCAACCTAGATTTACGAATATCATCCCATCTTTTTCGACGTTGATATTCAGGATCAAGAATGTATTTTTTACTATCTAGCATTGTTGGTATACTATCTAACGGATAACGAGCTTGTTCCGTAACAATTCTAATTTCACCCTTTTTATATTTTTCATTAATTTCTCTATCTGAAACTGATTCATGAATTGTATCTATATTCTCTGGAAAATTAAAAGTTTCGCCTAAAATTAAATCACTATTTGCAATCATATTAGTTATTCCTTATGTTATTAACAATCTAGTTCCCGGTTAATTATCATTGGTCGTTACCAGTATATCATATTCTCCCACAAATACCCGTTTCATTAATTCTAAAAGTCACTAACCAACCAGTAGGATATTTTTCCCTTGCTTATTTAACGAATATATCACTCCTTCTCTTCTTTGCGCCTTTGCTCCTTAGCGCCTTTGCGCGAAACAAAAAAAACGGTAGAGAACCGAAATCCTCCACCGTGCAATTAACAATTAAAAAAACCTAACTAAGACTCAACACCTTGGGGTAATAACTCCCGTGTTTGTTGAGAACTAACTTGGACAATGCCATTTTCATCAACGTCAACAAGAGCAGTATCGCCATCTTTGATGCGTCCAGACAGAATTTCTTCCGCCAAACTATCTTCTAACAAGCGCATAATTGCCCGACGTAATGGCCTTGCACCGTAGCTAGGACTATAACCCTCAGTGATCAAGCGATCCTTGAAGCGGTCTGTAACTTCTAAGACAATGCCTTTTTCCGTCAAGCGACCAAACACTTCCTTGAGCATGATATCGGCGATTTCCGTGACTTCAGCCTTATTCAACTGACGGAAGACGATAATTTCATCTAACCGGTTCAAGAACTCAGGACGGAAGTAATTCTTCAGTTCCTCATTCACTAAAGAACGAATGCGGTTGTACTGAGATTCGTTAGCATCTTCAGCAAAATCGAAACCAATACCGCTACCGCCTTTTTCAATTACCTTAGAACCAATATTGGAAGTTAAAATCAGCAAAGTGTTCTTAAAGTCCACTGTGCGACCTTTCGCGTCAGTTAAACGCCCATCTTCCAAAATTTGCAAAAGCATATTGAAGACATCGGGGTGGGCTTTTTCGATTTCATCGAATAACACCACAGTGTAAGGACGACGACGGACAGCTTCTGTTAACTGACCACCTTCGTTGTAACCGACATAACCAGGAGGTGAACCGATCAACTTACTGACGGTGTGACGCTCCATGTATTCGGACATATCTAAGCGAATCATCGCTTCTTCTGAACCGAAGAAGTAAGAGGCTAAGGACTTCGCCAATTCAGTTTTACCTACCCCAGTTGGACCGGAGAAGACAAAACTAGCGATCGGCCGATTCGGATTTTTTAAACCGACACGAGCGCGACGAATGGCGCGGGAAACAGCCTTCACAGCGTCATCTTGACCGATGAGGCGCTGATGTAAGGTATCTTCCATGTGTAGCAACTTCTCGGACTCAGATTCAGTGAGTTTGTTAACTGGTACACCAGTCCAGGAAGCGACAATGTGAGCAATGTCTTCTTCTGTAACTACGGGTTCAATACCGTCACCACTAGAGCCGTTACTCTTAGTTTGGGCAATAGTGCGAATTTCGGCCTTGATTTCCATTTCCCGATCGCGCAATTCCCCCGCCCGATCAAAGTCCTGAGAACGGACTGCATCATCTTTTTCTTTTAAGATTTGCCGTAGTTCCTTGTCTAATTCCTTAGCTGCTGGGGGCAGTTGGGAGTTAATTAAGCGCACCCGTGAGCCGGCTTCATCCACCAAATCAATGGCTTTATCTGGCAAATAGCGATCGCTAATATAACGATCAGACAACTTAGCTGCCGCCACCAATGCTTCATCGGATATTTTCAGCTTGTGGTGTGCTTCATAGCGATCGCGCAAACCATATAAAATTTCTATTGTTTCATCAACGGTCGGCTCACCCACCATTACAGGCTGGAAGCGTCTTTCCAACGCTGCATCCCGTTCAATGTGTTTACGGTATTCATCCAAAGTAGTAGCACCGATACATTGCAATTCACCCCGCGCCAAAGCTGGCTTGAGGATGTTCGCCGCATCAATCGCCCCTTCGGCTGCACCTGCACCAATTAAGGTGTGAACTTCGTCAATTACTAGGATGACATTACCCGCAGAGCGGATTTCATCCATAATTTTTTTGAGACGTTCTTCAAATTCACCCCGATATTTAGTTCCTGCTACTAGCAAACCAATATCAAGAGTGACTACACGCTTATCTTCCAAGATATCGGGGATATCCTTGCTGGCGATGCGTGAAGCTAAACCTTCAGCGATGGCGGTTTTACCAACACCAGGTTCACCAATCAAAACTGGATTGTTTTTAGTCCGGCGACCCAAAATTTGGATAACTCGCTCGATTTCCTTGGCGCGTCCCACCACAGGATCAAGCTTGTTATCAATAGCCATTTGGGTCAGGTTTGATCCAAACTCATCGAGAGTTGGGGTTTTAGTGCGACCAGAGGGGCCACCCGGCGTAACTTCCGCCGTTTCTCCCAACATCCGAATCACTTGGGTTCTCACCTTGGTCAAATCTACACCGAGGTTTTCTAGCACCCTGGCTGCGACACCTTCCCCTTCGCGGATCAGGCCCAACAACAGATGCTCGGTACCAATGTAGTTATGCCCCAATTGGCGTGCTTCTTCCAAGGATAGTTCTAAAACCCGTTTTGCCCGTGGCGTAAACGGAATTTCCACGGCTACAAAGCCTGAACCCCGTCCTATGATTTTTTCAACTTCAATGCGAGCATCTTTAAGATTAACTCCCATTGATTTCAGCACCTTGGCGGCTACTCCTGTGCCTTCACCAATCAAACCCAAGAGGATCTGCTCAGTTCCGACAAAGTTGTGACCTAAACGGCGGGCCTCTTCTTGGGCCAGCATGATTACCTTAATGGCTTTTTCTGTGAAGCGCTCAAACATGGCATTTTTCCTATCACCTGCGTCGTGCCGGTATGCTGATTTTAGCACAGGCTAAAATTTTGGGTATCTGTATAAACAATTTAGATATCCAATTACCATGACACAGGTTGATAGGTTAACGAGTAGCTATTAATTAATTTCTAGGTAGCTAGTGTACTGAGGAGAGTGATTTTACCAGCATTTTGGGGGCTAAATCCAAACAATAGACTATTGATGTGGGGATTTTGTTTAGGAGTCCCAAACACACATTGTTATCATAAAATGTGTGTTGATGTCAATAAATCGGCATGAATGATAAGATTTTTTTATCAAAAAGAATTAAAACAAAAAATATTATGATATAAAACCAGGATAAAAATTTTATTTTATCTTCACAACTGTGGTTTAGAGTAAGTTAGATTTTGGAAATTTTGTCTTGAATTGTACAGAAGTTGGATATAAACCTCTGTACAGACTCCTTTAAACTTTAATTAAAGCTTTGATGTTAGTATCGCGAGCGATCGCACTGGCAGAATTAAAGGATGAAACCGGGGATTTTATCGCCTATTAAATTAAGTAGCCATCATGAACATTACCCATTACCAGGTTGTTCACTGGATATGAGGTTTTGCGTTAAGTTGACTGTAATAAATCATCCCCGGAAATGATGGTAGTATAAAAAGTGTAACTATTGTTCTGAAGATAGCGGCGGTCTTGCTTAACGATAGCCATGAACTCACGGTGTCCTTCCGTTAGCCGACCGACTAAACAACCTGCACTAGCTCCTTTGATATCATTGCTGGGGTAATCATAGCCCCAATGTTGATTAACGGCAAAATAATCACCTGTATCCAATTCATCACCAGTTCGTTTGAAATCTTCGTTAAAATCTCGACAAACAGTGATGTTTCCACATTGAACTAATGCTTCATGGGGATTGGAAGTACCGTGTTTTCCCACTCTCCAAGCCTTGTATTGTCCAAACTGGATTCTTGCTGCTCCTTTGCGATTCATGGGTTTGTGAGTATATTTACTACCTGGTTCAGTAGTTGCTTGCCAATGATCAACGATTTTGGGGACACCATCTACGATTTCGATCACAATGCGGCGGTCATTAAAGGCGTTGGCAGCATCACTATTGAGTGTCCAGTCTCCATTTATACCCTCGATATAAACAATGTTGTATTCTTTGGGATTGGTGAATACTTCATAATTTTTAGCCAACATATATTTAATGATCTTGCTGGCAATATCAGTTCCTAGATTTAAAGGAGGTTTTGGCAGGTCTTCTGTTTTAGTTTCAATCAATTTTTTGGCTGTGACTGCACCTAGAAAATCAGTTTCTCCTGTTTCTGTTAAGGTTTGGAACTTTTTCAGTGCGGCTGTGGAAACTGGTCCAAATAGTCCGTCGGCGGGTGGTTCTAGGAGTCTTAAATCAATTAATCTTACTTGAACTTGCCGAGACAATTCCCGATCTTCGGCGATCGCTTCGTAACCCCATTTTTCCTCTGTATTCAAGAAGTTTTGTAGTTTCATATTATACGCTTAATAATTCAAGTGTTTTGTTTGCACCACGTTAAATAAGCTATCTTAAATTTCAAATCTATAAATAACCTTTATTATTTTTTAACAAGGAATATTAACAAGGAAAATAGGCGATTGCTCTCATTATCTCATTCTCAGTAAGCTCAAACGAAGTTAGCCAGGGGTAGTTCATTGTTCCATAAGTACCTGGACAGAATTAATTACATATTATTTATTTACCAATCCTTTGTCCATTACGGATTTCAGTCCAAATATTTGTGTAATTAATTTTGTCTCATTACTTACTTCCATTCTAAAATGGGGGGTAGAAACAGTTTGATAATTTCTACCCATAACTATCCATATATTACTGTTTGTCCAAGTCTTCAATTAATTGATCAACAAATTCCCTTAACCGTTGTTGCTGTGTTAGGGACGGTTTTAATTTTTACCCTCTGTCCTTTCCGACCTTTAAAACAAATTGGTTGAGCGTCTAACTCAGCTTTGAGGATTTTCTTAGCACCAATTTTATTATTTTTCTCAAATGGCATTGACTTTAACCTTGTAAGTTGGTATACTAACTATAGTACAACATTGAAAGGTCGAGTCAATGCTTTTATCATTCAAAACTGCACTAATTCCAAATAACCGACAGATTACAGCTTTTCGCAAAGCCTCTGGAGTAGCTAGACACGCCTATAACTGGGCAAATGCTCAAATCATAGATATTTTAGCTACTCGCAAAGAAGGCGAAAAACTTAAATTACCATCAGCTATTGACTTGCATAAAAAGTTAGTTGCTGAGGTAAAATCTGAGCATATTTGGTATTACGAAGTTAATAAAAATATCCCTCAGAAGGCGTTAGCTGACTTACGCCAAGCATGGGATAGGTGTTTTAGGAAGACATCGAAACAACCCCGATTCAAAAAGAAAGGTCAACGTGATTCTTTCTATTTGGAGTCAGGAACTAAGGCGAAACCAGCAATTAAAAATGATAGTAAAAGAATTAAATTACCGTCAATTGGCTGGGTACGTTTAGCAGAACCTTTACCGATTACAGTAACTCATAATTGCGTGATTTCTAGACAGGCTGATAAATGGTTTATTTCTGTTAAATACGAAGTTGAAAAACCTCCTATACTTGCAGACAGACCGACCATTGGTGTTGACATTGGTATCAAAGAATTAGCAGTTTGCAGTAATGGTGAAGTATTCGAGAATCCTAAAGCCTACCGCCATAAGAGTAAACGCATGAAACGTTTACAGCGTAGTGTGAGCAGGAAAATTAAAGGCTCTAATAACCGTAAAAAAGCTGTGAGAAAATTAGCTAAATTACACGCCAAAGTTTCTAATATTCGCCAGGATTCTATTCACAAATTAACCTACTATCTAGCTAAAAACCACAGCATAATTAAGATAGAAGATTTGCACGTTAAGGCATTTTTGAAGAACCACAAATTAGCAGGTGCAATTGCAGATTGTGGGATGTATGAATTTAAAAGGCAATTAGAGTACAAAACTGAGAAATTCGGGAGTGAACTAATCCTTGTGGATAGGTTCTTTCCTAGTTCCCAAATATGCTCTAACTGCGGTAATCATCGTCATAAAATGCCATTAAAAAACCGCGTTTATATTTGTCCTGATTGTGGCTATAAAGCTGACAGGGACTTAAATGCAGCGCGTAATATTGACCGATGGTTTGTGGATATTTTTATCCCTGTAGCGTAGCGGTTCCTTTTAGGAACTACGGTCAGAAACGGTAAGTTCTACCGAGATTGCCTGTGGAGCGGAAAAACCTCTTAGAAGCCATTCTCAGACCGTGATTAAACAGGAAATAAGCACTAAGGTTATCGCTGTCCAGATGTGTCTAGACTTTGGTAATTTTGGGTAAGTTTTATAGAACGGATATCTCTCTAGATAATCTGCTAATATCAAACAGCTACCCTAACATCCAATCACGCTTCTGCAAAAAATCACCACTGGATAGGGAAAATTGTTATGAACAGCAAAAACCCCATGTTCTCAAATCTGGCTTTAAAAAGTGCCATTTTCTTGTCACCCTTACTGCTATCAACGGCTTTTATCAGTGGTTATTCTGTACCATCTGCTACTGCTCAGGTACTATCAAATCAGGAACGGGAAGAATTAGCGCGACTGCGACAAGAAACCAGAACTCAAAAACAAGTTCAATCTGATTTTGAACGGGCTTTTACTCGCACGAATACTTTGCTTAATATCTGGTTGACTATTTTAAGTTTATTTCCTGTGGCCTTAATTGCCATGTTATGGTTTTTTCGTCGAGCAGTAATTAGAGAAATTGTCGAACGAGCAATGCAGCAAATTCAAGGAATTGAAAATTTGCAAACTCAATTAACTACGGTTCAAGCAGAAGCAAAAAAACTGATTCAAGCATCTAAAAATACTACTCAAGAATTAGCACAGGAAGTTAATACACTTAAACAAAAGATTCATGGTGAGGAAGAAAATTTATCTATTCTTTTATCTGATTTACCTAAATCAAAACAAGAGTTTTTAACAGCTTTGGAAATTGAAGTTAAATCTGCTCAAGAGAATATTAGTAATTTAGAGTTTAGATTAAATACTCAACTAGAACAATTAACCTTATCTGCTCAACAGCAAAAAATTACAATTGACAATATCAAAAAGTTAGAATTTCAGTTATTTTCTCAATTTACCCAACTCAAGTCAGAAGTAGAAAATCAAAAAGATATCGCTGTTAGTGATATTGAACAATCTCGCGCTGATTTGATATCTCAATTTCAAGAGTTAGAGTCGGAAACTCAACAAGAGAAATTTCATACTGTTGAGAATTTAGGGAAATTACAATCAGAATTTAATAATGAATTATCTCAATTTCAATTAGATGTTAAAAATCAAAAAGATATAGTTATAGGTAATATCGAAAACCTGAATAATATATTTAAGTCAGACATTACTGAATTAAAAACTGATACCCAAGTTCAAAAATATCAATTACTTGAGGATTTTGGTAAATTACAAAGCGAATTTTCTCAGCAACTTACAGAATTACAAAATAATGCTCAACAACGACAACAGCAAATTATTGAGAATTTAGAAAAGTCGGGTGGAGAATTTACATCTCAGTTTTCCGGTTTACAAAATGACGTGCGAAAACAGCAAGTTACTATTCTCGAAAATTTGCAAAAGTTGGAAATTGAATTTTCTCAGCAACTTACAGAATTACAAAATAATGCTCAACAACGACAACAGCAAATTATTGAGAATTTAGAAAAGTCGGGTGGAGAATTTACATCTCAGTTTTCCGGTTTACAAAATGATGTGCAAAAACAGCAAGTTACTATTCTGGAAAATTTGCAAAAGTTGGAAATTGAATTTTCTCAGCAACTTACAGAATTACAAAATAATGCTCAACAACGACAACAGCAAATTATTGAGAATTTAGAAAAGTCGGGTGGAGAATTTACATCTCAGTTTTCCGGTTTACAAAATGATGTGCAAAAACAGCAAGTTACTATTCTGGAAAATTTGCAAAAGTTGGAAATTGATGCTCAACAATGTAAAGATATAATTCTCAAAGAGTTAGCGGAAATTACACCTACTCCAACACCAGAAAAAGCACCAGAACCATTACAACCAGAAGTTTCTATTGATGATTATATCAAACAAGCAGAAATACTATTTTTAGAAAAACGCCATGAAGATGCTTTAGCTATTTACGAACAACTCATTAAAATTCAACCTGAAAATCCAGAAAATTGGCTAAAACGGGGGATAATTCTCAATCGTCTAAAACGCTATAAAGATGCTATAGCTTCCTATAATCAAGCCATTAAAATCAATCCTGAATATCATCAAGCTTGGTGTGATATTGGTGTGGCTTGTGGAAATCTAGGAAAACATCAAGAGGCTTTTAACTGTTTTGATAAAGCTACTAAAATTAAACCTGATGATGGAGTTGCTTGGGTAAATCGTGGTTTATCTTTGCTAGAATTAGAACGTTATGAAGATGCAGTTACTTCTTTTGATAAAGCTTTAGAATTTCAACCCAATTCTCCTAAAGTCTGGGATAAACGGGGTTACACTTTGGTAATGTTGGGAGAAGATGATCAAGCAATTATCAGTTTTGATAAAGCATTAGAAATTAAATCTGATTATCCTAGCGCATATTATCATAAAGCTGCCTGTTATGCACTCCAAAGAAAGGTGGAATTAGCTTTGGAAAATCTGCAAAAAGCTATGGAATTTAATCCCAGTTATCGAGAAGATGCTGCAACTGATATTGATTTTGATGACATTAAAAATGAGCCAGATTTTCAAACATTAATTCAAGGTTGATATTAGGAAACCTAAATTATTAAACTTTGTGTTGGGTTTCCTTGCGTCAACCCAACCTACAGTTTTTGATTTTAATAATCTTCATCATCATATATATTATCTATACAATCGCATTCATAATTACCTTTGATTTCTTGATTAAAAAATTCACCAATGGAATCTGCTGATTGAAAATCTTCCCAAGTTTCTGCTTCTACATCAAAATATTGGTAAACTTCACCACTTTGGAATTCTACTTGCAAAATTTGTGAATCAGCATCATAACCAATTGCATAAGCTACAGAAGAATTAACAGGTAGCATGGGAATTTCTTCTTCTGCGGGTACAGTATCAGAAATTATCTCATTTAGTTGTTTTAAGCCTTCGTAAGCCTCTACTGGTGCGGAAATTTGCATTAATTCAAACTCGTTGCCTCTGTCGAGTAATAATTGCAAATATCCCTCAGAGTGAGAAATTGCCAATAAACTGCTTAAATCCATTTTAGATAGCTTCATTGCTTTACTCCCTAGAGGTAGATGACATTGAGAACCAAATTTATATAGTACGAAGTTACTACATTCGTGTTTGGCTGTCAACTACCACAGGAAATTGGTGGAAATCTACCCTGCGGTACTAGCTTTTCTGGCGCAAAAAATCAACAATTGTTCTTTCTTGACTAATTAATCTAGAAGATTTAAGATATACTTTCTTTTAAAGCATAATGCAGTTAGTTAAGACGCATATTTTTGTGACTTTTAATTGAGTTCCCACTCATTTTTTACCTATGACAATCACACTGACTATTCCCGGAATGGCTTGTTCTGCTTGTGCTAGTAATATAACCAAGGCAGTTAAAGCTATTGATACTAATGCTATTGTGGAAGCTGATACCAAAACCAAGTTTGTCAATGTAGATACTCAAGCTTCAGAAACTGCTATTAAAGAAGCTTTGACTGCTGCTGGTTATCCTCCTGCTTAAAATCAAATCCCCGACTTCTTTGAGAAGTCGGGGATTTTGTTATTTCGGCTGAATATGATGGGAAATTTGGAAATTATTTGTCCTTCTGTTTTCATTTTGAAAAGTTATTTTAGATGCAATTAATCAATCAGATTTATAGATTGTTTTCAAGAATCTAGCCTTTTTATATAAGTTGTAAATTGACTATTTTTCGATATTGGATAGTATTTGTGCGAATTGCGTCACAATATGTTAGAATTATAGCAAAATATGACAACTATTCAAAGTTAATTTGACATAATTTTGTCTTTTGTCAAGTTGAAGCCTAAAATCTACATTTTTTTGGAGTTTTCGAGTTTATGACAACCTCACAGGAGAGGATTATCCCGACGGATTTGCGAGGTGAAATGTCGCGGTCTTATCTAGAATACGCCATGAGCGTCATTGTAGGTCGGGCGCTGCCAGATGCTAGGGATGGTCTCAAACCTGTGCATCGTCGCATCCTCTATGCCATGCACGAACTGGGTTTACTACATGATCGCCCTTTCAGGAAATGCGCCCGTGTGGTCGGGGAAGTTTTGGGTAAATATCACCCCCACGGTGATACAGCAGTGTATGATGCTTTGGTGCGGATGGCGCAGGATTTCTCCATGCGATCGCCTCTCATCAGTGGACATGGTAACTTTGGTTCAGTGGATAATGATCCGCCGGCGGCAATGCGGTACACAGAATGTCGTCTGCACGCCCTAACCAGTGTAGCCCTCCTCCAGGATATTGAAGCCGAAACCGTAGACTTTGCCGATAACTTCGATGGTTCTCAACAAGAACCCACAGTTTTACCCTCCCGCATTCCTCAACTTCTCCTCAATGGTTCTTCGGGGATTGCTGTGGGAATGGCCACAAATATTCCTCCGCACAACTTGGGAGAATTGATTGATGGATTAGTGGCACTAATTCACAATCCCGAAATAACTGACATTCAGTTAATGCAGTATATTCACGGTCCCGACTTCCCGACTGGGGCGCAGATATTGGGAGTCACTGGCATTAAAGAAGCTTATACCACTGGACGCGGTTCAATTACCATGCGGGGTGTGGCTAATATTGAAACCATTACCCAACGCAACCGTCCCGAACGGGAAGCAATTATCATCACCGAATTGCCTTACCAAACCAATAAAGCGGCATTAATTGAAAAAATTGCCGAATTGGTGAATGATAAACGCATTGAGGGCATTTCCGATATCCGGGACGAGAGCGATCGTGACGGCATGAGAATTGTCATAGAATTAAAACGTGATGCCTATCCCCGCGTCGTTTTAAACAATCTTTATAAACAAACCCCTTTACAGTCTAACTTTGGGGCGAATATGTTGGCACTGGTCAACAGTGAACCCCAAACCCTGAACCTCAAACGTTTCCTCAGCGTCTTCCTAGATTTCCGCATTCTCTCCATTGAACGCCGGACTCGCTACGAACTCAGGAAAGCCCAGGAACGAGATCACCTATTACAAGGCTTATTAATTGCCCTATCACGATTAGATGCAATTATTGTTTTAATTCGTCATGCACCGGACGCACCCACAGCCAAAGGTGAGTTAATTACCACCTACGGACTGTCGGAAGTGCAAGCAGACGCAATTTTGCAAATGCAACTACGGCGGTTAACAGCATTAGAAGCCGATAAAATTCGCCTCGAACACGACGATTTACAAGTTAAAATTAGCGATTTAGAGGATATTTTAGCTAGACGGGAACGGGTGCTAGAAATCATTGAAACGGAAATTAGTCAAATTAAAACCAGCTTTGCCACACCCAGGAGAACAGTAATTACTCATGGGGAAGGAGACATAGATGATATTGATTTAATTGCCAATGAAAAGGCGATTATTCTAGTAACAGAACAAGGTTACATCAAACGGATGCCCGTCAACACCTTTGAATCCCAAAGTCGGGCTACCAGAGGTAAAGCGGGGGCAAAAGTCAAAGATGATGATACCATTGAGCATTTTTTGACCTGCTGCGACCATGATAGTATCTTATTCTTTAGCGATCGCGGAGTCGTGTATTGCCTGAGAGCATATCAAATTCCCGTCAGTTCGCGCACCAGTCGGGGGACACCGATTGTACAAATGTTGCCCATTCCCAAAGAAGAAAAAATTACCTCTATTGTCCCCGTAGACGAATTTAGCAGCGAAGAATATCTCGTCATGCTCACCAAAGGCGGTAACATCAAAAAAACCGTCCTGGAAGCATTTAGCCACATTCGCGCCAACGGATTAATTGCCATATCCTTAGAAGAAGGCGACCAACTGCGCTGGGTGAGAAGAGCTAGAGTAGAAGACAGCATCATTATCGGTTCACGTCAAGGTATGGCCATTCACTTCCGCTGTACTCATGATCAACTGCGTCCCTTGGGTAGAGCCACTCGTGGTGTAAAATCCATGAAACTCAAGAACAAAGACGAACTCATCGGTATGGACATCCTTCCTGCGGCTATTCTTGATACCTTAGCTACTGTCATAGAAGGGGAAAGCGAAGAAATCGAAGAAACCGCAGAAATTGAAGAAATTGTAGAAACCGCAGAAATTGCCGAAATCGAAAATAGCGAGGAAATTGTAGAAGTCAGCAACGCCAACAGTACCGGACCTTGGGTATTAGTGATTACCATGGGCGGTTATGGCAAACGCGTTCCCGTTTCTCAATTTCGACTGCAAAACCGTGCTGGTCAAGGTTTAATGGCCACCAAATTCAAAAACCGCAAAACCAAAGACAAATTAGCCACCTTGCGAATTGTCAACAGCGACGAAGAAATCATGATGGCCACCAATCGCGGTATCATTATTCGTCAAGCGGTCAATGCCATTTCTATTCAATCCAGATCAGCCACCGGAGTCAGAGTGCAACGTCTAGACGAAGATGATGCCATTACCGGAGTTGCAATTGTCCCCCCCGACACAGGTGATAATGGGGAGCTAGAAGAAGCAGAATAGACAATTAACAAGAAACAAGATCCCCGACTTCTTAGAGAAGTCGGGGATCTGAATTCCTTCCTTTAGGTACTTTAGGACACAAGGAGATGATCAAACTCGGACAGCAAAAGATTTCTAAATCCATTAAATATTATACCTTATCTTTTATCAGTGGCATATTCATGGGAACGACCGTTGCCCCTATTGGTGCATGGTTTCTAGCCTGGATTGCCCTTGTACCCCTATGGATACTAATTATTAAATATACATCCAAAACAGATCCCCCTGCCCCCCGCCCCCTGCCCCTTGCCCTAATTTGGGGTATCGGTTATCACGGAGTTGCCTTGTCATGGATTACAGGGATTCATCCAATGGATTGGTTAGGTGTCCCCTGGTTGCCTAGTTTAATTATTACCCTCCTTTGTTGGGCATTTATTAGCCTTTGGGGGGGGATATTAGTCTCTGTTTGGGCAGCTTTAATGGTGCGTCTAGATAGGGGAAATCCTTGGTTGCGTGTTCTCATTGGTACAGCCATTTGGTGTGGCTTAGAAAGCCTCTGGAGTGCAAGTCCTCTATGGTGGAGTTCTCTGGCTTACACTCAATCACCGCAAAATCTGGTAATTTTACATTTAGGACAGCTTTCTGGACCAAATACTGTAACAGCGGTAATTGTGGCGTTTAATGGTTTAATTGCGGAATATCTCACGCAATCTCTCTTAGAGATCCCTAAGGGTAGGCGCAAAGGCGCAAAGGAGGAGGGGAGTTTAGGGAAAGGTTTTGTCAATGGTTATTTAATTTTGGCTGTTTCGTTATTAATTATTTCTCATTTTATCGGTTTTATTCTCTACACTGCACCCCTAAATTCAACCCCAAGTACGGCTTTGAAAATTGGCATTATTCAGGGTAATATTCCTAATAAAATTAAGGTTCTTCCTGAAGGTTTACGTCGGGCTATGACAGCTTACACTGAAGGATATTTAAGTTTAACTAATCAAGGTGTCCAAGCTGTTCTTACCCCGGAGGCTTCTATACCTATTTTTTCTCGTGATTTACTTCAAACTCCTTTATTCGCAGCTATTCGGGAAAAGGGTGTAATAGCTTGGATAGGTGCATTTGGTGAACAAGGAAGTAGTTATACAAATAGTTTATTTACGGTTCTTGGGAATGGGGCAATTACTAGCCGCTATGATAAATCTAAACTTGTGCCATTGGGAGAATATATTCCTTTTGAAAATATTTTAGGGGGAATTATTCAACGTCTATCACCGCTAGAAGCACACCAAGTTCCGGGTAAAGCCAAGCAAATTTTTAATACTCCTTTTGGAAGAGTAATTATTGGTATTTGTTATGAATCAGCTTTTGCGGAAAACTTCCGATATCAAGCTTCTATGGGGGGAAAATTTATGCTCAGTTCTTCCAATGATGCCCATTATACGGCAGCAATGGCAAATCAACATCATGCCCAGGATATCATGCGGGCAATTGAAACTGATAGATGGGCTGTGAGGGCAACAAATACAGGTTATTCGGCATTTATTAATCCCCATGGGCAAACTCTCTGGAAATCGGCTTATAACACCTATCAAACTCATGCAGAAACTATTTATCCTCGTCAAACTCAGACTTTATATGTGCAGTGGGGTGATTGGTTGACCCCTTTATTGTTGCTTCTAAGTGCTTTAATTTGGCTTTTTTGATTTCCTCTCTACTGTATTTTCCTCTCCCAATAGAAAGTGGTCTGAAAATAGAAGTATTTGCTTGCTGCCTAAGAGGATGTTTGAAAAGTTTTGAATGTATAAATTGACCCCTCTCCAAACCTCTCCCCGACGCGGGGAGAGGCTTTGAAAACCCCATTCCCTGGTAGGGAAGGGGGGCAGGGGGGTTAGGTTTTTGGAGATTATGGGTTTCATCTGATACTTTCCAAACAACCTCTAAGACTATCATTTAAACTATCATCTATTTTTTTGCGGAGTGATGATAAAAACATTATGTCATTTCCTAGATCAGAAACTTCATCTTCATATTCATCCAAGTCTTCAATTTGATTAATTCTTTCTTGGTATTTTACCATCAAATTATCAACAGCTTCGATCATAAATTTGATGTCTTTAAATGATAAATCCATAGCTAATTCCTTCTAGATATGATTGTCACTACTATTCATTAACTTTAGAGAAATATGTGCCTATCTGTTGCAATACTTCTTTATAATCCTCCAATGGCATATCTTGAATGGGTTTCCACAGCCAATGATTATCATAGTCATTAACTAATTCTAGCTGTTCTGGTATTTTTGTTCCTGCTTGTAATTGCCACCAATTTTTACCATATCCTGGATTAGCAAATGTTGATATTCCGCCTGTTGATTCCCCATCTGCTAAAGTAGTCATAACCCACACTTGCCCATCTTTATCATAGCAAGCTATATCTTTATTAGGGCGAACATTATCCATTCTGGGGGAATTGGCATTTCCTTGTCGATAAAGAGTAATTGGTGTTTTGTCCATTAACTGGGCTTTTAGTCTTTAATTTGTGTCTTAAATAGCATAATGCTTGTCAAGATAAATGCCAAAAATATCGCTAAATTACGCAATACATCAATATTACTATGTTTAACAGCGATCGCTATTAATGCCCAAACCGTAACACCAGTATAGGGAATATCTTTGTACCTAATTGCAATCACAGCCGCAATCGTTGTTGCTATAACTAACATAATCATAGTCCAAACTTGACTATTAATACCCCAACCATTCCAACCATAAAAATATAGTGCAGAAGCCACATTTACCACAGTTGCCACAGAAATCCAACCCAAATAAATACTCACAGGATTATGCAAGCATAACTTTTTCGTTTGAGATACCCGCTTTTTGCCAATGCCTAAAATATGATAAATAGCCATCAGCGGTATGAGAATACCGAACATAGCCACAACAGAAAAAGCAAAAAGTCTAGACAAAAATAAATACACCCAAATACTTTGAAAAACAGAAGCAATCACTAACAGATAACCTGTTTTGCGTAAATCTGCATCCTGTTTTTGGTTAGGTAGAAATTGATAAACTGCTAAAGCAAATAATCCTAAATAAATCACTCCCCAAATGACAAAAGCATAGTTAGCAGGAATAATCAACACATCTTTAAATAAAGTGTTAGAAATTGCCCCTATACTCAGTCCATTTAAGGGAAAAATATTTGATGCTACATTCACCACAAAAGCACCAACAACAGCAACTAAAGTTATTAGTTGTCGGATAAAATCTTGATGATGATTAGAAGTAGATTGCTGCATAGATAATTACCAAGTTGGATCACTAAAAAGATGTATCGTTAATTTATCTTTTCCTGGTGGAACTGCGGTAATACAAGCCCGGATAACTTCACCATCATCTAATTCTACAGTACAAGCGTGACAAGTTCCCATTAAACAACCGGTAGGAATGGATACTCCAGCCCGTTCTGCGACATCTAACAAAGCTTCTCCTACTTCGGCATTAACGGTGATATCATCTGGTAAAAAAGTAATTTGCATAGTCTTATATGGCTTTTTATTTGCTAAAGAATAGATGAAAAAGAAGAATTATAAATCACTAATTAGGGCTTACTGAATAAACCGAAAACCTAGATAGATTAAGAGTTTCCCGGTTAAAAAAGTGAATTAGGTGCAAGGAATAAGGATTGAAACCATTAAAAACCTATCACTTTCTGAAATTTGAAACTATTCTTCTCTCCTTCTAATTCTTCCTCCTGACTCGGTGACTCCTGACTCCTAGCCCTCAGGAAAAGACTTTTTCAGCAAGCCCTAATTATTCCCCTAATTATTTTGACATAAAGTTCTATAACTTTCCTCTTTATAGGCATCGCTTCTGGTCAGGTTTGGATTATATAGTAGATAATTTTTTAATATATGGCAATTACTTTCCAGTAATCTTTCTAATGTCATATCCGATAACTTCCGTAAAATTACATGACTATTACCACTACCAGCCGCTAGTATTTTACCATCTGGACTAAAACTAACGCTGCTTAGATCTTCTGCATCACCTTTTAAAACCATCATTAAAACACCTTCTTGATTCCACAACCTGATTTTATTATCACTGCTAACGGCTAGAGTTTTACCATCTGGACTAAACTTAACACTAATAAAACCATCACCATACCCCATCAGGGTTTTTTGTAATTGACCGTTCTCACTCCAAATTTTCACCGTACTATCAAGACTAACAGAAGCTAATAATTTACCATTAGGCGACCAGGCTACACCATTTACCCTGCGAGTATGACCAGTTAAATTTTTGATCATTTCGCCATTACTTGTCCATATTTTTACTGATTTATCATCACTAGCGGAGGCTAGAAATTTACCATTAGGACTAAAACTCACCCAATTAATAGCATCAGTATGACCATTTAAAGTTTTTAGTAATTTACCATCTTGATTCCATAATTTTATGGTTTTATCTTTACTAGCAGAAGCGATAATTTTACCATCTGGCGACCAAGCTACAGCTAAAACTGGATCATTATGACCAGATAATGTTTTTAATAATTTACCATCTTGATGCCATAATTTTATAGTTTTATCTTTACTAGCAGAAGCAATAATTTTACCATCTGGCGACCAAGCTACAGCCCAAACTTGATCATTATGGGCTATGAATTTTTTGAGTAATTTACCTTCCCGATTCCAGATTTTTATTGTTTTATCCAAACAAGCACCGGCAATAGTATTACTATCAGGACTAAAACTAATACTTGTTACCCAATCATTATTAGCTTGGGGATTAGGTAAAATTAGACTATCCCAACGCCACAAAATAATAGTTTTATCTCTACCAGCAGATGCTAAAGTTAGTCGGTCAGGGCTAAAACTAACACTATTTACCCAACCATTATGTCCTCGCAGAGTTCCTAGTAAATTACCATCAATACTCCAAACTCTAACTGTTTCATCCATACTAGCAGATGCTAGAGTATGATCGCTGCTGCTAAAATTGATACTAATAACACCGTTGCTATGTCCAGAAAGAGTTTTGAGTAATTGACCTTCTTGATTCCATAATTTGATTTTTTTATCTAAACTTGCAGAAGCCAAAATTTTACTATCACTAGACCAAGCTATAGCTAAAACAGCATCTTCATGGGCTGGTAAAGTTTTGATTAATTGACCTTTGCTACTCCACAATTTTATGGTTTTATCAGCACTGCTAGAAGCCAAAATTTTCCCATCATTAGACCAAGCTACGGCTAAAACAGCATCTTTATGACCAGATAATGTTTTTAGTAGTTTACCTTCTTGATTCCACAATTTTATGGTTTTATCGGTACTTGCAGAGGCGATAATTTGACCATCAGGATGGAAACTTACACTATTCACTATAGATGTATGACCTAGTAAAGTTTTGAGTAGTTTACCTTTTCGACTCCAGAGTTTAATTGTTTTGTCTTGACTAGCGGAAACTAACATTTGACTATCAGGACTAAAAATAACACTATTTACTACATCTTCATGTCCTGATAAAGTGTTGATTAAAAGACCATTAGGACTCCAAAGTTTAATTGTTGTATCTGCACTAGCTGAAGCTATTAAAGATTTATCTGCACTAAATGTCACCATTCTGATTCCCGACAAATGACCTTCTAAACGATTACGTTCTTTGACTCCATAAACCGCTTGATATAGTGCAGTTAATACCTTCTCTTGAGTAGAAGTATCTATCCATAGAGTTTTTTTTAATTTTTTTCCTGCTTTCAAACTTTCCTTGAGAGCATCAATACCTTTTTGAGAAGCAAATAAAGTCTCACTAGATGCACTTAGAGTTTTCATTTCACTATCTGTGGACGTAATCACAGAAGTAGTTAAGGCAAACATAGCAATAATAGAAGCTGTTAAGGCTATTTTCAGGGCAATATTTAATCTAATTGCACCCAAACGTTGTTTTTCTTGGCTATCGGCTAATTTTGCAAGTAACTCTTTTTCTTTTAATTCTGTGCGTAAATGTTGAATTTCTATTTGACTTGCTTCTTCTCGCTTTCGTAATTCTCTTAATTCTGCCAGTAAATTATCTCCTTGTGAATGGTGTGTCTGTTCTAAACTAACGCCGTTCTGAGTTTTTCTTAATTCACTTTTAAGTCGTTCAATTTCTTGATAACTATTTCTAACCTGATCCCGTAATGTATTAATTTGTGTTTGTAATCCAGATTCCTGTTGTTGTAAATAACGAATTAAGCTGACTAAATAATCATGAATTAATTGATAGCGTTCGGGAACATTGGGAAATATCACAACTAACCCGGAGCGAACTAAAATATCTAAAATCAAGTCTAAGTTACTAGGATCTTCTAACTCTGAGAGTTCTAATGTTAATTCTGTCCGGGTTTTAAAAGGTCTTTTGTTATGATCATCTGTTAATAAATATAAAACCAGGAGAGCGTCCCGTTCGTTTTCTTTTCCACATTCTTTAATTAATTCTTGAATATATGTTTGAATTAACTTATTGGGACGATATGCTTGATACTGGGCAAGGGTAGTAATATATTTATCTTGTAATTGTGCGCCCGCTAATTGCAATTCTATCGGACGAATTTCGCCCAGTTCTGAAGACAAATCAGCAACTAACGCATCAATTAAATCTGGTTCTAATTTGAGTTGGGATTGATTATGTGAACGTTCAGTTAATTTCTGAATGATTTTTCTGGCATTTTCAGGAGAAAAGTTATTAAGTTGATAACGAATATTTTTGTCAAGAATATTATTATTAATTGTTTCGATTGATGAAAGACATTTAAAATCTAGAAGGCGATGTAAATAATCTTCGCGCAAAGTCAAAATAACTTTCACAAAAGATACACCTAAACAATCACTAATAAATTGATCAAATATTTGTTTTTTCTGAATATCTGTATCACCAAAGAAAAATTCTTCAAATTGGTCAAAAATTAACACTGTAATTAAATGATTATCTGCGTTTTCCCGTAATTGTTGCAAAATACTATTAATAGTTGTAGGTATAGAAATATCAGATCGAAATTCTGTTTCCATGGCTGATATTTTTTGCATTTCTAACATGGCCTTGGTAAAGGATTTACCTAATTCTCCTAACCAATCTGTATAGACTTGGAGGACAACTGGTACAGCAATTTGATCACCAACAGCCCGGTTTTGTAGTGCGGGAACTAAGCCAGCCGTAACAGTAGAACTTTTACCAACACCTGACTGTCCATGAATAACTATTAATTTTTGGTCTGCACGACTAATTCTCCCAATTAAGTTATTAACATCATATTCTCTACCAGAAGCGGCAATTTCTAAGGCTATACTATTACTGGCAAATGTAGATATTAAAGTGGGGTTGGTGACTTGTCTTTGCGGTTGTAGCCGTCCAGCCCCAATAAAGGGGACAAAACCATATTGTTGTTCTACAGAACGGAGTTTTTGTTTAATAATATAGGCTTGAAGATAGTGTCCTACTTGAAAGTATAATGATCTTAAATTATGTAATAAGCGAATATAACGATGGGCATCATATTTATGTTCACTGTTTTCTAAAGCTGATGACAGTTGTTGAGATGCTGCATTTATATATTCTTTTGCTCCCGTTATTTGTCCTAGATGATTGAGGGCTTCTGCTAAAGTTAATAAATAAATTTGTTCTAATATCAGAGGAAATAAATAATGATTTGATTCTGGGTGATTTTTTTCTGTTTCTAATTGTAATAGTGATATATGCGCTAAAATACTAGCTTGTATCCAGTTGGAATTATGTACAGCTACCTGTGCTAAAAAACCATAATCACAAACTAATTGGATTTTCCTACCATATATTTGATGTAACTCTAGGGATTTTTTAGCGACAACTTCTAATACTGTCCATGATTTTAAACTATATAAGACTTCTAATAATTGTTCAATAAATTCCGAAACTAAATCTATCCGTCCAGCAATTTCAAATGTTTGTAAACATTGCTGAAAATATGTTTTAGCTGATTGCCAATATCTTTCTCTTGATTTAGGATTTTGTTCGGCAAGACGACAGCAACATAATCCAATATAAAATAATAAAATTGACCGTTTTAAAAGATCAGCATAGGATGAATCAGATAATTCTGCTGTTCTATCAGTTGCATATTCTGTTAGCCATAAGTTTTCTTGATGATGCCAAAAACGCAAACTTTTCTGAAAGTTATTTAAGGCAGAATCAATCCGATTATTGACATAATCATCTATGCCAAAAATAAATTCTAACCTAGCATTTAATTCTGCTTCGATCTCAATCCCCCTATCATACAATTCTTTAATTGCATAATGCAGTTGATCACTGCTAATCCATACTTGTTCTAAGGTGACAGGATTACCTTGTGCATAATTACTTTCTAAAACTCTCGTAAATAGATCGTCAGTTTCTTGGTAGAGAAATTCTAGTAATCCAATAGAAGTCATTTCAAATCTAATTGGTGTAGCTGCCCAACTGGCAAAATCGGGAGCTAACCGCAGGATTTTCTGTAACACTTCATCATTTACCCAAAAAATCATGGGGATTTGATAACGTTTACGAAATTCATCTCGGACTTGATTAATAGAACGCAGGAGATCATCTATTTCATAGATTGATTCAAACCCCATAATCATTAATCCGGCAGGTTGATTAATGGTAAGTTGTAATTGAATAGTGGTATATAAACTTGTAGCATTTTCGGCTAAAGTAATACTTTGAATACGCTCATTTCCCCAACCATTAATTGCTAGTTGTTGCCGGATTATATCTCGCAGAAATTCGTAGTTACAGCACAGCAAGATAACTGAAAACTGATTTTTAGAAAAGGTAATTGCTCTTTCTAAACTACGTAAAGACTGTTGATTAGCAGCGATTATATTCTCTGCTTGCTGTCTTTTAACCATAATTTAAATTTTTCGGTTTCTGCTAAAACTGGGTTAAGTGCAAACCAAACTCCCTGGTGATCACGATATTCAAATACGAATAAACTCCGTAATAAAATATCGTACTCTACATTGCCTCTAACTCGTTGATCTTGGATTACCTGCAAGATTAATTCACTTTCATCCAGATCAATGGCATTAGCCCGGTAATCTCGTTGTCTTTGGATTACTAATTCTACACATTTGCGGTCAAAAGGTGGATCTTGTTCTCGTAAACAATCAAATAGTAGCCCTAATAAGTCGCGGACATGACCACCACTAATCAAACACAAACGATCTAGAGTATCTAGATGATCAAATAATTGGGTAACTAAATTTAAACGATCTGTTGGTGATCTGTCAGGAAAGGCTCTTGCTAATACCATTTGTCGCATTAATCCTAGTCCTTCTGTATTAATTTCTCCAGAACGTTGCCGCACGGGAATCATTGGTAATACTTTCGGTGCAACTCCACCTCCTAAACGATGTTGTAGTTCCGCACTATCATTAGAAAATGTCA
Organism: Dolichospermum flos-aquae CCAP 1403/13F; assembly: GCF_012516395.1. Taxonomy (GTDB): domain Bacteria; phylum Cyanobacteriota; class Cyanobacteriia; order Cyanobacteriales; family Nostocaceae; genus Dolichospermum; species Dolichospermum lemmermannii. Next base: position 3,471,217 of record NZ_CP051206.1, read on the forward strand.
AAGCTAAGGGAATTGTGTAAACTATGTGGCAATTCAATTTTCTTAATTGTTCTCCTCGATCAATGAATAAGTATTCTGGTAGCGATCGCCCAGACGGTAAAGGACGAACCGCCACCCGATCCAAGTTATCCACAATCACCACCAATCCCTTCTTCCCCCTAGCTTTTAGCTCCAAATTAGCCCGATCTAATAGCTCTTTATTAATTGATTGTAAGATATTTTCTGTGCGTGGTTCTAGATAGTCTCTTAACCGTCTGCGTAACTGAGGACTTTCTTTAGTTTTCGCCGTAATTTTGGCAATCCCCACAGATAATTCCGCTTCTACCCCCAATTCTAAAGGCGTTTGCAAAAAATCTACCAACTCCCTAAACAACTTAGTAAAGTAACTAGGTTGGACACGCAGTTTCATCGCTTCCAAGTTTTCACTCACCAAACCCGCGATCGCTAATAAAATATCTGTAATATCTATATCTACCATTTCTAAAACATGGGTAGACTCAAAATAGACAACATGAAAATCTCGCGCTTCCAACTCGGCCTTGAGTCGTAGCAATTCCGTAGATTTTCCACAGCCCAAATGTCCCGTAAATAATTGACAGGTTGGTATATTTGGGGAAATCTTTGTAATAGTCCGCAGCAGAGCTTCAATAATTTTTCCCCCACGGACTGAAGTAAAATCAATATAATACATCCGGTCGTCTACATTCTCAATCATCAACGGCCGGGAAGGATTACAAGCTTGATAAAATCTTTCTAAGTTAAGAAGCATAAAAAATTAATTCACGCTGTAATGGTCATAACATGATCTGTCACTATCTCTTTTACAGTGGAAAACCAAACATATCCGCAAAAACCAGGTATAGAAACATAACTAATTTTAGATTTTTCTTCACATCTTCACGCAAGAAAATCCAAAATCAGTATTTACTTGAATACATTCAGAACAAAATCAAAAAAGTAGTAGTCCCTGATAAACAAGCATAGATAACATCTGGATTACTCCCTCTACCTAAGCAAACCAAGATATATCCAATATTGAAAGTTGAGAAAAAATCTGATGATCTGATAAATCTCGCTTAACGCTAATTATTTAAGCTCGGTTACAAATATTACTTTGTAATCAAAAAATATTAGTCCTTGCATGTACCTGTACGTAAACAATCTCCTTGTGGCTCATCTCTACCAGAGACATTAACCACTAACTGTGATTGAGTATAATTTTCGATTCTTGCTTGAGCATTATCTCTAGACAGCTTATTCCCTGCAAAACAAGCACTGGAATTGCACAGATAAACTGACAACACCATTAGTCCTACACCAATTGTTTTTTTCATATCTAAATTCAATTCAGATTTCTATTGCGTAATCAGCAACATTATTTTGATCAATCGTGAAAACTTATTAATCAGCTAATAGTTATAAAAATTGCCAGAAAAATCTGTTTATAGTCTCAAATAAGACACTACAAAGAATGCAACTTTAAAGCGCATTAGTATATTCTTGTCTAGTCAGTATAGGAGTAAATCAAGATTTATACTTGGTTTTACCCAACTACATCTTTGATTGATCCCAGACTGAGATAAACAAGTTATTGTTTTCATTGATTCACAGATTAAAGTTATATCTGTGATGGACAAATCCACTCTTACCCCCCTGGCAGAGTTAATTTAACCACAAGATAACGTGCTTGATACGTATACATTTACTATGGGAAAATCCCGGATAAAAAAATCTTTTTTTGACCAGAAACAAATATAAATATTATCCGTCAACATAGAACAGAACGTAATTTAAAGTACATTTGTATTTAATCGTAAATTTAGAGTATTTTTTTTAAAGCATAAAAAAACCAGATTTAACAAGCTATACAGCTAGGAAATACTGCATAAAAGGATATAAAATCTGCAATTAATACTTATGTATCAAGTAGTAATAATTTAGAAATGCACAAAATCTATTTTGTGCTAATTAATACAAATGCAAAATCAAAGTCCAAATGTAAAAATAAAAATAAAAATAGAAATGCTACCAAAAATAAATACGGCTATTTTCCTGACTTATTTACAACTCCAAAAGTTTTCGAGCGGATTCCCTATAAAATAGTGAACGAAGATTGCCTAACAAATGTTTCCCACTTTTCCTACTCATGACCTCTTCACAAGACGTAGATACCATAAATTCCCCCGGCTTAGACCCAGAACCATCTATTAACCCGCTAGATGAATTACCAGGTGAAGTGGAAATGTCCATATTTGACCACCTGGAGGAGTTGCGGCAAAGAATTTTCTATGCCCTCATAGTGGTAGTAGTGGGTATTATCGGTTGTTTTATTTTCGTCAAACCCCTAGTACAACTACTAGAAGTTCCTGCTCACGGCGTTAAATTTCTGCAATTAGCTCCGGGAGAATTTTTCTTTGTCTCCATGAAAGTTGCTGCTTACGGTGGTTTAATCCTGGCTACTCCCTTCATTCTTTATCAAATTATCCAGTTTGTACTTCCTGGCCTCACCGTGCGGGAACGGCGTTTAGTCATCCCTGTGGTGCTAGGTTCAAGCGTATTATTTGTATGCGGCTTAATTTTTGCTTACATTGCACTCATTCCCGCTGCTTTACAATTCTTCATTAATTATGGTGCTGATGTTGTTGAGCAACTTTGGTCAATTGACAAGTATTTTGACTTTGTGTTGTTATTGTTATTCACCACAGGACTAGCATTTCAAGTTCCAGTTATTCAAATTTTGCTCGCTACCTTGGGAATTGTCTCCTCACAAATCATGTTAAAAGGTTGGCGTTATGTAATTATGACAGCAGTAATTTTGGGAGCAGTGCTGACACCTTCTACCGATCCTCTGACCCAAAGTCTTTTAGCTGGTGCGGTTTTAGGACTATACTTTGGGGGGATTGGACTAGTCAAAATCATTGGCAAATAATTCAACTTGTCAGTGGTCAGTGGTCAGTTGTTCGTTGTTCGTTATTTCCTAACCAGTAATTTACTTAATTGTTAATCGCTATGCAGAAAGCCAGTTATCCTCATTGCTATCCTATAAAATGAGGCTTGATAAATTAGTTTTGTCAACGCTGGCTAATTTATAGCTAACGTTATCTAAAACCAACTTAACTTTAACTTTTACAATAGGGATACTTCACCAGCATGGCTCAAGAGCGCACGTTACCCACATTTAATACTGCCACAGTCCAAATCACCAAAGAAGAAGGATTGGGCTTATACGAAGATATGACATTAGGACGTTTATTTGAAGATAAATGTGCCGAAATGTACTATAGAGGAAAAATGTTTGGTTTTGTCCACCTATATAACGGACAAGAAGCAGTTTGTAGCGGCATTGTCAAAGGTGCAATGCGCCCCGGTGAAGACTTCGTTTCCAGTACCTACCGTGACCACGTTCATGCTTTAAGCGCCGGAGTACCCGCACGAGAAGTCATGGCAGAATTATTTGGTAAAGCCACAGGTTGCAGTAAAGGGCGCGGTGGTTCTATGCATATGTTTTCGGCTGAACATCGCCTATTAGGTGGTTATGCTTTCGTAGCCGAAGGTATTCCCGTGGCTGCTGGTGCTGCTTTTCAATCTAAATATCGTCGGGAAGTTCTGGGAGACAAAAACGCTGACCAAGTAACCGCTTGCTTCTTTGGTGACGGTGCTGCTAACAACGGTCAATTTTTTGAAACATTGAATATGGCAGCTTTATGGAAATTGCCAATTCTCTTTGTGGTCGAAAATAATAAGTGGGCAATTGGTATGTCTCACGAACGGGCAACTTCCCAACCAGAGATATACAAAAAAGCCAGTGTGTTTAACATGGTGGGTGTGGAAGTTGACGGTATGGATGTTCTAGCAGTGCGTCAGGTGGCTCAGGAAGCCGTAGCCCGCGCCCGTGCAGGAGAAGGTCCAACTTTAATTGAAGCTCTGACTTATCGCTTCCGGGGTCATTCTCTAGCTGACCCAGACGAAATGCGAAGCAAAGAAGAAAAAGAATTTTGGTTTGCTCGTGACCCCATTAAAAAGTTAGCGGGTTATTTAGTGGAACAAAATCTAGCTACAGAAGCAGAACTCAAAGATATTGAAAAGAAAATTCAGGCTGTAATTGAGGACGCGGTTAAATTTGCCCAAAGCAGCCCTGAACCAGATCCTAGCGAGTTATATCGCTTCATTTTTGCCGAAGACGTTTAATTTGGGTCATGGGTAATGGGTGATAGGTAATGGGTAATCAGGGAATATCAAAAATAGATAGCGTTGGTGATTAAAGAGATGAATTTGTCGGGCTTCGCCCCGCTTCGTTAACACGCTCCAGGGGCAGAAAGAAGGAGCTTCAGCGATATAATTTTTGATTTTTATGCTTCAATATAGCGATCGCCAACGCTATGCTTTTTTCCCAATTCAAAAATATGCAAGTTAGATGTAATAAAGCTTATACTCATCAAATTTATTAAGGGTTATAGTTGTATAGGATACAATTATATTAGGCAGAGCCTAGTGTGTTAATTCTGAATCCCTTATCCCATAAGACTTCATGTCCAAAATGTGTCGCATATTTTTATGAGGAAGTGCCTAAGACAGATGCTTTTGGTGTAAACTGGGACAAAACTAATAATTTTTTAGACAATCCCTACAAAATACACAGAATTAACATACTACCCAACGACTAAATCGCTTAGACAGTAGAGGAAAAATGAGATTAAAAACTAAACAGGGTCTGCCACCAATCGTGTTTATTGTGCTAGGCTTTGCTTTGCTTTTGGGTATGCCAAAATTAGTTGCATATCATCTTTCGATCCAAGAACGGATGAGTTGGGGTGAAAAGCTGCTAATTCTTGCTGATGCCACTCCTGAGAAAAAAGCAGGTGTTAGCGCGTTTGCGAAGAAGGACTACCCCACGGCGATCGCTAAATTCCAAGCAGCCTTAATTCAGCAACAGAATGACCCAGAAACCTTAATTTATCTAAATAATGCTCGTTTTGTCAGCGATAATGCCCCGAAAATTGCTGTCAGTGTCCCCATTGGGAGTAACCTCAACGTTGCTCGAGAACTACTCCGGGGTGTGGCTCAGGCACAAGATGAAATTAATCGATCTGGAGGTATCAATGGTAAGGGCTTACAGGTTGAAATTATCAACGACGAAAACAATCCAGACATTGCCAAGCAAGTAGCGAAAGCTTTAATAGCAGATCCTCAAGTGCTGGCGGTCGTGGGACATAACGCCAGCGAAGCATCACTGGCAGCCGCTGCCATCTATCAGTCTGGACAACTAGTGATGATTACTCCAACCAGTTCTACAAAAGAACTAGTAGGTTTTGGCAGCTATATTTTTCGTGCGCTTCCTAGCAGTCGGTTCTTGGCAGAACCATTAGTAAAATATGTCCTCAAGGTAGCACGCAAATCCCGTGTAGCGACTTGCTATAATTCTCAAGCTCCTGATAATATTACATTTAGAGACGAATTCACCGCATCCCTAATTGCAGATGGTGGTCAGTTAATTAACATTGACTGCGATATGGCATCAGCTAGTTTCAATCCATCTACTTCTATTTCTCAAGCTATTAGCAGTGGAGCCGATGCTATTTTACTTACTCCTCACATCGATCAATTGGAAAAGTCAATTGACATTGCTCGCAGTAATAAAAGCCGACTAGCACTTTTCAGTAGTCCCAGTATGTATACGATGCAAACATTGCAATCAGGTGGAAGTGATGTTAATGGGTTAACAATGCCTGTTGTCTGGCATCCTCAAATGGAAAAGGCTAGTGTTTTTACCAAACAAGCAACCAAGCTTTGGGGTGGTCAAGTTAACTGGCGGACGGCGACTGCTTACGATGCGACTCAGGCAATTATTCAGGGATTAAAAAAAGCCAGCACACGGAGCGAACTACAAGCAACACTCCGCAATCCCGAGTTTTCAACAACGGGAGCAGGAGAGGTGGTGAAATTCTTACCTACTGGCGATCGCTATACTCGTCCCAGATTGGTGCAAGTAAGATCCACTACAGCCAAGTATGAATTTGTCCTAATTGATCCACAATAGGTCGAAATGGTGGAAATGTGACAATGCTGCTATGAACAGTCAAAGACTATAAACTAGGTATGGTAAGGATTTGAGTTTAAATTCTTTGAAGGTTTGAGATCAAATTATCATGGTGGAATTTGTTGGCACGACAACTTACAATGAGGAAGAAAGGCCAGAGAAATTCATCTTACCAATGACAACTGACAACTGACAAATTTCTGTTAAAAATAGTGATATACATAAACCGGATTCGAGATTGCCTACGGCACGCTACGCGAACAGGAAGAACTATAGAATGACTTCAGAACAAATAGTTAGACGTTCAGATATATTAAACACTCAGGTAATCACCCGCGACAACGGTAAGCGGTTAGGTATCGTGAGTCAAATCTGGGTTGATATTGATCAAAGAGAGGTTGTGGCACTTAGTCTGCGGGACAGCCTCATCTCTATTTCTAGTTTGCCTCGCAATATGTATCTCAACACCATCAACCAAATCGGTGATGTCATCTTAGTTGATAACGAGGATGTCATCGAAGATGTAGAAGTAGAGATTCTCAGCAACCTGATGAACTGGGAAGTCATCACCGAAACAGGTGAAGTATTAGGCAAGGTGAGAGGCTTTAAATTTAATGGCGAAACGGGTAAAATATACTCTATAGTCATTGCCTCCTTGGGATTACCGCAAATTCCTGACCAGTTTTTGAGTACCTATGAACTGTCCATAGATGAAGTTGTCAGCACTGGTCCGAGTCGCTTAATTGTGTTTGAAGGTGCTGAAGAAAGAGTAAACCAATTAACCGTAGGCGTTTTAGAACGGCTGGGAATTGGTAAAGCCCCTTGGGAACGAGATGCAGAAGAGGAATTTGGCTATACGCCCCCCCGCACAGTTGCCCCCAGCAATCAATTACCTAGCGGTGTACCCCTCCAAGCACCCCGGCCAAAAGTTCGCATTCCTGAACCCATAGCCCAGGAAGAGGAATGGACGGAAGACTACGTAGAGGAAGAAAGACCCCAGCGGCAAGTCATGAAAGCCCGTTCTTATGAGTCAATTCAGTATGATGAAGATGAAGAAGATAACTGGAGTGACGAAACAGTCAGAGATAGTTATCAGGAAGCACCCAGAACCGCAGCCAAGCCTGCTAAAAAGACCTACGCAGATCAGTATGATGACTATGATGATGATCTCGAAACTGATGCTTGGGATGATGCACCAAAGCCTGTGAATATTCCCAAAAAGGTCAAGGAACGACAGGTGGAATACGAAGAAGAAGGCGGATATTAAGTTTTGTAAACCCCCTCTACTATAAGTATGAGGGGGTTATTTTTTTTGCATAACTTTACTAAGAGGATGATAACAAGGTTGTAATTTAGTCGCTCATAAAGTTATTCTTCTTTTCTCTTTCAATTTCTTCTCGTAACCATTGAATATGTTGCTCTATCAATACTATTGCCAAAATAAGAGCCTTGATAATTTTTGGCAAAAGCGGCAATAATAAGCATACATAAGCGTTTCGATGAAAAGGTAATTTAGAATCTAAAACCCTTATCCTACCGTCAATACATTTAAAAAATCCTTGTCGGAAACCTTTAAGGAATTTTTAAGGCTGATTGTTTTTGCCAAGCAAGAGCGAGAAACGGGAGTTCATGGTTAAAGCATTATCATCTCACCCTCGTAATTTGGCAATAGTATTGTTTTTGTAGAGGTAATTATCCGCAGGCTTTTGAAATGCTCAACCATCCAGTTGTCGCAATTCGTTTTGGATTTGGTTAAATTTTGACATATAGGTTTACGCAAATAAACAGAATCTAATTATTACAGTAGTTATGTATTATATCAATCTAGTTATGGTGCGATCGCTATAATCAGAAACAAGCAGGTGATAAAGTATGCAAATATCACAGTTATTCAGGAACTTGTACAATATTAGCGATCGCATTCCCCAAACGAGTAAAATGATTGGGATTCAGTGTTAGGAGAACATTTACTTCCGCTTTTAGAGCAGCTTGAGCAATCAAAGCATCGAAAATACCGCCACCAGGAAGGTTTAAGGCTGCCATTTGTGCGATCGCTGTCTGATAGTCATTGGATAGTAGTGGAATGGCTTCAAGGTACTGTAAAATATCCACTATAATGCTCTGAGCTTGTTGAGGAGTAAGACGCGGCTGAATAGGTAAGCGCGTGATTACAGAATAAGTTTCAGCTAAAGTATGAGTCGAGATAAAGCCTTGAACTGCTTTAGACTCTGCTGATTTTAGCCATGAAAAACAAACAGAATGCTTCGGGTGATTAACAATTAATGCAGACACTAAGACTGAAGTATCAAACAATATTTTCATAAAGCCATTTGATCCTGAATACGTTCTTCCCTCAACTCATCTATAAACTTATTAAAATCAAAGTTTTCTGATAATTCCGCATTTATAACCAAAATCCCCTCTTTTCGATATACATTTGCTTGGTTAGAAGGAACTATATTAGTTGTTTGTAAGTTTATTTCCGTATTTCCTTCAGCCATTTGCTGAGTCAAAGCATTAATTTTTTCTGCAACTGCTTGCAAAATAAACTGTTCAGTAGAGATTCCCTGACTGCTTGCTAATTTTTCTATCTTTCGTTGTATTTGTAGAGGAAAGTTCATAAACATTAACGGAATTAAGGTTACATAAATTATAGCTAGAATCTAACTACTGATTTTGCCATTTTTGTTAAAGAATTGTAATTATTACCCATTACCCATTCCTTTGGGTACAACTAATACCTTATCAACCCGATTTCCGTCCATATCCATAACTTCAAACCGCATATTATCCCATTCAAAATGATCAGCGGCTGCGGGAATCCGTCCTAAATGGGTGATCACAAAACCGCCTAATGTTTGATAATTTCCTCTTTCTTCAGTTTCTAATTCTTCCAGATCAAATAGTTCTAAAAACTCTTCTATTCCTAACATTCCATCTACTAACCAAGAACCATCTTCCCGTTGTACAGCTTGGGGTTCTTCTTGTCCTGGTTCTGCGGGAACATCACCGACGATTTCACTCATAATGTCGTTAAGAGTGACTAAACCTTGAATTACGCCATATTCATCTACAACTAAAGCCATGTGTGTGACGGTTTGTTTGAATAATTCTAAAACTTTTAAACCGCGGGTGCTTTCCGGGACAAATACGGGTTGACGTAATCCTAGTGTTAAGTCAAAGGGTTCATTCCGTAAACTTCTCGCTAATAAGTCGGTGACAGGAATAATTCCCAGGACGTTATCTAATCCTTCTTGACAAATTGGATAGCGAGAATAGCCGTTTTCCACCATTTTGTGGCGATTTTCTTCAGGAGAGTCGTCTAAGTCTAACCAAACTATATCAGGACGGGGTGTCATAAAAGAGGTGACGGCGCGATCGCCTAACCGGAAAACTCTCTCTACCATGTCCTGTTCGGCTTCTTCAAATGTCCCCGCTTCTGTTCCTTGTTCTATGAGTATTTTAATTTCTTCCTCTGTAACTTGCGGTTCAGCAGAGGGGGTAATTCCCAAAATTCGCAATACTAAATCCGTAGAAGCACCCAAAATTTTAACTATAGGTGAAGCTATTTTTGCTAAAGTCCCCATGGGGATAGCTACTAAAGCGGCGATTTTTTCAGGGTTATTTAAAGCCAGACGTTTGGGGACGAGTTCACCGACAATCAGGGAAAAATAGGTAATTAGTAATACCACTACCCCAGAGGCGATCGCATTGCTATAATTCGCTAAAACTGGGACTAATTTGACATACTCTTCCAGTCTTTTGGCAATGGTAGCACCACCGAAGACACCATTAAGGATATTAATGAGTGTAATCCCTACTTGGACAATAGATAAAAAATGGTTGGGAGATTCTGCGAGTTTTAATGCAGCCCTTGCGTTGATATCTCCTTGATTGGCTAACTGCTGTAGTCTAACTTTCCGGGCTGAGACTACGGCCATTTCCGACATTGAAAATACACCATTAGCGAAAATTAGCACCAAAATCGTTAAAATTTCAAACGTGAAGGAAGACATTTTTAAAATTGCTGGTATAAAGAGTAAAAGTATACAGAGATGAGAAATCCAGTTTATTTAGACATTTTATTAGTATCCATTATTTTAGGTAATTCTCTGAATAATTTGACTATACACAAAGTAGTAGCTATATTTCTTCTATCTATTAGTAGTTAAGCTTGATTCTTTGGGAATCATCCTCTAGAGTGCCATGAAAACTTTTAAAATAGCTAATATAAACTGCTTTTAGATTTTGACATCAGCAGCGACTTCCTTTTTTAGCGTAAGATATTTGAAATATATGGCCTTTTCTTCTATTGTGCGTGCTTTGGCGCGATCGCCTCTTACCGCCGAACTAATTACCAAACTCAACAAACAACGGGAATTGCGGTTAAATGGGATTTCTCGGCTACCTAAGGGACTGGTAGCTTCAGCATTAGCAAACTATGAAGATCAGGATTTGTGCGTCGTCTGTGCCACCCTAGAGGAAGCTGGCCGGGTTTTCGCCCAAATGGAAGCAATGGGCTGGAAAACTGTGCATTTTTACCCAACTTCTGAAGCTTCTCCCTATGAACCTTTTGACCCTGAAAATGAGTTAAGTTGGGGTCAAATGCAGGTTTTAGCGGATTTGGTAAATGGTCAGTTGCAAAAGCAAAAAACTGCCATAATTGCCACTGTGGGGGCATTACAACCACATTTGCCACCTCCGGAAGCGTTTAAATCATTTTGTGTAACCTTAGAAAAAGGGATGGAATTTGATTTAGATGGGTTTGGGGAAAAAATCACTCTTTTGGGATATGAACGAGTTCCTCTGGTGGAAACTGAGGGACAATGGAGTAGACGGGGGGATATTGTGGATGTGTTTCCGGTGTCCTCAGAGTTGCCTGTGCGCTTGGAATGGTTTGGCGACGAAATTGAACAAATTCGAGAATTTGACCCCGCTACCCAACGTTCTGCTTTGGATAAGGTGGAAAAAATTACTCTCACCCCGACAAGTTTTGCACCTATTATTTCAGATGCACTGAAAGATTTACCAAATGTAGAGACGTTCCAGGGAATTTCTTCAGAGTTAGGAACATTAGAAGGAAGTCGGCGGTTTTTGGGGTTGGCTTTTGCAAAACCCGCTTCATTATTAGATTATTTATCTGAAAATACTCTTGTTGCCATTGATGAACTAGAACAATGTTATGCTCATAGCGATCGCTGGGTGGAAAATGCTAATAGTCAGTGGTCAGTAGGGGCGAAACATTTAGAAGACCATTTTTTGCAACCACCGATAATTTATCTTCCAAATGCTTCGCCGGTACAGTTGTCAGTTGCATTACCGAAAATTCATCGAAATTTTGATGAGTGTATAGCGGAAATTGGCAATTTTAGAAAGTTATATTTATCGGAATTATCAGAAGAAAATAGTGGACTGAATTTAGCTAGTAGACCTTTACCTGTTACACCTCATCAATTTGCAAAATTAGGGGAAACAATTAGAAAAGAACGCGAACGCAATTTTGCAGTTTGGATACTTTCGGCTCAACCTTCCCGTTCTGTTTCTCTTCTGCAAGAACATGATTGTCCCGCGCAGTTTATTCCCAATCCTCGTGATTATCAAGCTATTGATAAACTGCAAATTAATCATATTCCAATTGCCCTTAAATATTCCGGTTTAGCAGAATTAGAAGGTTGTATTTTACCTTCTTATCGGTTGGTTATTGTCACCGATAGAGAATTTTATGGACAACATTCCTTAGCTAATTTTGGCTATGTCCGCAAACGTCGTCAAGCGACATCTAAACAAGTTGATCCTAACAAATTACGTCAGGGAGATTATGTAGTTCATCGTAGTCATGGAATTGGTAAATTTGTCAAATTAGAAAGTCTGACAATTAATGATGAAACCCGTGATTATTTAGTTGTTCAATATGCAGATGGTTTGTTAAGAGTTGCGGCTGACCAAGTTGGTTCTTTATCTCGTTTCCGCACTGGTGGAGATCAAGCCCCAGAATTACATAAAATGAGCGGAAAAGCTTGGGAAAATACGAAGAGTAAAGTTCGCAAAGCCATTAAGAAATTAGCGGTAGATTTATTAAAATTGTATGCAGCCCGTTCTCAACAACAAGGTTTTTCCTATCCTCATGATATGCCTTGGCAAGAAGAAATGGAAGATTCTTTTCCTTACCAACCTACCACAGATCAACTCAAAGCGGTACAAGATGTGAAACGGGATATGGAAAGTGAAAGACCGATGGATAGGTTAGTATGTGGAGATGTGGGTTTTGGGAAAACAGAAGTAGCAATTCGGGCGATTTTTAAAGCTGTTACCGCAGGAAAGCAAGTTGCACTTTTAGCCCCAACAACAATTTTAACTCAACAACATTATCACACAATTAAAGAACGTTTTGCCCCTTATCCTATAAATGTGGGTTTACTGAATCGGTTTCGCAGTGCGGAAGAAAAACGGAATATTCAAAAACGACTGGCTACGGGAGAATTAGATATAGTTGTGGGGACGCATCAATTATTAGGTAAAAGTGTCCAATTTAAAGATCTAGGACTTTTAGTAATTGACGAAGAACAAAGATTTGGAGTTAATCAAAAGGAAAAAATCAAAAGCTTAAAAACTCAAGTTGATGTTTTAACTCTTTCTGCAACTCCCATTCCCAGAACCTTATATATGTCATTGTCGGGAATTCGGGAAATGAGTTTAATTACCACACCACCTCCCACCAGAAGACCAATTCAAACCCATCTTTCACCGCTCAACTCCGATGTTATTAGAAGTGCAATTCGACAAGAATTAGATCGAGGTGGACAAGTATTTTATGTAGTTCCCCGAGTAGACGGAATTGAAGAAACCACGACAAAATTGCGAGAAATGGTTCCTGGAGGCAGATTTGCGATCGCTCATGGTCAAATGGACGAAAGCGAGTTAGAATCAACTATGCTGACTTTTGGCAATAATGACGCTGATATTCTTGTTTGTACCACAATTATTGAATCTGGTTTAGATATTCCGCGAGTCAACACAATATTAATTGAAGATGCTCACCGTTTTGGTTTATCTCAATTATATCAATTGCGAGGACGAGTCGGACGGGCAGGAATTCAAGCCCACGCATGGTTATTTTACCCCAAACAAAGAGAATTATCCGATGCAGCCAGACAAAGATTAAGAGCAATTCAAGAATTTACTCAACTCGGTTCTGGATATCAATTAGCAATGCGGGATATGGAAATTCGCGGTGTGGGAAATTTGCTAGGTGCAGAACAATCTGGTCAAATGGATGTGATTGGCTTTGATTTGTACATGGAAATGTTAGAAGAAGCAATTCGAGAAATTAGAGGTCAAGAAATACCCAAAGTTGAAGATACTCAAATTGACCTTAATCTCACCGCATTTATTCCTGCAACCTACATTACTGACCTTGATCAAAAAATGAGTGCTTATCGGGCTGTAGCCACGGTAAAATCAAAATATGAATTAAAACAAATTGCTGCTGAATGGACTGATAGATATGGAACTATCCCAGTTTCGGCAAATCAATTATTACGAGTTATGGAATTAAAACAATTAGCCAAAAACCTGGGATTTAGCCGCATTAAACCAGAGAATAAACAGCACATTGTTTTAGAAACACCAATGGAAGAACCTGCTTGGAATCTATTAGCAGAAAACCTCACTCCCACCATGAAAGCAAGGTTTGTTTATTCTCCTGGGAAGGTAACAGCGAGAGGTTTAGGAGTGTTTAAAGCAGACCAACAATTGCAAACTTTAATAGATACTTTTGTAAAAATGCAAGGTGCAATTTCGGAAACTCCTTAAGTGTAGGGTGGGCAATGCCCACCATTTTTTATATATTTCTGAAAATATAGTGTAAAATATTAAGATAACGAGTAAGGTAAAAATAATTCTATTTTGGGGAGGTTACGATGTTTAAACAAGTTACTTTAGAGAATTTTAGAACTCACAAATCAACAACTATAGAATTATATCCAGTAACTTTGTTAATTGGTAATAACAATTCTGGTAAAACAAATCTTTTAGCAGGAATACAACGTTTGTGTAATCTTGTCAGAAGAGGAAACCCTGATGAACAAATAAGTCGACACGTAAATGCTGCGAGAGATTTATATCCACATAGATATAGACTTGCGAAAGATGAAGAACCCATTTCTTATTCAATTTTATGGAATAATGAGGATGGAGAAATTAATTATAAAATAGAAATACATAAAAGCGATAGATTTATAAATAATGCTAGTTGTAAAGAAAGAGTAATTATTAAATTAGCTAATAATAGAATACCTAAAGAAGTTACTAGTGGCTATAATCAGCCTACCGCTATACTAGCACTAAGAGAAATAATACGATTAGACTCATCTCTAAAGGAAACAGAAAAAGCAATATGCGAATTATTTTTTCTTTCTTTTGATAGTACATTGAGTTATCATCTTCAACCTACATTCCTCAAACAAATGGTTAAAGATAATCAGGATGCAGATAGAAAGCAAGATAATGAAGTTAATAACAGTTTTGAAATAGAAAAACTTAGAATACCTGTATGTTTGAACAAAACAGGAAGTAACTTTCAGTCAATTCTTCAGCATTTTAAAGAAAAAGAACAACGTATATATTCATCATTTATTGCAAAACTGAGAACAGTTGATTCAAGTTTTATCGGAGTTAGTTATGATTCAAATCAGTCGAGTTTAATTTGGGAATTTGACTTGGGACGTAAGGGTACTATTGAAGAATTTCTGCCACATATCATATCAGATGGTTTTATGAAAATTGCCGCAATAAGTTTGCTTGCGTCATTGCAAAATCCACCTGCATTAATCATGTTAGAAGAAATAGAAAATGGTATTAATCCAGGTAATATACAACAATTGATGAATTGGATTTGGCAAGCAACATCACCTAACCAAGATGGCTTTACAACATCACAATTTATTTTAACTTCTCACAGCCCCTCTGTTTTAAGAGAATTTAATCAACATCCTGATCATGTTTATACAGTTCGTTTAGATAAACGTAGTCGTCAAAGCGATGTGAGAAACTTAAATACTGCACTTGATACCCTTGTGGGAATTGGAGCAATTAAAGATGATGAAGTAGAATATGAAACTGAGGAAAATACAGGTAAACAGTTAATAAAAATACCAAAATATCAGTTAGCAGAACTTTGGTACACAGGGACAATTGGGTAAAATATCATGAATAATATCAATGTGGGAATTGTTGGAGACGGGCTAACTGACTATAAAGTGTTTGGAAAAATTGTTGAATGTATTTTATTAGAAGAAATATCAGAAAATGTCAAATTTGATATTATTCCACTGATTAGAAAAAACATTTTTGATCATGTTCAAAAATACAAAAATGCCTGTCGCAAAAATCCTGAAGGGTATTACTTACCCAATAAAATAGCAGTAGAACTAAGAGATAGTATATGTGGTACAATTATCCAAGCTTTTGAGGAGTTTAAAGATAATGTAGATATTTCCTATAGTGATATTCTTTTAATAACTACTGATACGGAACATATTCTTAAAGATAAAAATCAATATTTTGATACTTGGGCAATTAGTTTATCGCATATTTTGAGAGAAGCAATTGAAAAATTTTATGCTTTTCAAGCTAGAAATGAATATCCTAGAAAATATTTACCCATAATCATGCCTTTAACAACATTTCCCTCAATAGAAGTTCTTGTTGCTGCTGCGAGAGGAGAATTAAATAAAAATTATGGTAAAAATCCCCGCGAGTGGAAAGTTTTATTGTACAAAACCGAATATCCTCAAGATGAAGAAATCGAAAAACAGGCTCTAAATTATATCACACCTGAAAGTATAGACTATATTTTCAATGATTTACCTGAAGCAAGATTTTTTATTCAAACATTATCTTTGGGATTAAAACGTTGTTCTTTAAATAGTAAATCTAATTGTGAAAAATACATCTGATTGAGAGTTCTATTTTAGTAATTTAGGAAATTACTCAGTCATCTTAAAAGGGCTATTTCTAATATACCCTTACAGGGTTGCAATTTCTGACATCACCTTTTGAACCATCACAGAAAATTCTCATTAAACTACCATCTAATCATATCTCGTTTATACTGTATGTGGTATTTACATCACAGATAAAAAAGATCTAAAATAAATGTAGAATATTTAATAGATTCCCTAGTTTCACCCCTATTAATTAAAATTCCCATAGAGGCGACAATGGTTTTACAATTACTCAGACACCAATTTACAGTTAAGCAATTTCACCAAATGGCTGAATCTGGTATTTTGTCAGAAAATGAAAGATTAGAATTAATTCGCGGAGAAATGATTGATATGTCCCCTATTGGTACAAGACACTCAGGTTGTGTTTTATTTTTAAGTAACTTACTAGCGTTGCTATTAGGAGGTCTGGCCTTAATTAATGTCCAAAACCCAGTAGAATTAGATGAAACTTCTGAACCTCAACCAGATATAGCATTATTAAAACCCCGTGCAGATTTTTATAGAACTGCACACCCCCAACCAGAAGATATATTTTTGTTAATAGAAGTTGCCGACACAACGATAAAATATGACAGAGAAGTAAAAATTCCTTTATATGCAGAAGCAAATATTCCTGAAGTTTGGTTAATAGATGTTAATCAGGAAGTTATAGAAGTATATCGAAATCCTCTCCAGGGAGTTTATCAAGATATACAGAAGTTAGTAAAAAATCAGACTTTATCAATTTTAGCTTTTCCTGATGTCAGTATTAATGTGACTGAAATATTTTAAATTATCCAGTCATCTTAAAAGGGCTATTTCTGATATACATTTACAGGGTTGCAGATTATGACATCACCTTTTGAACCATCGCAGAAAATTCCCATTAAACTACCATCGAATCATCCTCACTTATTATTAGGATTAGATGACTTATTAAATCTCGGTTTAATATCTGATGATCAAGTTAAACAAATAGCCCGTCAATATCTCATTTGTACCGTAGTATTTACCCCTGAGACTGAATCTGAACCAGAAGTAATTTATAGACCTCCTACAGCAGCAAAAAGACCGTTAATTGCAACTTTACCACCCATAACAAAACCACCTACGAAACCCAGTTTTGTTAATTCGATGCTGCAATCTTTTGGTGAAGAATTAAGTGTGCGGTGGTTGCTGTTTTTGGGTGTATTTTTAGTAGTGCTTTCTTCCGGAGTTCTGGCTGCAAGTCAATGGGAAAGATTCCCCGCAGTTGGACAGTATGGGGTTTTATTTGCGTATACTTTGAGTTTTTGTGGGTTTACATTTTGGGCTGGTAAACAAAGCAATTTAAGGTTAACTGCACAGACATTATTAATAGTCACATTGTTATTAGTTCCTATCAACTTTTGGGCAATGGATAGCTTTAGTTTGTGGCAAAATCCATTAAACTTAGTTGTGATGGGAATTGCATCTCTGACTCTCACATTTATTACTAATCAACTTTGTCAAAACAGGAATATTATTACTAATTTTCCCAGTGGTAAATTACCTTTAATCAATATTATCGGGTTGAGTTATTTACATTGGGGTTGGAAGTTATCAAATTTTCCCCTAATTGCTGTTTATTTAGCAATGATAGGAACAACTACTATTACTGTTTACAATCAATTAAACCCAATACCCGTGAATGAAATTGTCAAACTGCTTGTGGGGGAAGGATTTTCAAGTCTTTTTCTATATCTCTGATTTCAGATTTATGGGAAGAGTTTTTGCGCTTGAATTTGGACATTTTAATTTTGACAACACGGGGATTAATACGTTTTCGTCGGGGGCGATCAATTTCAGACTGGGAAATTAATGATAATAAATATTGATGTTGAATTTCTCGTAATTTTAAGGATGAATGGCTGATGAGTTGTACTAAATCTATAACTAGTTGCAAAGATTCAAGAAAACTAAGGAGTAAAGGATTTTTATTATATTCGTTAGCAGATTGGTAAATTAAATCGCGGAGTAGATTATAAGCAATTAACATAGCATAAAGTTCTTGTTCGACTAATTCAGATGTTTTGCTCCGAAAAATAGTGGGCATTTGTCCTTTGAGCGTAGCACATTGATGTGTTTTTATTTCACAGAAACTAATTTCCACCTCCCATCTGCAATGATAGTGAATAATTAATTCTTTGGCAGAAATATTAGGGTCAATAATACTAGTAACTAAACGACGAGGGAGAAAACCAGGAATTTGATATTCAATAACTCGGACAATGATACTTTCCTGATTCCATTGTTTATGCGATTCTGTAGATTTTTCTAAATTGAGAATTTTGCCATTAATTTCTGATAAATAACTTCCATCTGGATATCTAGCCATGTATCCATCTGGCAAACGAGAATCAGAGATAACAGGTAGTTTAACATTAGAAGCTACCCTAAGTAAAAAGTCGCATTCTTTTGTACGAATACTAAAAATAGTTGCAAAGGAATATAAACCAGCATCTAATAAAAATAATAAGTTTTTCTGGTTAAATTGTGCCAGTAATTTAGTCATTAAAGTCCTTTCACCAGTTCCTTTACCTTGGCTCGAACCATAGGTAAAATCTAGGATCAGGCGTGTTGATGCTGATATTAATGTGACTATTCTCAGCATGGGAAAAGCACTTTCTCCTCGACCACATTTAGACTTCCCAAATTTATCACGATTACTTTCAGTATCAGGTGTCGTACCTGTGGAACCATCAAATATTACTGTAGTCCATTTATGAAAGTCATATTTCAATGTTGTCAAACTAGAAGTGAGTTTTTTAAATATTAGTTGAAAAACTGTTAATCCTATACGAACTCTGGCATGACTCATAGCACCTTCAGAAATAAGTTGTTTTGGTAGACAACAGGATAACCACCTCAATCCTGATATCATCCAATCCATTATTCCTAAATAACTTAAATCACGACGGATAGTGGAGAGAATTACAAACCAAATGACAAACGTTGGTACTAGAATCGTTCCTTGACGACATTTACTTGATGAAACACTCGCCAAAGATTCTTTGATAATAGTTGATAAATGTTTTGCAATTGGTTGCAGATCATATTCTGTCGTAAACTGAGTAAGCATCTGATGATGTTCTTTTTGAATTCCCATACAAAACTGTCAAGGATGACTTGAAATAAACTCTTATAAAGCTTAAATATTCTTTCATATTTTGTCAATATATACTATCAGGCTACTCATTTTGGAGCAGGAATAAAAATTCTCGACGAAAAAAATGACACATTTATGATTTTTTAAATTTGATTTCAAATAATTGACAAGATTGATGATTTATAAATTCAAGAAAAATCTCATGATCATATAATTTTAGATACATTTTGCCTGGAGTTTAGACTAAACTGAAGTTATTTTTATGCCTTAATATTTGCAGAATTAATATTAGTAATTATTTGTAGGCTATTAATTTCATTCACGGGTATTGCAATTAAACCAACCCCAAGAAAATACAAATACAGAAACTCCACAATGGGGAATTAGTTTATATTTTACTTTCCTGATTTACGCTTTATTAACTTTACTGACAAGGGCTATTTTTATAGCTGGAGTTAATATTACTCAATTAGGTTTAGCAATTGGGATTTGCGGTGGTTTAGTAATTTGGTTATCAGAAAAAAATTCTTCTACAAATCCTTCTATCCTTTGGGAAGAATTAGGAAGAAGTTTACTTTTATTAGGTTGGTTAGTTTCAGTCATAACAGAACCAGTCCAAGCTATAATAGTCAGCATTTTAAGTTTGTGGGTTTTTAGTCGTCGGTTACAAAGATATAATTTACAAAAAGATTTTTTAGCTATTTTCTTAATTGGGTTACAGACAATTTGGCTAGGTTGGAGATTAATTCCTAATGAATTAAAAACATTACTAATTAGCACCGCTACCCATTTAACCAATTCTCAAAATGAACCTTGGGTATTATTGAGTATTGCTTTATTTCCCTACATCATATTAATGTTATGGTTAACAGATAAATTACATGATCAAGAAAATCAAGAATTGGCAGATTTTGGAGAATATCTAACTTTATTTTTAGGGATTTGTTTAACAATAATTAGCTTAGTAAATCCGACATTAAGAACGGCTAATTTTTTATTATCTACTATTACTCTAGCCACATTTATTCAACGTCGTGCAGCTTTTTCTCCTCCCTTTATATACTTAACTCATGGTATGGGAGTATTGACGCTAATTTCTAGCATTAATTGGTTTTTACCAAGTTTAAATCAAGAAATTTGGGCTGGTATCTTATTAGCTATCATGATAGCTGAATGGGGATTTAGTCTTGGTGAAGGCATAACGCGACGGAGTGCATGGTATATTGGTTTAGTATTAGCTGCAATCAGTTTTTCTCTATTATGGGAAAATTCTATAAGTAATTGGCAAAATCAAAACTCTTTAGGCGTAATTTGGTTAATTACACCTTTAGCATTAACAGGTTTAGCTATTCGTAACACTGAACCAAATCGCACCACTAACAGGTTTTTAAGTGTCTTCGCTGTAGGGATTTCTCAATTATTAACTTTACCATTACCAGGAATAAGATTAATCGGTTTGGGTGTGGGTATAGCGGTAATGTTAGTCCATACTCGCTATTTAAGAAACCAAATATATGCAGGAATAATTATTGGTTTTGGATTAAGTTTCCTGACTGCATTATTAGGTGAAGGTGTATTTGGTTTAATCCAATTAAAAATATCAGGTTGGTTTGTCGTTACTGCATTAACAATACTGAGTTTATGGCTATGGCGTGGTGTACTTTTACGCAAAGGTACAGAATTGGCAATAATTTATGCAGCCGCAAGTGATAAATGGGCGATCTCATTATGTACAATAGAACTATCAGCCCTAACTTTGCACTCCAGCTTAATTTATCAAGGAACTATCAAAACCGAATATTTCTATATTATCACCACAGCCATAATTTTAGGGGCAATTGTCTATCGCAGTTGGGGACAATCTAAAGAAGCAGCATTTTATGGAATCGGTTGGTGTTTAGAATTATTAACAGCAGAAATCTTAGGATTTGGCGAACATTCAATCATTAGAATCGCCATAGCAAACATCATTCTCGGTTTAACAACTCAGCTATTTGGTGAATGGTGGCGACGCAAACATCAATTACAAACATTACCTAATAGTTTTCATATTCTCCCTCTAATATATGGTGCATTTAGCGTCATTTTGCGATTAAATACCTTTGCCAATTTTACAGGTTTTTGTTCCCTGGGTGTAGCCTTAATTATGATTGGGGTAGGAAGACGCAGGGAAGCATTTAAACCCCTCCTTTATTTTGGTATTATCGGCCTATCAATTTCCGCCTACGAACTCCTATTTTATCAAATGTCCCTATCTAAAGGAGAGGCTTTAGGTGATGGTTTAATTGCCATGTCAGCCCTTGGTACTAGCATCATGTATGCTTACCGTATCCTCACACCCTGGCTGATTAATTATCTGGGTTTAAATTCTCAAGAATTAAAAAATATTGCCCATCTTCATTGGGTTTGGAGTAGTATTTTATTCCTTTTTGCTATGACTTTACCTATCCAAATTAACTCGTCTATCGTATTAGGAACAGGATTATTTTTAGTTCGCTATGCGATTTGGCAAGGAAAAGAAAATTCCCAAGAAACAAATCAAGAAATCTGGGTTTATTTAGGTTTAATAGAAGTAGGAATTATTGGTATTTATTTACAAAATTTACCAATAGGGAGATTAGTATTTGAGCAATTACTACCTTGGAATGGGGCGATATCCTGCCTATTTGCCTACTTCCTATATATTCTACCTTGGCAAAGATTAGGTTGGTCAAAAACGCCTTGGCAACGCACAGCATACATTCTCCCATTAATTATTGTAGGAACAACGGGACTAACAACCTATCCTATTACTTTAATTATCGTTGCTGCTTACTACGTCTTTTTAGCTAACGCTGCCACACAAATCCGGTTTACATATATCAGTTTAATATTAATTGATTGGGCATTATTTACTTGGTTTAATGATTTAAACTTCAGAGATTCTCTTTGGTACGTTATACCAATTGGTTTATCTTTACTATATATTGCCCAAATAGATGAACAACTAAAATTATCAACAACCAAACCTCTCCGTCACAGTTTGCGAATGTTAGGAAGTGGTTTAATTTGCGGTTGGACAATTTTGTTTTATCAAAATCTGCCTTTTATCCCTGGTGTTTTTAGTCTGATTACTATTTTCGCTGGCTTAGGTTTAAAAGTCCGCGCTTTTCTTTATGTTGGTACAGGTACTTTTTTAATTACTAGCATTTACCAATTAGTAATTTTCAGTCTGAGTTATTCTTTCTTAAAATGGATTGTTGGTTTATTAGTTGGTATTTTGTTAATTTACATTGCTGCTAACTTTGAAACCCGACGCACTCAAATCACTGCCCTACTTCGCAATATTAGTGATGAATTTGCCAATTGGGATTGATTAGACATCTGGTGAAAAAAGTAGAGACGTTCCATGAAACATCTCTACAACAATTTTAGAAAACGCACATTTAATCAATTGGATCAATACCAAGTGCGCGTAGAATGTGGGTTGAAGAATCTCTTTTTTTGTTCTTTTCTTGAGAATATGGCATAAAGCATGACTTTAGTAACGTGCAAATTTATGAAAAATCTTTATACTAAGTTTATACTTCCAAAGAGTAAGAAAATATATACATCTATGTTCAAAACATACTTAGTAAAAATTTATCTGTGATCAACAAATCACAATTAACTCTAAAAATCTGAATAGGAGCAAAATTAATGATTTTGGATAGAAGAATGTTAGTTCTAGCACAACGTATATTTACGCCATCAATGTTAGGAATAGCACTATTAACAGCCAGTTGTGGTTCATTGCCAAAAGAATCAGCGGAAGCACAATCCCAAAGACCCCAAAGAGAGAGCCGAGAAACTGCTGTAGATGTAGCGATCGCTCGCACTAATTCTTTCAGCCCCCAACCAGAGTATATTGGTAATACTGCCCCTTTTCGGATTGTTTCTGTGCGATCGCAAGTCGAAGGCAGACTCATCGCTTTAAACTTAGATATTGGTGATACAGTCCAACGGGGTAAAATCATCAGTCAATTGGACGATACCCTCTTACTCACCGCAGTAAAACAAGCAGAAGCACAACTAGCCACCACTGAATCAGAAGTAGCCAGAGCGCAGACTCAAGTAAGTAATGCTCTCGCCCAAGTGGAAACAGCCCGACTAGAATTAGTCCAAGCACAGGCAGATTCCCGGAGATTAACACAATTATACAAAGAAGGGGCGATCGCCCAACAAAACGCCCAACAGGCACAAACCAAAGCCAGAACCGCCGCCCAAGCCCTCCGCGCTGCCACTGCACAAGTTAGTACAGAAAAGCAAGCCGTAGCCGCTGCCCAAGGTCGAGTATTTGCCCAAAAAGCAGCAGTGAGTGCAGCCGAAGAACGTCGTTCCTATGCCCGCTTAATTTCTCCAATTACCGGTGTAGTCACGGAAAAAGTCACAGAACCAGGAAATTTATTACAACCTGGGAGCGAAGTTTTAAAAGTTGCCGATTTTAGTCGTGTCAAAGTCGTCGCCCAAGTTTCGGAATTAGAATTAGGAAAAATTCAAGTTGGGCAATCTGTAGAAATTAAATTAGATGCTTTTCCTGATGAAAAATTTACTGGAAAAGTATCCCGCATTTCTCCTACCGCCGATACCACAGCCCGGTTAATCCCCATAGAAATTGTTATGCCCAACATTGGGGGGAAAATTGGTAGTGGGCTATTAGCAAGAGTTAGCTTTAACAGCCAAACAAAACAGCGTGTAGTTGTCCCAGAAACCGCAATTAGTAGTCAAGACAAAAAACCACAATTAGAAAATACTAACTCTACACTTTTCGTAGTTGAAAAAACAGATAAAAAAACTACAGTTAAAGAACGTCCAGTATCTTTAGGAAAAATCGCTAACGGCAAAATAGAAATTTTATCAGGCTTACAACCAGGAGAAAGTTATGTTGTTCGCAGTAGTAAACCATTGAAAGATGGCGCAGTTGTTAAATTATCAATGTTATCGGAAAAGTAGTTAATTTGTCAGTTGTCAGTTGTCAGTTGTCAATAGAAAGAATCTTATCTCTATTACCCATTACCCATTACCCATTACCAATAAATTATCAAATCAGATTATTATATGCAACAAGCAAATACAAATAATGGATTTAGTTTGAGTGCTATTTCCATTCGCCAACATATTGGCACACTCATGTTAACCTTAGCTGTGATAGTCATGGGTGTATTTTTCACCCTCCGATTACCAGTAGATTTATTACCATCAATTACCTATCCTCGGATTGGTGTCCGCATAGAAGCACCGGGAATTTCTCCAGAAGTAGCAGTAGATGAAATTACTAAACCTCTAGAAGAATCTTTTAGTGCAACGGAAGGAGTATTACAAGTTTTTTCCCAAACCCGTGAAGGGAACATCAATTTAGATTTATATTTCCAACCAGGGGGAAATATTGATCAAGCATTGAATGATGCTACAGCTACCTTTAATCGTGCTAGAAATAGATTACCAGATACAATTGGCGAACCGCGCATATTCAAAATCGATCCTTCTCAATTACCAGTTTATGAATTTGCCATTACTTCACCTACTCTTAAAGGTGTGGATTTGCGGATATTTGCCGAAGAAGAATTAGCGCGGGAATTAAATGTAGTTCCAGGAGTGGCGGTAGTAGATGTATCAGGAGGAGTTCAGGAAGAAGTTCAGGTAAATCTTAATTTAGAAAGATTGCAATCTTTAGGTGTTGGTTTAAATGACGTTCTCAATGAATTAAAAAACCGGAATCAAGATATTTCTGGAGGTCGAATTTTAGGGCAAAATTCCGAAGCTTTAACCCGAACTGTGGGACGTTTCAAAAATGCGGAAGAAATTAATAATCTGTTATTTGAGGTTTCTGTTCCTAACTCTAATATTAAAAATCGCGTTTACCTGCGGGACTTTGCCGAAGTTATTGATGGTGCAGAAAATCAACGGATATATGTTTTATTGAATGGAGAAGAATCAGTAAAAGTCAGTGTTCAAAAACAACCAGATGCTAATACCGTGAGTGTAGTTGATAGTGTCAAAAAACGATTAGAAGAACTCCAGAAATCTGGTTTAATTCCGCGAGAAGCAACCCTAACACCAACATTAGATGAGTCAAAATTTATCCGCAATTCCTTAGCTGATGTTACTAATGCTGCGGTTTCTGGAGCTTTATTGGCAGCAGCAGCGGTATTGTTATTTCTAGGTTCGTTGCGGCAAGCGTTCATTATTTCGTTGTCAATTCCTCTGTGTACCCTGGCAGCACTGATTTTAATGAAACAGTTTAACCTATCTTTAAATGTGTTTAGTTTAGGGGGTTTAGCACTGGGAATTGGGCAAGCAATTGACACTTCAGTGGTGATTTTAGAAAATATTGCAGTTAATACTGAAAATACTTTTGGCAAGTCCAATTTAACTAGATTAACACCTGAGCGGATGATTGAAACAGCGATCGCTTCTTCTCAAGAGGTAGAATCATCGTTAATTGCCTCAACTGCTGCCAATTTAATCTCTGTCTTGCCATTTTTGTTCATCGGCGGATTTATCTCATTACTATTTAATGAGTTAATTTTGACCATCAGTTTTGCTGTTGGTGCTTCCCTGCTAGTTGCCCTCACCTTAGTACCAATGTTAGCTTCTCGGTTATTTGCGATTAAATGGTCAAGTCGCATTAATGAGTTTTGGCTATTGCGGCAGTTTAATCGCAACTTAGCCGCCGCCACAAATGGTTATGCTAGAAATTTAAATTGGGCAGTGCAGCATAGATTATTAATCATTGCGATCGCTATTATTATCTTAGGTGGTAGTAGTATGTGGATGGCTCCTCAAATTCCCCAGCAAATACTTCCCCGTATCAACACCGGACAAGCATCTTTATTCGCTCAATTTCCCCCCGGTACACCCCTAGAAACAAACCAAAAAGTTATGAAAGCGGTAGATGAAATTCTCCGCAACCAACCAGAAACAGAATATGTATTTTCGACAATTGGTGGTTTTCTTTTTGGCAGTAATACCAACTCTAACCCTTTGCGAAGTTCTAGTACCATTACTCTCAAATCAGGCAGTAATGTAGATAAATTTGTAGAAAGAGTTACCGATAAACTCAAAAAACTCAATTTAGTAGATATTCGTCTACGTCTTTTTGCTGGGCAAGTTCGCGGTTTAATTCTTAATAACTCTCCAGTGCGAAATGCTGATATTGATATCATTCTCCAAGGCAATGATGCACAAACTTTAGAAGCAACTGGTCGGCAAATTTTAGCAACTTTAGATGAGCAAATTACCTCAGTGAGATTCCGTCCTGATGCCGATAGTCGGCAACCGGAAATTCAAATTTTACCAGACTGGGAACGAGTTGCCAATGTGGGTCTAAATGCTAAAGATATTGGCGACACAATTCAAACTGCAATTACAGGTAGTATTCCTACTCAATTACAACGCGATAATCGTTTAGTAGATGTGCGAGTGCAATTAAATGAAGCATTATTACAAACGACTTCCCAATTAGAAAGATTACCTTTATTTGTAGATGACAATCATCAAATTCGCTTGAGTGATGTTGCTCAAATTTCCACAGGTAAAGCACCAGGAGAAATTCAGCGCATTAACCAAAGACGAGTATTTTTAATTGCGGGAAATTTAACAGAAGGCGCTAGTCTTGGTTCAGCCATTTCCCAAGTAAATCAAGTCCTCAGCAGTCTAGATTTACCTGAAGGTATTAGCATTTTACCCAGTGCAGCCATTGAATCTAATCAACAATTGCAACAATCTCTACTACTTTTAGGAGGATTGTCCGCCTTTTTAGTATTTGTGGTCATGGCAGTACAATACAACTCCATTATTGATCCATTAGTGATTATTTTCACTATTCCTCTAGCATTAGCTGGGGGTATTTTCGGTCTTTACATCACTAAAACTGCCATTGGCGCAACAGTGATAGTTGGTGCGGTCTTATTAATCGGTATTGTTGTTAACAACGCCATTATCATGATCGAACTGGCGAACCAACTTCGAGAACAAGAAAAAATTGACCGTCGCACCGCTATTTTACAAGCTGCACCCCAACGCCTCAGACCAATCTTAATGACCACTATTACCACTGTTTTAGGTCTGTTTCCCTTGGCTTTAGGAATTGGGGAAGGGTCAGAATTTCTGCAACCCTTGGGAATAGTCGTCTTTTCCGGGCTATCCTTAGCTACACTACTAACCCTATTTATTATTCCTTGCTTCTATACATTGCTACATGATGCACTCAATATCCGATGGGTAAGACCAATATTAATCAGGTTGAGTAGATGGAGAAAATTCAGCAATCTCTAATTCTTCATATACAGCCAATGTTTCTTGGTGTACACGGGAAACATTTAACCATTCTAAATTGTCCTGCGATCGCTGTTTCCATTCCTGAAGTATATTTGCATCACTCAATAATTTTATTAATGCCTTAGCCAACTGATGACTATCCTGCGCCGGCACTAATATCCCCGCTTTACCATTATCCAAGGACTCTGGAATACCATCTACCTCAGTGGCCACAATCGCCAACCCTGCTTCCCTCGCTTCTGAAAGCACCAAGGGACAGGGATCACGGTGGGAAGCCAAGACAAAAATATCACAAGCTAGTAAATAACGTTGGGGTTCAGGCTGAAACCCTTCAAAGTGAATCCGATGACTAACAGCCGTTGCTTGGGCTTGAGACTCAAATATTTGTTTATCTGGACCATTTCCCACCAAATATAAATGTACTTGGGGAAAATCCTGAGCAATTTCTTCAAAAGCCGCAATTAATTCAGTGATGCCCTTTCTTTTATACATTCCTGCTACGGTGGCTATCGCTGGACTTTGTAAACTTAAAGGTTGATAATCGGATATTTTCCGAGTCCGAGGACTACCCAATGTCCCATTACAAATTACCCGTAATTTTTGTTTGGGGATTCCCCGTTGTACCATCGAATTTTTGACAGCCTTACTAACAGCAATTACTCGGTCTGCTAAACCCATCAATAGGCTACTAGGTTGAAATTCATTATGGACAGTAGCCACTAAAATATATCTATTTTCCCATCTCAAAGCCCGCGCTAACACCACACCAGTCATCATGTGAGCATGAACTATATCTGGTTGAAATTCTTGCACAATTTTCCGATAAGCTACTGCTGCCCTAATTATATTTATTGGCTGACGACTTTGGTTAATTTCGTAATGTTTAACACCAAATTGATTTAATAATTTTTCGTATCCCCCTCCCGCTGAAATTACCGCCACATCATCACCAGATTGGGATTGTAAACAAGCGAGATCCACAGCTACATTAACAATACCATTACCGATTTCCTGGACATGATTTAATATATGTATGATTCGCATAAAGTTAAAAATGTGTATCAAAACTTAAATACATTTCCGCAAAGAAAGATTAATCATCTAATTCAAAGGGAACAGGGAACGGGCAACTTTCTAACAGGAAAAACTCATGTTTAAAAACATGAGATTGAAATAATGACACGGTCACTGAGCGGTGTCGAAGTGCTGTTTTTTTCGTGCTACGCATCTGGTAAAAACATCCTTTTTTTGACTGAGCTTTAAACTGGTGCAAATGAGTGTTTCTTATTTGCTCCCTGTTCCCTGTTCCCTCTTCCCTGTTCCCTTCTTTTGTAAGTGAATGAAAAAAAAACTAAATATGTAAGGAAAAGTCAAGTTGCCCAAAACCTCTTTTCTGTTCCCTTGCCATAACGACAATTTTTAACGCTACAGCACTTCCCGGTGTTATGAGGTACATATCTAGCGGGCAAGATGCCCGCACTACAAGAGTTTCATGATTCAACTTTGTACCTCATAAGAGCGGAAACCGCTGTAACCTACTTAATGACCTGATAACTACTATATCTATGTCGGTCTTTCTGATAAGTCATGCTTATTATATACAGATCCAGTATAATCTAACTGTACATTAAGAAACATATATTAAAGATAATTTGGGGTAGTTAACTTATACTGAATTATTAATTAATAATCACCGTTTTTTACTCTGATCAGGATCTTCCTATTAATTATCATTTAAGCATTCAGTCTTCAGCTATCAGTTTTCAATCCGGAAATACAGAATGTTAAATGTGTATAACTTTCAGGAAATAACTACTTCCTTTTCTCTACTATTACTGCTGATAGCTGAATGCTGACATCAAATATTAAATCAAGGTGATAACCGCTCAATTTGCCATTCTTCATCATTTAAACGAGTATATAGCAAGCGATCATGTAAACGACTTGATCTTCCTTGCCAAAACTCAATTTTTTGGGGAATCACGCGAAAACCACCCCAATGAGGAGGACGAGGAACTTCCTGATTTTCATATTTAAGCTGAAACTCCTGTAATTGTGCTTCTAAAATTTCTCTACTTGCAATTACTTCGCTTTGATTAGAAGCCCAAGCACCTAGCCGACTATATGCAGGACGAATTTCAAAATAGCTATCAGATTCTGCTGAAGAAATTTTTTCCACAGTCCCCACAATTCTCACCTGACGTTCTAGTTCAGCCCACCAAAAAACTAAAGCAGCATGGGGATTTACCGCAAGTTCCTGTCCTTTTTCGCTATTGTAATTAGTAAATAAGACAAACCCCCGTTCATCAAAATCTTTGAGTAATACCATTCTCGCCGAAGGCTGACCATCTGCTGTACAGGTAGCCAAAGTCATAGCATTAGGTTCAGGTAGCTGGGCTGCTAAGGACTGAGTAAACCAAATTTTAAATTGTGTAAACGGATTTGGATTAATTTCTTTTTCACTCAGATCTTGTAATGTGTAGTCTTTGCGAAGATCCGCTATGCTTGTATCCATTTTTGTGATTTCCTCAAATTTAGATTAGCTAGAAAAAATATTTATGATCAAAGTCAGTAAATTGTTTAGACAATAGGGAATGAATGGAAGTTACAGGAGTATGGCTAAAGCCACCCTGCGTTATCATTCCTTTCCTACCTCAAAAGCCCCTGCTTATACATTAAATCAGATGCGCCGTTCTGCTTCTCTGCAAACTCTATTAATTTATGGACTCAGTGGACCAATTATCGCCCTCAATATCTGGCTACTGTCTGTATTATTTCGTTTTTTCCAAAATCCAATTACTATTCTCAGTATTGCGGCAATTCTGGCTTTTTTACTGAATTACCCGGTTAAGTTACTTGAGAAAGTCAGAATTACCCGCACTCAAGCGGTAATCATTGTTTTACTACTAACTTTAACTTTGTTTATTGTTTTGGGTGTTACTCTCGTACCCATGCTAATTGACCAAACCATTCAACTTTTAAATAAGATTCCGGATTGGTTGGCGACTAGTCAAGCTAATTTAGATCACTTAGAAAGTTTAGCAAAGCAGCGGCGCTTATCTATAGACTTAAAGCTGGTAACAAATCAAATAAATGCTAATATTCAAAATCTGGTACAGCAAATAGCTTCAGGGGTAGTAGGATTTGCAGGAACACTATTATCAGGAATACTGAATGTAGTCTTAGTCATCGTTTTAGCTTTTTATATGCTTATATATGGCGATCGCGTTTGGTCTGGTTTAGTTAATCTGCTACCATCTAATATTGGTATTCCCTTTAGCCGATCATTGCAGTTAAATTTCCAAAACTTTTTCCTAAGCCAATTATTGCTGGGACTGTTCATGGTCATAGCCCTCACACCCATATTCTTATTTTTAAAAGTCCCATTTGCTCTCTTATTTGCCATTATAATTGGTATTTCTGGACTTATTCCCGTTGTTGGCGCAACTTTAGGCATTGGTTTAGTCACAATGTTAGTATTAATCCAAAATTGGTGGTTAGCCTTTCCAGTCGCTACAATGGCAGTTATCATGCAACAAATTAAAGATAATCTGTTAGCTCCAAAATTAATGGGTAATTTTATCGGACTCAACCCCCTGTGGATTTTTATCGCCATTTTAATGGGATTTGAAATTGCCGGATTATTAGGAACACTCGTTGCTGTGCCGATTGCTGGGACTATCAAAGGCACTTTTGATGCCATCAAAAGTAGTAACCATAGCGATTTTGTCTCAAATTTTCGAGTTAATTATGGCTCAGAATTTGAAGAAGATGAATAAGTTGGGCATGGGGTATTGGGCATTGGGCATTGAGAAAATTCTTCTTTCTTCTTTCTTCTTCCTCCTGATAGCGAAGCGTGGCGTTAGCCATACTCCTTCTTCCTGGTATTTTAAATTTTAAATTAATGGATGCAGCCGAATTATTAGAAACAATTACACACCTGATTGAGCAAGCTGAAAAAGGGGAAATTGACCCTTGGGACGTGCGAGTTATTGAGGTGATTGATCATTACTTGGAATTAAT
Organism: Dolichospermum flos-aquae CCAP 1403/13F; assembly: GCF_012516395.1. Classification (GTDB taxonomy): domain Bacteria; phylum Cyanobacteriota; class Cyanobacteriia; order Cyanobacteriales; family Nostocaceae; genus Dolichospermum; species Dolichospermum lemmermannii. The sequence goes on from NZ_CP051206.1 coordinate 3,502,688, forward strand.
GTCCCCAGAAGCAAAAACTATCAGAGGCTACGAAAGTGACTTATCTCAATCTGGACAGGCTTTTTTATCAGCATCAATGCTCGTATTATTTAAAGCTAATACATTAGTTCAGTTATCAACAGTATATAATACTCCAGAAAAAGTTTTAGATGATACACTATTAGGAATTGAAGACGGCTTGTTATATCCGGCCCATCGTTTGCACCTAGAGCAACACTTGCGTCGTCGTCCGGCCGCTATGCCACCGCCAAAACGTCGGGTGACTTTGCAAGAGTTAATAGACCAGTTGCAAATTATGGCCAGCCAGCTAAAACTGGTAAAAAAAGTTGATAAACCTAGGCGGTTTAAAGGTCGGCCTAGTGTGCAGACCATGCGAGAAGCTCTAGAGTTAGCGCACCAAGAAAATTTAACCCAAGTCGCGTTAGAAATAGAGCAGGTGTTATATGGTGCTGCTAAAGAGCAAAATTCAGAGGAACAATATTGGAATCTAGAAGAACTGATAGATTTATGGATACAGACAAAACAACCAGAGAAAAATGGGGAGCATCATGAATCAGAACACGGTAACTTAGTTAGCGTTTTTTGGGCTTTACTACTGCTATCGGCTCAATCTAAGGTAGAACTATTTCAAAAAGAATTTTACCAGGAAATTCAAATCCGCCTACCTAGCTAAAAGCAAGGGGCAGGGGGAGAATAAATTTCTATCTATTCCAACTGACAACTGTACGGGCGAAGCATTTGGAGAACTATTTTTGGCAATGACCGATAATTCATCTTCCAAATGCTTCGCCCCTACTGACAACTGACAACTGTACGGGCGAAGCATTTGGAGAACTATTTTTGGCAATGACCGATAATTTATCTTCCAAATGCTTCGCCCCTACTAACAACTAACAACTGACTAAGGAATAAAATTTTATGAAAGCGATGATTCTTGCAGCGGGAAAGGGTACTCGTATCCGTCCCATCACATATACAATTCCCAAACCCATGATTCCTATTCTGCAAAAGCCGGTTATGGAATTTTTACTGGAGTTATTGCGCCAACATGGATTTGACGAAATTATGGTCAATGTCAGCCATTTGGCGGAAGAAATAGAAAGTTATTTCCGTGATGGTCAGCGGTTTGGAGTGCAGATTGCCTATTCTTTTGAAGGTAAAATTGATGATGATGGTAAACTCGTCGGCGAAGCTATTGGTTCGGCCGGAGGTATGCGGCGGATTCAAGACTTCTCACCATTTTTTGATGACACATTTGTAGTGTTATGTGGTGATGCTTTAATTGATTTAGATTTAACTGCGGCGGTAAAGTGGCATAAATCCAAAGGGGCGATCGCTACTATTATCACCAAATCAGTTCCCAAAGAAGAGGTTTCTAGCTACGGTGTGGTGGTTACTGACGAAAATAATCGCGTTCAAGCTTTCCAAGAAAAACCTTCAACAGAAGAAGCCCTTAGCACTAATATCAATACAGGTATTTATATTTTCGAGCCAGAAGTGTTTAAATATATACCCTCTGGAGTGGAATATGACATTGGTAGCCAGTTATTCCCCCAACTTGTAGCAGATAACGCCCCTTTTTATGCTATTCCCATGGATTTTGAATGGGTAGATATTGGTAAAGTTCCCGATTATTGGCGAGCAATTCGTGGTGTTTTATCAGGAGAAATTAAAAATGTCCAAATCCCCGGACATGAAGTCGCTCCCGGTATTTTTACTGGGTTAAATGTATCTGTAAATTGGGATAAAGTTGATATCACTGGACCTGTTTATATTGGGGGAATGACCAAAATCGAAGATGGGGCAAAAATTATTGGACCAGCAATGATTGGTCCAAATTGCTGGATTTGTAGTGGGGCTACTGTAGACAACAGTGTAATTTTTGAATGGTCGCGTTTAGCTCCAGGAGTCCGCTTAGTAGATAAGCTGGTGTTTGGGCGTTACTGTGTAGATAAGACGGGAGCATCTATTGATGTGCAAGCTGCGGCTTTAGATTGGCTAATTACTGATGCTCGGCAAACTCGACCTTCAGAAATACCTTTAGAACACCAAGCGATCGCTGAATTATTAGGAGCAAATGTTAATTAGTTAGTTGTCAGTTGTTCGTTGTCAGTTATTCGTTGTCAGTAGGGGCGAAGCATTTGGAAGATAAATTATCGGTCATTGCCAAAAATAGTTCTCCAAATGCTTCGCCCGTACAGTTGTCAGTTGTCAGTTGTCCGTTATCCGTTGTTTTTCTTTACCACTGACCACTGACCACTGACAACTGACAACTGACTATTAACTATTCAAGTAAGTATACCGTTGTAAACTTTGCTCATAAGTTTGTAGTAGTCGCTGAGATTCTGTTATAGTAATGTGCTGTTCTTCTAAAGCTCGCTCACACCGTTGGCGAATATTTTCTATCATGTCCTCAGCATCATACTGGACGTAGCTCAGAACTTCACTCATGGTATCGCCCTTGACAACGTGTTCAATTTGATAACCTTTGGGTGTTAAATTAATGTGAACAGCGTTAGTGTCACCAAAAAGATTATGTAAATTCCCCATAATTTCCTGGTACGCTCCATTCAGGAACATTCCCAGATAATAAGGTTTCCCCGGCTCAAATTCGTGCAGTTCTAACACTGATTTGACATCTCGCAAATCTATGAAGCGGTCTATTTTCCCATCACTATCACAGGTTAGATCCGCTAAAATTCCTCTCCGGGTTGGTTCTTCATCCAGACGATGTATAGGCATAATGGGAAATAGTTGATCTATCGCCCAACAGTCCGGTGCTGATTGAAACACGGAAAGATTGATATAATAAATGGAAGCCATGATTTTTTCTAGGTCTTCCAACTCATCAGGTACGTATTCTTCCTGACGGATCAGAGTTAAAACTTTTTGACAACAAGCCCAGTAAAGACGCTCGGCTTTAGCGCGTTCCTTGAGGCGCAAAATTCCTAAGTTAAAACGACTGATGGCTTCCTCTTTGAATTGAGCCGCATCGTGATAGAACTCTTGGTAATTTTCTTTGTTGATGGATTGGTAGGTTTCCCAGAGATATTTAATGATTGGGGATTCTCCCTCTTGGTGAGGAGAAGGGGGATCAAGGGGGACATCGCTGGTGCTGAGAACATCAAAGATTAAAACCGATTGGTGGGAAGAAATCGCCCGGCCACTTTCACTCACTAATGTTGGTACGGGAATATGCTTTTCATCACAGGTATCTTTTAACTCTGCCACGATGTCGTTAGCATAGTTTTGCATATTGTAGTTTTTCGAGGTGTAGAAGTTGGTTTGAGAGCCGTCGTAATCTACACCCAAGCCACCACCAACGTCTAAATATTTCATATCTGCCCCCAGCATGGCCAACTCCACATAAATGCGGCTGGCTTCTTGGATGGCATCTTTAATGACATTGATAGCAGAGATTTGAGAACCAATGTGAAAGTGTAATAACTGCAAAGAACCGAGTAAGTCGGCTGCACCTAATTTTTCCACAGCTTCCATAATTTCGGGAATTGTCAAGCCAAACTTAGCGCGATCGCCTGTGGAAGTTCCCCAACGCCCCATTCCCTGGGTACTTAATTTCGCTCTTACTCCCAAGATGGGTTTAATGCCTAATTGACGGCTGACCGCAATGGCCAAATCTACCTCTTCAATTTGCTCTAGGACGATCACTGGTGTTTGTCCTAGCTTCTGGGCTAACATCGCTGTTTCGATGTATTCCTGGTCTTTGTAGCCGTTGCAAATTAACAATGCGCCTGGCGTATCCAACAAGGCTAGAGCAATCATTAATTCTGGCTTAGAACCTGCTTCTAAACCAAATTGATGGGGTTTACCAAATCTCACTAAATCTTCGATCAGGTGGCGTTGTTGATTGCACTTAACGGGAAATACTCCCCGATATACCCCAGGATAGTTATAGCGAGCGATCGCTTTGGCAAAACAAGCATTTAATCGCTCAATTCGGTCTTCCAAAATATCAGAAAACCGGATTAACATGGGTAGCCCCAAATTACGCTGCTTTAAAGCATTTACCAACTCGAACAAGTCTAATGACCCACCACGTTCACCCTTGGGGGAGACAGTCACATGACCAGCCGCATTAATCGAAAAATAAGGCTTTCCCCAACCTTCAATCCGGTACAGGTCTTCACTGTTCTCAATTTTCCAAGGTAGAGGTAAATCTCCCGTAATTGGACTAGGGACTAGTAGTTGCTTCTGTTTTTGGCGTTTCAATTCAGCTTTATGCCCATTAGACGGCATTTTCACAATTTCATCAGCGGTTGACTCGACACCCATTTCTTCCTGACCTCTGTGGTTGCCTACGAAAATAATAATTTAACAAAATAGTTCTGGTGAGGGATATACAACTAGAAATAATTTCTGATTAAGAATTAGTAATTAGGGGCTGCTGAATAAACCTAGAACTGAGATATATCAAGAGTTTGAAGGTAAAAAAGGTGAATCAGGTGCAAGGAATAAGGGTTGAAATCAGCAAAAACCTATCACTTGACCAGATTCAATACTATTCTTCTCTTCTTCTAATTCTTCCTCCTGACTCCTGACTCCTGACTCCTAGCCCTCACAGACAACTTTTTCAGCACCCCCTAATTATAAATATCGTCATTACCATGGTGCGCTACCCGTAGAGGGGTAAGTAAGCCTTGCTGCGTCTTTACTAGCCAGAAAAGAAGACAATTTTTTTCTCGTTCCCTTATCTCTGCAATTTTTCGGGAATATTCACAAGACTACTAGACAAAAGACATCAATACAACTGACAATTAACCCATCAAAATTTGATTATGTTTTTGGAGACAGATTTGGAACGCACATTTTTAGCAATTAAACCTGACGGTGTACAACGCGGCTTGGTGGGTGAAATTATCCGCCGATTTGAAACTAAGGGCTTTACCCTAGTGGGCTTAAAGTTTATGAAGGTTAGTAAAGAATTAGCGGAAAAACATTATGATGTTCACCGTGAAAGACCTTTTTTCCCTGGTTTAGTGGAATTTATCATTTCTAGTCCAGTGGTAGCCATGGTTTGGGAAGGCGAGGGCGTTGTGGTAGCAGCCAGAAAAATTATTGGCGCAACCAACCCTTTAACAGCAGAACCAGGCACAATTCGCGGCGATTTTGGCGTTAATGTCGGTCGCAACCTCATTCATGGTTCTGATGCTCAAGAAACCGCCCAAACAGAAATTGCGCTGTGGTTTAAGGAAGAGGAATTGGTTGCTTGGCAACCTCATTCCGCACCTTGGTTAAATGAGTAATTAGGGATGGGTAATGGGTAATGGGTAATGGGTAATAAAACTGTTACCTGTTACCTGTTCCCTACCTAATTACTTCAAGACTTCGGCTTTTTCCTTTTCTTCTGGAACTAATTCCACAACGGTGCGTTTAGAGAAGCCCCAGGCTAAGATGATACCAATAGCTGTCACCATGAGCCATTGTGGTGGGACTAAATCATCGTTGATGACTTTTAATAACAGACGTAAACCTACAAACGCTACAGTGATGTAACCTGCGTCTTCTAAGTTTGCATATTCATCTAACCAGCGGATAAATAATCCAGCCATGAATCGGAGGGTGACAATACCGATGGTTGTACCAGTGATTACTAACCATGTTTCTTGAGAAACGGCGATCGCTGTGGTTACACTATCCAAGGAAAAGGCTAAATCGGTAAAGGCAATCACGGGTATAGCTTGCCACAGAGATTTAAAACGTGGTCCGTGATGGTGATTGGATTCGTCTTCTTGAGAGCTAAAGTGTTGGAATACTAGCCATAAGAGATAACCAGCGCCCAATAGTTCAAATTGCCAAAATTTTTGTACCCAAGTAGCTGTTAACAATAGGGTGATTCGGAGGACATAAGCAAATACTAAACCAATGTTTAGGGCTTGACCTTCTAGTTTTTTGTCTTCTAGTCCTTGGGCGATCGCAGCGAGGGCGATCGCATTATCAGCCGATAGCACTGCCTCTAAAAACACTAAGATTAAGAGGACTATAGAAGCTTCGATGCTGAAATGAAAATCTAGGTAATTAAATATTTGGTCTAACATTCCAATTTCTCAGGCAAAAATCAATAATTTACAGAATTAGAGCTTAAAAGTTTTTCTTGTAGAAAGCACAACAAATTACTACTTTCATCTATTTTAACTTGCATTTAGCCTAGTTTTAATGAGTAATTTCCGTCACCACTCTAAACTAGATAACTAAAAGTTAGCATACTTATATTCATAAATTGACTTTATCATCTTATTTACCTGATATGTCATATCTTCCTGACATTTTGGTAATTCTTATTATTAACTATTATTTTCCTCATTCATTCCACAGGATTTCCACAGGTAATTTTGTAGTTTTCCACAGATGTTTGACGAGTTAATCAGCTATTGCTGACTTATTGGGGATTGTGAATTTTTCACTACTAACAGGCTTGATAACCGAGTTTTCATGAAGTTATGTAACAAAAATATAGTTATAAGCCTGATTAATTCGTCAAGATTTATTTTTGACTGCTAATTGTTAACATTTCGCAGCATTGACAAATCCACCTGTTGTGAGCGCAAAATGATGAGTCTTAGTTTGATTCCCTTAGGCATCTGCATTTTGTATTTTGGTTTATTTTAATTTCCTTCCCTACTTTCCTCACAGGGGATGAATCAGCCCTCAGTCAAACTGAACACAAGTAACTTCTCTTGATTAATCTACAGGAAAATTTTATGAACACAACAGTTCCTCTCTTTACCGAAATTCCCGAAACATTACAGGAATCCATGAACAACTATCTGCAAAGCCATCCTGATTGGGATCAAACCCGCGTATTAACAGCGGCTTTATCGCTATTTTTGCTGCAAAATGGCGAAAGCGATCGCCGAGCGGCTCGTGTTTACTTAGAAACTTTATTTCATCAATAATCCGGATAAATACTGGATTAAATTAATAAACCAACTCTGTTTCTGTTCACAACATTTTGCGTTGATAGCATAAATTTTGCAGCCCTGCTCCCACGCCTTCAAGGCATGGGAGCGGCGGAAGTTTAGAGATAGTAGTCAAGTTTTAGTTAGAAGTAGCGCATTCAAATTTGTACCCTACACCACGGATAGTGTGAATTAATGTTGATTGAGTCGGATCGATTTCAATTTTCTTACGAATTTGACCAATATGGACATCTACAACCCGTTGATCCCCAACATATTCATAGTCCCAAACTTTTTGGATCAGTTCAGATCGTCGCCAAACTCTAGCTGGATGACTAGCTAAAAAATATAATAAGTCAAATTCCAGAGCAGTTAAGAGAATGGGTTCGCTATTAAGCATTACTTCCCGTCCTATGGAATCAATAGTTAGTTTGTCAAAGATAAGACGTTGCTGTTCTGCATTAGTTACAACCCGCTGCCGCCTTAAAATTGCTGCTACTCTAACTTCTAACTCTCCTAAACCAAATGGCTTAGTGAGATAGTCATCAGCACCTTTAGAAAAACCGCGAATTTTATCCGCTTCGTCTGTCCTGCTAGTCAGTAGTAGCACAAATACACCACTACGACTCTGCATTTCTTGACAGAGGTTAAAACCAATCACATCCGGCAAATTAACATCTAGAATTACTAAATCAGGGTTAAATTGCTCAAACATACTTAGACCAGTCTTACCATCTTCGGCAGACTCAACTTGATAATTTTGTTTGAGTAAAAAGCGTTGGATTAAATTCCGAACCGCAGGATCGTCGTCAATTACAAGAATCTTGGCAGCAGCCATGGCTATTATTTTTTACAGAAGTACATAGAATTAACAAAGATGATTGCGTAAAAACGCAGGTTTTACTTTGGCAGTAATTCAAAATTTACGGGGGATAGGGATGATTATCCTGATTATTTCTATAAACCGTAATTTTTATTGTGAATATTGAAGAGGTAAATATGCTGGTATAGCAGGAGTTAGGGGAGGAGGAGAGTAGTTTCCCGACTTCAGCCCACAGTCCTGAGTATTCAAATTTTCAACAATCTTAAAACCACAATTTTCTTATGTGCGGTTGCCCCGACTCATGCTATTATTGTGGTAGATGGATAAAATTGCCTACTTTCTCTAATGCAGGTAGCTACTTGTCTAATTGTTGTCTTTATTTCTATAAAATCTAAAGTTGTTTTTCTGTAAAATAAAAAGTGCCGCTGATTAAGGCTAAAGTAATAACCTCCCATGAGTGATCAAAGTCCCTACGAAAAACTTGGGGTATCAGAAGACGCAAGCTTCGATGAAATTCAGGATGTTCGGAATCGCCTGTTAGAACGACATGGTGGTGATGGCAATGTCCGAGAAGTTATTGAAGCTGCTTATGATGCGATTCTAATGGAGCGCCTGCGGATGCGCCAAGAAGGTAAAATTAAAGTGCCTGAACGCATCCGGTTTCCAGAAAAGCGAGTTCGATCTTCTCCCCAAACAAGTCAAACCCTTGGTCAGCAGTCTCCTGCATGGCTAAAGCGGAGTATAGATCAGCCTACGTTAACTGATGTACTGCTACCAGGAGCTTGGTATCTGGGTTTAAGTGCAACTAGTGTGTTATATCCCGGTGGTAGCGGACAGGTTTTACAACTGTCCTTGGTAGTTGGGGTAGCTATTGGTGTTTACTTCCTCAATCGCAAGGAAGGAAAATTTGGTAGAGCGGTTTTATTCACGTTAGTTAGTTTAATTGCTGGCTTAATCGCTGGCGGTCTACTTGCTGGCTTAACATTACCATTACCATTGATAACTTTGACAGCGAATCAGTTTTCGACGCTGTTGACTTTTATATTGATGTGGTTAGTAAGTAGCTTTTTACGTTAGGTAATGGGTAATTGGTTAATGACCGATTACCCATAATTTTTTTATTGTTTGAGGATAAAATCTACAGCCGTTTTTAAATCGGTCACAATCATATCAGGTTGATAAAATGCTAGTTGGCTGCGATCTCGGATACCCGACTCAACTGCAATAATTTTGATATCGTGTTTTTTGGCAGCAGTAATGTCGGCTTCTGTGTCTCCCACCATCCAAGTATCAGCCGCAGGGGGGAGTTCAGCTAAGGCTCTAGCCATTAATAATGGTTTATCTTCGACATCACGAGTTTTTACATAGTCGTTACTTAGGCAATAACGACGGGTTTCTGGGAAAAACTGGCTCAAATTATATTGATTAAAAGCATAATCTAATTCTCGTACCCGTCGCATTGTCATCACGGCTAAATCAACACCGGCTGCTTGAACTTTGGTGAGTGTTTCTAATGCAGTGGGAACAAGGACATCATACTGGAAATAGGGGAGGGTGTGGACTATTTGTTTACGGATTTGGGAAAATTCTTGCCCTTGTTGGGCATCTAAACCTGATTGTAGAGCAATTTGGAGTTCGGGAGTGTGCGATCGCTTGAGTTGCCAAAATTCGGCTTTAGAAAGTTCTGTAATTGTTTGTTGAGGATATCGGGTTTTCTCTAAACACAATTGATAAACACGGTAGTAGCGTTCTGAAACATCCATGATTGGACCGTCAAAGTCAGTAATTAATCTCAGCATGAGTAGATAATTGGATATAGATCCCCGACTTCTCAAAGAAGTCGGGGATCTGGGTATTACATCAATAATTGTAACTGTGAACCTTGCTGATTTTTACTCACTTCGATTCGGGCTTGGAAGGCTTCTTTGAGGTGGGGCATATGGGTTACAGTGAGGATACAGGCAAAATCAGCGGATATGGCGTTAATTGCCGCAATTAAGCGATCGCATCCTTCCCCATCTTGAGTCCCAAAACCTTCATCTATTACTAATAATTGTAATGATGCTCCTGCTCTTTGCGCTAATAATTTTGCTAAAGCTAAACGAATCGCAAAGTTAATTCTAAAAGCTTCTCCTCCTGAATAAGTTTCATAGGATCTCGTTCCTCTGGAATCAGCAATTAAAATATCTAATGTATCTATCAATTTAGCATTTTTCTTACTTGATTTGCCACTGCGTCCCGCTTTTTGGGTGATAAATTGGACGTGAAATTGATTCGCACTCAATCGAGAAAGTAATTGATTAGCTTCTGCTTCCAATTGGGGTAAAATATTTTCAATCATTAAAGCTTGAATCCCATTTTTGCCAAAAGCTTGAGCTAATTCTTGATAAACACGCTGTTGTTGTTTACAAATTTGCACCTGTTGGATATCTTGTTCATATTGATTTTGCAAAGTTTCTAATTGCAGAGACATTTGTTTTAATTGTCCCAACTGAGATATTTTATTATCTAGTTCCCGTCTCCGGTTTGCTAATTGTTGTTCTAAAGCATTAATTTGGGCTGTTGGGTTCGCACTATCGGTTAATTGTTTAACCATATTATCAATTTGTTGAGTTAATATTTCTCGTTCTTTGAATATTCTTTGCAATGAATCTTCCAAATCTTGACTTTTATGACTTAATTGAGGATATTGTGCTTGTGCTGATAATAATTGTTGATGACGTAATTGCCAACCTTGCCCTTGTCGCACACCTTGACGCAGATAATTATGCTGTTCTGAACTATAGCCAATTTCGGCAATTTGCTTTTCTAAAATAGCGATTTCTTTCGCACAATCAGAATCAGTTTGTCCTTGTTGCAGTTGCAATTGTAATTGAGCAATATTCGCTGTTAATTCTGGTTTTCTAGCTATTAATTGTCCTTGGCGTTTTAAGGCATCCTTAATTTGTCCTTGTTTAATTTCTGCCCAACGTAATTTATCCACATCACTACGGGCAAGAACGTGGTCTTGTTCACTATAATTAAGTTGCTGGAGATATTGATCTAATTGCTGAATTTCTATTTGTTTTTCTGGTGCATAATCACCGGTTTCTAAGGAATTTTCTAAATGTTGTTTTTCAGAAATAATTTGCAGTAACTGTTGTTGGACATCACTTGTAGCTTCTAACTGTGCTGCTAATTGTCCCCGTTTTTCTCGCAATGAATCATAACCTGATAACTTTTGGTCTATTTCTCGATATTCTTGTCTGAGTACCTGAATTTCCCGATCTGAAACCGCTATTTGTTCCCGCACTACCCAAAATTGTCCTTGAGTATCTTCATATTCTAATTGGGTTTTTTCGATAACTTTACTCCAATGATGTTCATCTAAAGGACGTTCACATAAAGGACAACTAGCATCAGGATTTTGTAACATTTGCAATTTTTGTTCTAGTTCTCCTAATAACTTTTCATAATCTCCTCGGTGAGCTTGTAACCGTTCCAGAAAATGTCGTCTTTCCTGTCCTTTTTCCTTGACTCTTTGGAGATAAACTCGCTTTTTATCTAATTCTTCAATTTGCGTTCCTATCTCTATTACTGCTTGTTGTAATTGGGGTTGACGATGGTGTTGATTTTGTAATTGTTTTTCTGTGGCTTGCATTTGCTCCAATCGCGCTACTAGACTAGCATGAGTGCGATCTAATTGACTTTGCAAACTGGCTCTTTGTTGTAATAATGGTGTTACCTGCATTTGCAATTGATCTAAGTTAGTCAAATGCTGACGAGCGGTATTTAATTGTAATATAGCTGTTTCGATATCCCCAGATTTACTCAAGGTTTGGGAAATTTCTTGTTCTTGTTGTTCTAAAGCTGCTAATTGAGCTTCAGCTTGTTGTAATTGACGTTCTAGATCTTGAGTTTGTTTATATAACTGTTGTTGTTTTTGTTGTTTTAAATTGGTAGCGCGGGTATGTTGTTCAAATTTAGCTGCAAAAATTTCTTCTTGAGATTGCAGACTTTGATATTGAGTATAACCGGCTTGAATATCAACTTGTTGATTGATAATCTTTTCTAAATCTGTTAATTGGGATTTTACGGAAATTTGTTCTTGTTGTAAGCGATCGCTATCTTGGTTCAGATTATCATATCGTTGCCGCACAAAATTTAATTGTTGTTCCCAACTTTGTCTTTGATGTTGGATAACTTGTAAACTTTGTAATTGAATATTTTCAAAAGCTTGTACTTGTTGTAAATTATTCAATTGCGCTTCTAACTCAGCGCGTTGAGTTTCCGTTGTTTCCCGTTGTTGTAGTTGAATTTTAATATTCGCTAAAGAATTTTCTAAATCTTCTCCTCGGATTCTATAAAGTTTAGATTTATCCTTAGCGCGTTCTTCTAACTCATCATACTGATTTAGTTTTAATAACTCCGCCAAAATTTCCTTGCGTTCAGCAGGACGTTTGAGCATAAATTCATCGGCTTTCCCCTGACGCAAATAAGCTGAATTAATAAAAGTCTCATAATCTAGCTTAATATGTTCGAGAATGACATCCTGAGTGGCTTTTAATCCCTTACCCGTCAAAGGACGAAACCCAGCAGGAGTTTCAATTTGAAATTCCAAAATACTAGTTCCACCTCTTACCCGGTTGCGAATTACCCGATAAGTTTGCAAACCACTCTGGAAAGTGAAATCAATTCGGACTTCTTGTGCGCCAGAATGAATCACATCATCCTCAATAGTAGCACGGCTTTCACCCCAAATTGCCCAAGTGATAGCTTCTAAAAGGGAAGATTTCCCCGCACCATTAGAACCACAAATACACGCCGTATGCAAGCCGCTAAAATCTAAAGCTGCGTCACGGTAACTAAGAAAGTTTTTGATGATAAGTTGGACTGGAATCATTCAGGCTATAGCGCCACATTTACAATTTTGATTGTTAACAGTACAGATGCACTTAGTTTTTAGTTTAGTCATGTAATTAGCAGGTTTCTAGTCTTGAAGACATCAATTTTACAAAAATTTACAATATTGGGACAACTTTTTCCAAATGTCATCTGATGTCATCGTCAGATATTCTGTTTTTGTTGTCAAAAATGCGTTTATTGATACTATAGGTAATAAGTGTGCTAAAACCATAATCAGACTTAATTCTATGGACTTTGACAAAAAAGCCCTCAGCGAACGCGACATCTGTACTAAATACATCACTCCTGCCATAGTGCAAACCGCAGGATGGGATTTACATAGCCAAATCCGTGAAGAATACACCCTCACCGCAGGACGGGTTTATGTGAGGGGTAAATTAGTCACAAGAGGAGAAAGTAAACGCGCTGATTATATTCTCTTCTACAAACCTAATCTCAAAATTGCTGTCATTGAAGCCAAAGATAATAACCACAGTGTGGGAAGTGGAATGCAGCAAGCGCTTAATTATGCAGAAATGTTAGATATACCTTTTGTTTATAGTTCCAATGGTGACGCATTTTTAGAACATGATAGAACTGTGACATCAGGAATAATGGCAAGAGAAATTCCTTTAGATAAATTTCCCACACCAACAGAATTATGGCAACGTTACTGTAAATGGCGCAATATTGATGATGAATTACAGCCTATTGTTACTCAAAGTTATTATGATGATGGCAGTGGTAAATCACCCCGTTACTATCAAGAAATAGCTATTAATAAAACTGTAGAAGCCATTGCTAAAGGTGAAAACAGGGTATTATTAGTTATGGCTACAGGTACGGGTAAAACCTTCACAGCTTTTCAAATTATTTGGCGGTTATGGAGATCTAAACATAAAACTAGAATCCTATTTTTAGCAGATAGAAATATTCTCATAGACCAGACTAAAACCAATGATTTTAAACCCTTTGGTTCTCCGATGACGAAAATAACTAAACGTCAGGTAGATACAGCTTATGAAATTTATTTAGCCCTTTATCAAGGTGTATCAGGAACAGAAGAATCTAAAAATATATATAAACAATTCACTAGGGGATTTTTTGATTTAATTGTAATTGATGAATGTCATCGTGGTAGTGCGGCTGATGATTCTGCATGGCGAGAAATTTTAGAATACTTTTCTGCTGCTACCCAAATCGGTTTAACAGCTACACCCAAGGAAACTAAAGAGGTTTCTAATATAGATTATTTTGGCCAACCCATTTATACTTATTCTTTGAAACAAGGGATAGAAGATGGATTTTTAGCCCCTTATAAAGTTGTCAGAATTGACATTGATAAAGACTTAGAAGGCTGGCAACCAGCACCGGGAGAATTAGATAAATATCATCAATTAATTGATGATAAACTTTACACCCAAAAAGACATTAACCGCACATTAATATTAGAAAATCGAGATATTTTAGTAGCGAAAAAAATTACCGAATTTCTCAAAGCTACCAACCGTTTTGATAAAACCATTGTTTTCTGTGAAGATATAGACCACGCCGAAAGAATGCGCTGTGCCTTAATTAATGAAAATAGTGATTTAGTTTCCCAAAATCGTAAATATATTATGCGAATTACGGGAGATGATGAACAGGGAAAAGCAGAATTAGATAATTTCATTTTACCAGAAAGTCCCTATCCAGTGATTGTGACGACATCTAAATTAATGACTACAGGAATAGATGCCCAAACCTGTAAATTAATTGTTTTAGATAAAAATATTGGTTCAATGACTGAGTTTAAACAAATCATTGGTAGAGGGACAAGAATTAATGAAGAATTTGATAAAACATATTTCACAATTATAGATTTCAAAAAAGCTACTAAAAAGTTTAATGATGAAGATTTTGATGGCAAACCTGTACAAATATATGAGCCAAAAACAGGGGAATCTCCTGTACCTCCAGATGATGATAATGGTAGTACAGATAATGGAGACAGTAGAGATAATATTGATGATTTACCAGAAAAAACAGGACAAAAGCGAGTTAAATTTGTACCTGTAGGTGTGGATGCTGCAATAGTTTCTGAAAGGACTCTTTATTATGGTAAAGATGGTAAATTAATCACCGAATCTATTAAGGACTATACCCGGAAAACTGTCCAACAAGAATTTACGACTTTAGATAAATTTCTCCGTCGTTGGAATGCAGCAGCACAGAAACAAGCTATTATTCAAGAATTGCATGAACAGGGAATTTTATTAGAAGCATTAGCACAAGAAGTGGGGAAAGATTTTGATCCTTTTGATTTAATTTGTCATGTGGCTTTTGACAAACCGGCTTTAAGTCGGAAAGAAAGGGCGAAAAAGGTGCGTCAGCGTGATTATTTTCATCAATATAGTGAAAAAGCCCGTGCGGTTTTAGATGCACTTTTAGATAAATATGCAGATGAGGGAATTGAAAATATTGAAAATATAAATGATTTAAAAGTGCAACCGTTTGATAAAATAGGTACACCTATAGAAATTGTCAAATTATTTGGTAATAAACAAAAATATTTAGAAGCATTACAGGAGTTAAAAAATCAACTTTATATGGCATCATGAAATATGAATTACTGAATATATCTGTGTAGTTATCTGTTAGTTTCCACACCCGCCCAGAAATGAATTTCCGGGCTAATAGCTAAAGTAAACTAAAGTTTACTCAAAGATTCTCAGGTTATTTAGTCATCAAAAGACAACTTTTGCTATGAGACTGGGAATATGGCTAACGCCACGCTGCGCTATCATTCCCAGGCGGGCTATTTCTCGTTCCCATACTCTGTATGGGAATGAATTTTAGAAGGCTCTGCCTTCAATGATACTAGAGGTAGAACCTCTTGATAGCATTCCCAGTCAGAGACTGGGAACGAGATAATAAATAAAACAAAAAAATAGTCGGTTTTAACCGACTTTAGCTTTGAGACGGGGAATTTATTCCCCGGCTGGCTGACTGGCTGACTCAAGTATCTGGCATAATAGCCAATAGTGCATAACTCTATCTCTATCAACAAATGTCAATCAGTACCACAATTAAAACTATTCAAGACATCATGCGTAAAGATGCGGGTGTGGATGGTGATGCCCAACGCATTAGTCAATTAGTATGGATGATTTTTCTCAAGATTTTTGACGACAGAGAAGAAGAATATGAACTGTTAGATGATGATTACCATTCTCCCATTCCAGAGGCTTTAAGGTGGCGGAATTGGGCTACAGACTCGGAAGGAATGACGGGGGATACTTTACTTGATTTTGTGGATAATGTTTTATTCAAAACTCTAAAAGACGCGAATACCTATCAAGATAAAAACCCTCGCGGGTTTGTTATTAAGGCGGTATTTGAGGATGCCTATAATTATATGAAAAATGGCACTCTTATCCGGCAAGTAATTAATAAATTAAATGAAATTGATTTTAATAGTTCCCAAGATAGGCATTTATTTGGCGATATTTATGAACAAATACTTCGTGATTTACAAAGCGCGGGTAATGCTGGAGAATATTACACTCCCCGTGCTGTAACTCAGTTTATGGTGGATATGATTGACCCTAAATTGGGAGAAAGAATTTTAGATCCGGCTTGCGGTACGGGAGGATTTTTAACTTGTGCTTTAGAACATATTAAAAATAAATATGTAAAGACTTCAGATGATAGCGAAAAATTACATAAGTTAATTAGAGGTGTGGAGAAAAAACCCCTACCTCATTTATTGTGTATGACGAATATGTTATTGCATGGTGTGGAAGTTCCAGCGATAAGTCATGATAATACTTTATCTCGACCTTTGCGAGATTATAAACCCAGTGATAGGGTAAATGTAATTATTACTAATCCGCCTTTTGGTGGTATGGAAGAAGATGGAATTGAGTCTGGTTTTCCGGCTACTTTCCGTACTAAAGAAACGGCTGATTTATTTTTATTATTGATTAGTCATTTATTACAAGATGGGGGACGGGGTGGTATTGTTTTACCAGATGGAACTTTATTTGGTGAAGGTGTGAAAACCCGCATTAAAGAAAAGTTGTTGGAGGAATGTAATTTACATACTATTGTTCGTTTACCGAATGGGGTTTTTAGTCCTTATACTGGCATTAAAACTAATTTATTATTCTTTACTAAAGGTCAACCTACTCAAGAGATTTGGTATTATGAACACCCCTATCCACCGGGTTATAAGTCCTACTCGAAAACTAAGCCCATTAGGATTGAAGAATTTGCACCGGAGAAGGCTTGGTGGGACAATAGAATAGAATCTGAATTTGCTTGGAAAGTTCCTATTCAGGTGATTAAGGATAATGGCTATAATTTAGATATTAAAAATCCGCACACGGTTGATTTTGAACATCGAGATGTGGAGGAAATGTTGGAAGAATATGCAAGTCTTTTAGATGATTTGGGTGATACTCGCAATAGTTTAAAACGGGAATTGATGACGGCTTTAGGGGGTGAATTTGTATGAAGTTAGAAACGTTTTTTAAACATTTTGATTTGTTGGCTGAAGCCCCTAATGGTGTGCAGAAGTTACGGGAATTGATTTTAGATTTAGCTGTGAGAGGTAAGTTAGTGACCCAAGATGCAAATGATGAACCTGCGGCGGTTTTGTTGGAGAGAATTAAGAAAGAGAAGGAACGGTTAGTTAAAGATGGAAATAATAAACAATCAAAGCCTTTACCGAAAATTACACCAGATGAAATTACATATAAAATACCTAAAAAATGGGAATGGATACGCATAGGTGAAATAGCTTTAATACAGGGTGGTAAACGATTACCTAAAGGATCATCATTTTCAATTCAGCCTACTTCACATATTTATATCCAAGTAACTAATATGAAGAATGGAACTATTATAGATAATGGACTAAAATATATAGATGATAATGTGTATCAGCCAATAAAAAAATATATTATTGAGCGCGATGATTTATATATTACTATAGCAGGAACTATTGGACAAGTAGGAGAAGTTCCTGAATTTTTCAATAAAATGAATTTAACAGAAAATGCAGCGAAAATTGTATTTCAAGGGTTAAATAAAAAATATTTTCTTCTGGTACTTAGTTCTAATATAGTTCAACAGCAATTCAAAGATAAGACCAATCAACAGGCACAACCAAAATTAGCAATCAAACGCATTGCTGATGCTATTATTCCCATACCCCCACTCAATGAACAAAAACGCATAGTTACAAAAGTAGATGAATTAATGAAACTGTGCGACGAATTAGAAGCACGTCAAAAAAAGAAACAAGAAACCCGCATATTAATAAATAATGCAGCTTTAAACAAACTCCTCACTGCTGACACACCAGAGACTTTCACCAAAAATTGGCAACGCATTGGCGATAATTTTGACCTTCTCTACAGTGCGCCAGAAAATATTGGTAAATTGCGTCAAGCTATTCTCCAACTGGCTGTTATGGGTAAGCTAGTTCCGCAAAATGCAAATGATGAACCTGCGGCGGTTTTGTTGGAGAGAATTAAGAAGGAAAAGGAACGGTTAATTAAGGAAGGGAAGGTTAAGAAAGAGAAATCATTAACTGAAATTATAGCGGATGAATTAGAATATAATATTCCTCAACAATGGGCTTGGTCGAGGTTAACAGATATTTGTGAACTGATTACAGACGGAACGCACCAAACCCCAAATTATACAGATACAGGTAGAATTTTTCTATCTGCCCAAAATGTTAAACCATTCCGTTTTATGCCAGAGGTTCATAGATTTGTATCCGAAGCTGATTATCAGGGTTATATCAAAAGTCGTAAACCTGAATTTGAGGATATTTTACTAACGCGAGTTGGTGCAGGAATTGGAGAAGGTGCTGTTATTGATCAAAAGCTTGACTTTGCTATTTATGTAAGCGTAGCACTAATTCGACCAGTTAAAAACTTTATAGATCCTTACTACCTTACAATTTGGCTTAACTCACCTAGCGGAACTCATAAGTCTTCCATAAATACTTATGGAAAAGGAGTTTCACAAGGTAATTTAAATCTAGGACTAATTAGAAAATTTATAGTTTCACTTCCACCATATCAAGAACAAAAACGCATAGTTTCCAAAGTAGATAAATTAATGAAACTATGTGATGAACTAGAAAGCAAACTAACACAAACTCAAACAGAGAGCGAAAAAATCATCAACGCTGCTGTTAAACAATTATTAATGGTGTAGGTTGGGTTGAGGTAGGTTCACGAAGTGTGGCGAAGCCATAACCCAACATTTGGGGGATTTTGTTGGGTTTGGTCTTCGTTCTACCCAACCTACGAAAATTAAATTAATATTTTATTCCATAAGGGTGGCGGTAGAAGCATTATTTTCTGAAAATTAGTAATATAATAATGAAAGATATTAAGGAGTTAATGATATGCAAATAAAACTTAAATCAAAAGTTGATGCAGAAGGTAAATTATTTTTACAACTTCCTCAACGATTAGCTCTAAAAACCAATTAAAAAAAGAAAACGTAAGTAAGCAGCGCTTATGCTTAATTAACAATTCTCCAGAAACTATCCTAGCCAACCCACGTCACCATACATATCACATATTATGGGCAATCTTATCATGAGTCGTTCTACCCGTTGGCAATCTCGCACCGCTGCACTCATGGCCATAGCCATTACCACTGGTGCAGCTACCCCGTTATTATCTTTTAGTCCTGTTCTGGCACAAGGATACAATCTCAATCAATCGCGGACAATTAGTATTCCCGCTAACGTAACTTTACCTGTTACCTACGACAAGGAAAAAGTTATTGTCAAACCGGGTGAAACATTAGCCCTAACTCTGAAAATAGCTGACAATGTTACTGATAGCAACAGAAATATTTTAATTCCTGCCAATACTGAAGTGATTGGTGAATTACAACCAGTAATATTAAATACTCGATCTTCTGGGAATAATCAGCAAGGTGTTCGTTTTGTAGCCAGAGAATTAGTATTTCCTTCTGGACAACGACAACAGATTTTTGCTAATTCCCGAACTATAACCAAAACAGAAACAATTACCAAGGGATCAAGCACTGGACAAATATTAACTGATGCTGCTATTGGTGCCGGTGCAGCTAGTGTGATTTCCCTAATTACAGGTAACAAGAAAATTGAAGTTTTAGAGCCTGTAGGTGGTGCAGCAGCGGGTGCTTTAGCTAGTATCCTATTACGGAAACCAAAAGCTGATGTTTTTGTCCTCAGACCAGAACAAGATCTAGCTATTACCCTGACTTCAAATTTGGTGATCACTCGTCAATAGAGTTAAGTAGGTTAGCATTGAAAATCGTCGTTATGGCACTAGGCAAGAGGCAAGAGGCAAGAGTGAAGAGGGTTTGGCCGATTTTACTTTTCGTTACATATTACTCTTCGAGAAGCCGCTTCGCGTCTACGGTTTTTTTCCGTTCACCTACTTAATAGTTTTGAAGTTGTGAATTTTATAATACGAATAAAGCGATTGTTTCCCTGAATTATGGGGCAATGTCGCTTTATTTTTATGTAAAAACTATTTTTATTCTCTAAGAGGTTGTTTGAAAAGTATTATATCAAACCCGTAATCTCCAAAAACCTAACCCCCCTACCCCCATTCCCTTGCAGGGAAGGGGGGTTTTAAAGCCTCTCCCCTTGCAGGGGAGAGGTTTGGAGAGGGGTCAGTCTATACATTCAAAACTTTTCAAACATCCTCTAAGCATATATCCAATTAAATATAAAACTTCTATCACTTAATCAACAGACTGTAGCCAAATTATAAATGTAGTTCCTGGGATATGCGGTAATGTGATAATTGAGTGAATGGCCGGACTAAAAACCTCTATACTTCCCTGCATTTCTGCTATTAGCTGTTTAGCAATACTAATTCCTAAACCAGTTCCGGGTATTTCTGTTTTTGCCTGTACACCTCGATAATGTCTTTCTCCAAGATGTTCTAAATCTTCTGGAGGAATACCAGGACCTGTATCACTAATAGCAATACCTTGTAAATTTCCTTTTTGTTGCCCACATTGGACTAAGATTTTTCCACCGGGGGGAGTATATTTCAAAGCATTATCTATAATATTACTCAACACTTCTGTTAATGCTTTTTCATTCACTTTTACTAAAGGTAAATAGTGGGAAATTTCCGTAATTAATTGTAAATTTCTTTCTTGGGAAATAGCTTGAGCCGATATTAATAAAGGTGCTAATAAATCTGCTAGACAACAATCAGTTAATTGTTCTCCTGTTCCTGGCAATAATAATGCAGGTTTAACTGGCTTTTGCACATTTTCATTAATAACAACCTTTGATTCTGGTAGAGGTAGAGGTGCTAAATCTGCTGTATTTAAATCAATAACCTGATCAAATTGTTGCAATAGTTCTTGCAAGCGATCGCTCTCCCTGACTATACTGGTTGCTACTTCCCGATTAGGATCAACCGGTCGCATTCGCTTAAATAGTAACTTACCAAAGGTGCGGATAGCAGTTAAAGGGTTACGAAACTGATGCAAAAGATTGTCTAATAAATCCCGTTGTCTCTCTTGCAAAATTTGTTCTTGCTGGAGTTGGTGTTGCAACCAAGCCCGGCGTTGGTCTAAAATGCAAGCGATCGCTAAAGTTTTGGCAATGCGTTCAATTTCCCCCTCTTCCCGTTGATTCCATTCCCTATCGTCCCTCGCAGTCACCAATAAGCCCATCATTACACCCTCATAAATCAGGGGTAAAACAATTTGGTTATGACTGAGTAAGTATTCATCCTGTTCATCGTGTAAGTTTTGTTTTTCTGTTGTTTCCGATTCCACCGACGGATGAGAAGATACAGAAGTCGGTTTTAATAACCTCGGTTGCTGATTTGGGAATGCTAAAACATTAGCAAGCCTTACAGAATAGCTATTCTCTGGTTCACCATATTCATTACTAGAATTTAATGCTATAGTCTCTGGATACACCATTACCGGAATTAGTCGCGCCTCACTTATAGGCTTTTCTACCAGTTCCTGTGTTAAATAAACTACCGTAAAAGATGCCCCCATTCCTTGGGTTAGCAGGGCTATTTGTTCTCGACATAGAGCAAGGAAATCAGAACTGGCAGACATTAGCATGAGTTCAGGAATCTAGGAGGAAGAAAGAATCTAGGAGTCACCGAGTCAGGAGTCACCGAGTCAGGAGTCACCGAGTCAGGAGTCACCGAGCAAGGAAGAAGAAAATTACCCAGTCCCCAGTCCCCAGCCCCCAATCAAGGCCTATAGCTATCTAGTTTAATCTGGTAATGGGGGAAGAGGTAACAAGTAATGGCTGAAAAGGCAGCGATTTTTTAATTTTTAATTCTTGATTTTTAATTGTTTTTTCCCCAGTTGTATCAAAACATTAAAAACTATTGATTTTTTGAGATAGAACTTATATAATGACGACGGATTTTGTAGCCATAACTACAGTCTATAGCTTGAAACAGGAGGACAATAGGTTGGCACGGAGACGTAAGCGGAAGAGTCGTCGGAGGCAGGAAGGACGGCGCATACTTGAGCATATTCCTCAGTACAGCATTGAAAGTGGCGAAGATAAACCTGTGACAGCAGCAAGAAAATTTATTCAAGCTGAAGGTATTTTGCCACCCGCGCTGCTACTAGTAAAACGTAATGAACATACAACAGACCGTTATTTCTGGGCGGAAAAAGGTCTGTTTGGCGCTCAGTACGTAGAAGAGAATCATTTCTTGTTCCCTAGTCTTAGGACTTTAGAATCACCAACAGCACAAGAACCTGTTGCTGTTGCTGTTGCTGTTGCCAGTAACTAAACAACAAATGACCATCATATCTTGTAAGTGTGACTCCTGACTCTGTGAATAATTAACTGGTAATTTTGACCAGGTTATTCGAAAATTCCTTTTTTTAATTTTGTTGTTGAATTTGCCAGTAGGGTTTAAATGAATTCTCTCAAGTCATGGCATAATTAATTCCTCATCAACTAAATTTGGTTAGATGAATCAGTTTATTATCAGCTTATACACCAAGAGAATAGCGACAGAGCCAAGGTCATCCAAAAAATGAAGCATGAATTATTTATGCTCTCATTAATTTGGACTACTATCAAGCTCTGTCCATCAATTTAAATTTTTCCTTATGACATTTCAGGCATCAGGAAGATTAACAGCACAAGCAAAATTTTTCCTTCCTTCCTACTGCTGATTTACTCAAAATTTTAGTCAGAAGCCTACATGAATGTGGAGAATGCTGGTTTTTATCCCCAAAAATCAATCAAGTGTCCAGCGTCTTTAGCTGTAATGCCCTTTGTAACTCAGCCAGTTCATCTCTATGGGCAGTCACAGTAATTATACTTGAGAAGTCTTGTCCACTCAGGATATTTTCCATCTTGAGTGACACCTTCTCAAGTCTTCCAGATTTTTTCCAATACAATAACCCACTTAAAGGCGAAAATAGGATTATTCCCAGAAAAAATTGCCCAAAATCGGGAAAAAGCATTGATAAAACCAACGCCAGACAACCTAAACCCACAGCAGCTAATACAGTCAAAAATACCGCTAAAAACCGGCTAGGGCTGACAAATCCCTCAAAAGTGACTTGATTTTTGGCAGAGTCTACCGCTAAAACTCGATAAGCACGAGAGCGAAAATACTCCTTTAATGAAGTCATGAATGTATTTTCGTCCTGATCCGAAGTCAAGCGCATCATTTCTGTACGGTCTTTAGTTGAAGCACGTATAAAGAAAAATAAACCAACTGATAAGAGGAAAGTTAACAGGAAAGTAGATTGCAAAACGGTAAAATCCATAACTAATTTTTAAGTCGGAAATTTTCAGTAGACTTAAACCATTATCAATTATTCTGGAAACAGGTAACAGCTAACAGACAACAAACGGAAGTTGTTTTTAACTTTTAATTTTTAATTTTTATATGTCACAAAACTCCGAAACACCATCATCTAATATCCGGGCTATCGCCCAACAATTTCGCCTAGCAGGTTGGATTAGTTTATGGATTCAGTTGGTATTAGGTGTCATCTCTGGAATAATTGTCTTATTATTTGGCATTTTTAGTCAAAAAGCCAACAGCCCCAATAATAATCCAGGCACAGGCTTTGGTGTATTTTTAGCAATTTGTGGCATAATTCTGTTGGGCGTTGGTATTTACTTGGCTTATCGCTACACCAGAATTGGCAAAAAACTAGAATCCCCTAATGCTAGTAATCGTCCCCGCAAGGCGGAAACCGTGCAAGTATTACGTTTGGGACTATGGATAAATTTAGGCGGCATATTAGTCACCCTGTTGGGAGCGCAGGCGATTGTTGGTACATTGGTAGCTAGGTCAATATCTCCTCAAGCCGCAACTACTCAATTATTTGACCCAACTCGGATTATTAGCGGTTTGGATATGCTCATAGTCCAGGCAAATACAAATACTGTATCAGCGCACTTTGCAGGTTTATTAGCATCTTTGTGGTTAATGAATCGGATTAATAAACCATAATTGACAGTGGTTGTAATATCCTAATCTTTGAAAACAGGTAGTTCTAAAATAAATCCTGGTAAAACATTTTCTCCCGATAAACTTGTCGGTAATGATACTATTTCTACAGATTGATTTTGACGGTAAATTTCTACTTGTTGATTTTGAGGATCAATTAACCAACCTAAACGTAAACCACTATTAAGATATTCCTGCATTTTCTCCTGTAATTGACTTAAAGAATCTGTACGAGAACGCAATTCTATGACAAAATCAGGACAAATTTTAGCAAATTTTTCTTTTTCTTGAATGGTTAAAGATTCCCAACGTTCATTAGCTATCCAAGCCACATCAGGAGAACGTTTACCACCATTAGGTAGAGTAAAAACAGTAGAAGAACTAAATACTTTTCCCAGTTTGCTTTGACGATTCCAAATCACAACATCTGCATTAAATTCTGACTCTCTATTACCACTAATTGCACCAACTGGAGGCATAATTATTAATTCTCCTTTAGCTGTTTGTTCAAGTTTCCAATCTTCATTGATTTGACATAGTTGATAAAATTGATCATCACTTAACTCTACATTTTTGATATTTAAAATAACTGATTGAGTTGTCATCATTTCTGAAAACTCCTTAACGCTTAGGTAATGGAGAAGAGTATCTGAACTAATTATCAACCATATTTGGTAATTTTACCACTGATCATAATCAAACGCAGATAAACGCAGATAAACGCAGATAAGAAATGTGATATTAGTATATAGGGTTTAGCATTGTTCATAGGTGTCAACTTAACGTAAAACCCATAGCCCGCCTGGGAATGAATTCCCAGTCTCATAGCAAAAGTCATCTAAAGATGACTAAATAACCCGAAAATTTTTTAGTAAACTTTAGTTTACTTTGGCTATTAGACCGGAACTTAAGTTCCGGGCGGGTTTGGAAGCTAAACAAATAAGCTATTTGTAGCTTAAGTTGACACCTATGAGCATTGTTAAACCCCTACGATTAATCATCTCAATCAAGTATAATTGACAAAACTTAACGAAATTCACCAATGCTGGATATTAAACAAATTAGAGAAAATCCCCAATTAGTACAAGAAAAGTTGAATACTCGTAGTGGTAAATACGAGATCCAGCCTATCTTAGATTTGAGTCAACAACAACGGGAATTGGAAGTTAAACGCAATGAACTCCAAGCCCGGAGTAATGAAATTGGTAAACTGGTGGGACACAAGGTAAAATCTGGTGTTAATCCTCAAGATGCAGAAATTCTGGCTTTAAAGGATGAAGGAAACAGCCTCAAAATCACATTAAGCTCATTAGAACCCCAGGAAAAGGAGTTAAAAGCCCAAATTCACCAATTACTCTTAGCACTTCCGAATTTACCCAGTGATTCTACCCCCATTGGTAAAAGTGAAGATGATAACCAAGAAGTGAAAACATGGGGAGATGAATATAAACCCGAAAATCCGAATATTATACCACATTGGGAAATTGGCGAAAAGTTGGGAATTTTGAACTTTGAAAGAGCGGTAAAAATTGCCCAAACTCGGTTTGTGAGTTTGATAGGTGCGGGTGCAGGTTTAGAAAGAGCATTAATTCAGTTTATGCTTTCTAAACATATTGAAAATGGCTATATTGAAGTTAGTCCACCGTTGTTAGTAAATACTGATTCTTTAACGGGAACTGGACAATTACCTAAGTTTGCAGAGGACAGTTTTAAATGTGCAGAAGATGATTTATGGTTAATTCCTACTGCGGAAGTTCCGGTAACTAATTTGTATCGGGGGGACATTATCAACGGGGAAGAATTACCAATTTATCATACTGCATATACGCCATGTTTTCGGCGGGAGGCGGGAAGTTATGGACGGGATATGCGGGGTTTAATTCGGTTACATCAATTCAATAAAGTTGAGTTGGTGAAGTTAGTAAAACCGGAAAGTTCTTTTGATGAATTGGAGACGTTGCTAGTCAGTGCAGAGAGTATTTTACAGGCTTTAAAATTGCCTTATCGGGTGATTAATTTATGTACTGCTGATTTAGGTTTTTCGGCAACGAAAACCTATGATTTAGAGGTGTGGTTGCCTTCTGCTGGGAAGTATCGAGAGATTTCTAGTTGTTCTAATTGTGTTGATTTTCAAGCGAGAAGGGCGGATATTCGATTTAAGGATGCTGGTAAGAAGGGGACGCAGTTTGTGCATACTTTAAATGGTTCTGGTTTGGCTGTGGGAAGGACTATGGCGGCGATTTTGGAGAATTATCAGCAAGCTGACGGGACGATTAAAGTACCGGAGGTTTTGCAGGTTTATTTGGGTAGGGAGGTTTTGTGATTTAGGGGTTTTGTAGAGGCGTTTTTGGGGGTGCGTCTCTACAAGGGTTTTGAATAACACATACATATGGAGTAAATGAAATTCTATGAATGAACAACATTCTATTAAATTCAGAGTAGAGGAAATAAGTGTAGATTCTGAATATCTAGAAACTATAATTAATTTAGGAAATACAAATGCAAAAACTCTTGGTTTTTTGCCATTCGGAGCTTTCCATGATCTAGCTAAAGAAAATCGTATTTTAGGATGTATTGCTTCAGACATAGGTTGTGTTGGATATCTTTTATATGGTATTAATCGTCGTCATTGTCGAGTTAGAATAACACATCTTTGTGTTGATACAAATTGGCGAAACAGAGGAATAGCAAAATTATTGATTGATGAGTTAAAAATTAAAACTAAGCATCTTAATGGCATTCTGTTAAGCTGTAGAAGAGACTACAACTTAGATGGTATGTGGTCAGCACTGGGATTTGTAGCTCGGAATGAAAAACCAGGTAAAAGTAAAAAAGGTAGTATATTAACTCAATGGTGGTTAGATTATGGACATGACAATTTATTAACTAATCTTACTTATCAAATAACTGACTCTAAGCTATGTGTAGCTATAGATGCCAATATTTTCTTTGATTTAGTGGAAAATGAAAAAATTGATGAAGAAAGCAATGAATCTAGAGTTTTAATTGCTGATTGGTTAGATTCAGAAATAGAACTATGTTTAACTGATGAAATAAATAATGAAATAAATAGAAATCCAGATGGTAAGAAAAGAGAAAAATTACGTACAGCAATAAGTCACTTTACATTACTACCCTGTATTCAAGAAGAATTTGATAATATTTGTCAGCGTCTACGGAGATTCTTTCCTGAAAATATGAAACCTAGCGATGCTTCTGATATGCGTCAAATTGCTAGAGTTATTACTTCTCAGATAAATACTCCTTATTTTATAACAAGAGATAAGCGGTTACTAGAAGAAATTGAGGAAGAAATTTATCAAGAATTTAATCTGATTATTATTGACCCTATAAATTTTATTATTAAGCTGGATGAATTACGCAGAGAAATAGAGTATCAACCACAACGGTTAGTAGGAACTGATATAGAAGAAACTCGTGTTCAAAGTGGAGAATTAGAATCAATAGTTGATCTATTTTTGGACTATTCTCAAGGTGAAAGAAAAACTGATTTTAGTAAAAAAATCCGCTATTTTCTCTCAGATACAAAACAATTCAAATGTTTTACAGTCGGTAAAAAATTATTAGCACCAATTGCTTTGATAGTTTATGATAGAACAGAGAATGAAGAATTAAAAATTCCTATATTTCGCTTTAGAAATAGTAATATAACTCCAACTATATTGCGTCGTTGTATTTTTCAATGTTTTTCAATATCTGCTAGTGAAAATAGACAATTTACTAGAATTACTGAAAATTTCTTGAATGATGAAACCATAAACTCACTTCTAGAAGATAGATTTTTCAAGATTGAAGATGGATGGTTAAGAGCTAACTTAGCGATTTCACAGAACGCAGCAGATGTTTCCTATTACCTTGATAATTTGTGCAAAGAATCTGGTAAAGGATATGAACAATATCTACCAATAGTAAATGTTTTAGCAAATCAAGATTTGCTTCATAATCCAGAGATTATGGCAGATATTGAGAGAATGCTTTATCCAGCCAAAATTACTAATGCTGACATTCCTACCTTTATTATTCCCATTCAATTATGGTGGGCTAAAGATTTATTTGATAAAGAATTAGCAAGTGAAATTTTATGGGGGGCAAAAGAAGAAATTGCTCTGAAACGTGAAGTTGTTTACTACTGTGCAAAAAGGGCAATGCAAGCTCCCGGGAGAATTTTATGGTATGTCAGTAAATCTCGTACTGGTAAAAACAGTTCTCATATTGTTGGAGCTATTCGCGCTTGTTCTCACATTGATGAAATTGTAATTGGCAAGCCTAAAGAGTTGCATAAACGTTTTAGAAGACTTGGAGTATATAGTTTTCAAGATATTATGGAAACTGCTAAAAATGATTTAGATAAAAATATTATGGCTGTTAAATTTAGCGATACTGAGTTATTTACAAATCCAATAAAGTTGGCAGATATTAATAAAATTTTGGGACGGAGAATTTCAGTTCAATCATCTTCAAAAATAAAATCAGAAGAGTTTAAAATGTTATATAATGTAGGAAAACAAATGCCTATATAAACATGAGTCTTATGTCTCCAAATGTACTTCTATTATCTATACACCATAAATATACAAACATGATATTTGATGGTAATAAACGGGTCGAATTGCGTCGTGTTAGACCTCGGCATCTAAATGAAGGTGATCTAATTCTTGTTTATGCTACATCTCCTGAAAAAGCATTGTTGGGAGTTCTGGAAGTAGAGAAAGTTGTAGAAATGTCTCCAAATAAACTTTGGAGAATTGTCAAAGATAAAGCTGGTATTAACTATGAAACTTTTCAAAAATATTATGAAAATTCACCAAATGCTTTTGCTATTTTCTTTAAAAAACCATTCAGTTTTGATACGCCAATTACTTTAGAAGAATTAAGAGAAGAATGGTCAGATTTTCGACCACCACAATGTTATTATTATTTAAAAGAAATGGAAATAAATCTCGTTAAAACTATGGCAAAATGTGATATTTTAGGATTATCTGAAAAATTTAAAATTTATCAAACTGAATTATTATCTTAAAAACTAATATTATTGTCATCGCTCATCTCGTAGGGTGCGTTAATGAAATGTAACGCACCGTTTTTTTATTAATATTTAACTGCCTGAATCAGGATATCCAGGATTAAAGGATTAACAGGATAATATTTGATATTGATATTCTGGAATATTTGAATTACCGCAATTTCTGAGGATGTAGATTAATATTAAAAAAACATCCTCTACATCCTCAAATCTTGTGCATCCTGATTCAGACAAAATGCAATTTATGAAAATATAGATGAATATTAAAAAACATCCTGTACATCCTCAAATCCTGAGTATCCTGATTCTGACAAAATACAATTTATGAAAATATAGATGAATATTAAAAAAACATCCTATACATCCTCAAATCCTGGACATCCTGATTCTGACAAATTTGGTATAATTAACATGATCATTAACTAATTGAGTAAACTATGAAAACACTAGACATAAAAGTAACTATAACAAATGATGGCAAATTATTAGTCAATTCTCCTGTAGATATACCGATGGGAGAATATAATGCTGTTCTTGTATTAGAAGATAGCCCAATTACTCATCATGTTCAAACTTCTGTGAAAAATGCTCAGGCTATTTTTAGAAAATATATTCCTGCTAGTAGAAAACTGTCTGAAGAATTAATTCAGGAACGAAAAGAGGAAAGTTTAAATGAGTGAAGTTGTTGTAGATGCTTCTGCTATTTTAGCTTTACTCAATCAACAGGGCAAGCGCATCTTATTTTTAGAATGCTTACTGGACAAAGGTTTTGACGATTGTTAATTTTTGTAACTAAAGGTTGAAACCCTTGCTGGGCATGGATTACAGAATTTAGGTGCGTTTGCCCTGACTCAATCAAGAAACTGGTAGCGAAGAAGTTTTAAGATTTATCGGTAAAGCTGCCATTAGTACGGTGAATTTATCTGAAGTTATAGCAAAATTAGCAGATGCAGGAATCCCGGAAGAAGATATTAGACAGATTCTTTCTAATCTCAATCTTGAAGTTATTGATTTTAATGAAGAACAAGCATTAAAAGCGGGAATGTTGCGCCCAAATACTAAATCAATCGGGCTTTCATTTGGTGATAGGGCTTGTTTAGCATTAGGTATTATTCTTAATCAGCCTGTTCTAACAACTGATCGGTTATGGGGTAGTATTAATGTGGGAGTTGAAGTTAGAGTAGTGCGTTAGGCATTAATGAGAGGAAATAACCATGAATACAGCCAAACTTAGCAGTGATGGTACTCATCAAACAGTGATATTACCACCAGATTTTAAAATGACAGGTACAGAAGTTTATATCAAAAAAATTGGTAATGCCATTATTCTTATTAGTAAAGATAATCCTTGGCAAACTCTAATTGATAGTTTAAATCAATTTTCCGATGATTTTATGATGACTAGAGATCAACTTCCTATTGATAAAAGAGAGGAGTTTTAAATGCAATATCTTCTCGATACCAACATCTGTATTTATCTGATTAAGCAAAAGCCAGAAAAAGTTATAGCGCGATTTCAAACTTTGTCAATTTCTGATATTGGCATTTCTTCCATTACCGTTGCTGAATTAGAATATGGTGTTTATAAAAGTCAGCAACAAGAGAAAAATAAAAATGCCCTTATGCAGTTTTTACTTCCTTTAGAAATTATTGAATTTAGTCAAGATGCAGCAGTAATTTATGGATATATGAGAAGTGATTTAGAAAGTAAAGGGCTTGTTATTGGACCCATGGATATGTTAATTGCTGCTCATTCAATGAGCTTAGATATTACTCTCGTTACTAACAATATCCGCGAATTTTCTCGCATTCCTAATCTATTATTAGAAAATTGGGCAGAGTAAGTTAATGAAATGTAATGCACCGTTTTTTATTAATATTTAACTGTCAGAATTAGGATAACCAGGATTAAAGGATTAACAGGATTATATTTGATATTGATATTCTGGAATATTTGAATTAGCGCCATTTCAGAAAATGTAGATGAATATTAAAAAAATATCCTGTACATCCTCAAATCCTGTGCATCCTGATTCAGACAAAAAGGATTAACAGGATACAGTATAGTAAATTTAACAAAGTAATCGCATTGGAATAATATGACCAAAACAATATACATAGAAACAAGTATTATTGGTTATTTAACAGCAAGACCTAGTAAAAATTTGATAGTTGCTGCTAATGCAGAATTAACAAGAGACTGGTGGGATAATCAGCGAAACTCCTTTACTATTTACATTTCTCCACTGGTATTGCAAGAAGTAGCAAAAGGTGATGCAGAAATGGTGAATAAAAGACTAGAAGTTTTAAATAACTTTCCTTTACTTGATATCACAGAATCAGTACAAAATTTAGCACAGGAATTCCAAAAACAAAGTAATTTACCACCCAGTGCTGCTTATGATACTGTTCACATTGCTACAGCTACCGTCTATGGATTGGATTATCTGTTAACATGGAATTGTAAGCACATTGCTAACCCCTATATTCAGAAAAAACTCTCACAGATTGCTGATAGTTTAGGGTATGAATTGCCAACAATATGTACACCTTATGAAATGTTAGGAGAATAATTTATGTGGAATGATGAAGTTTTGGCAGAAATTCGCAAAATAAGAGATGAACAAGCTAAGTCATTTAATTATGATTTGGCTGCTATTTGTGCTGATTTAAGAAAACAACAAGCAACAAGTGGAAGAAAGATTATTTCTCTTCCATTGAAGAAAGTAGTTCTCTCACGCTAATTTTGTATGGTGCATTAATACAAGATGATGCACCTTTTTCTATTAATATTTAACTGTCTGATAGCGTAGCGTGGCGCAAGCCATATCAGGATATCCACCGATTAAAAGATTAACAGGATTGTATTTGATATTGATATTGTGGAATATTTAAATTAGCGCAATTTCTAAGTAATTCCAGTTCATAATAATCGGGTAAAATCAGTTTATGTTAAACGAGTATTAGAATTAATAGAAGGAGAGTAATCATGAATTATCCCATAGTTGTTTATCCTTGTGAAGAAGGCGGTTTTGTAGCAGAAATTCCCGCATTAAAAGGATGTTTAGCACAGGGTGAAACTTTAGAAGAAACCTTACAAGAATTGATAATTGTGCGAAACTTGTGGTTAGAAACAGCCGAAAAACATGGTCAAAAATTGCCAGATATTGAAGGTGCTATTGCAAAGGTGAAAGCCCTAAGTAGCGTATAAATTTTAGAATCAGGATTTCCACCGATTAAAGGATTAACAGGATTGTATTTGAGTTTGATATTCTGGAATATTTGAATTAGCGCAATTGCTGAAAATATAGATAAATATTAAAAAACATCCTGTACATCCTCAAATCCTGAGCATCCTGATTCTGACAATTTTTAGCTACAATTAAAGCATTAGAAGTGATTCAGAAAGTCAGCTATTATCCCCATTTGCTTACAAAAACAAAGAATATGATACATGAAAAAAATCTCCCAATGCTTTGGCTTGATTTTTGCTAATACTTCTTTTACCATTTATTACTTCTGAAGTAATACCTTTTGAGCCAAAAATCTCGACAATATCCTTTTGTTTGAGTTGTCTTACTGACATTAACTCATGTAATATATCTAGGGGAGTTATAGCTTTCATTTGATAGACTTTATTTTCATATTGCTCAATTAGTGTTACTAGCAACTGTAAAACTTCAGCTTGTTCATCTGTCAAATTTTCCCCTAAATCCATAAATTTATCTACTTCATTTAGTAGACGCTTATGCTCTATTTCTGTGTCGATTATACGTGGCACAGTTTCAGAAAGTAGCTTAATGTATTCTTCCTTGTTTAGTGTATTTGTCATATACAACCCCCTTTGGGGTAGAATGTTTTCACTAGGGACATAGTAAAGCCATATCCTAGATGTTTATGAGCTTCTGAGTAGTGTAATTAGACTATTGAGAGGCGAAACCCTCTAAATATTCGTTATTTTTTCCACTTATCTTCATTATATTCACTATGAGTTAATACATCCTCAATCTTAATGGTCTTGACTTTATAGGTAATTTTAGTAATTAACCGAAACTTATTTCCTCCTATATTAAAAACTGTGTAGCCTTGTACAAAATCTGCGTGTGGATAAACTTCTCTTACATCTATAATGTGTTTCCATTCTTCCTTTTGAGCAGTTTGGAGCCAAACATTAAGACTAATTTCAGCATCTGGATGAATCTTACTAAATTCAGTTAGATTTTCGATGCCAATTACTTTCATAATGTATTATTAATTTCAATTTTTTTAGTTTAAACATATGTGCTTTACTTTGTGTCCTTATTTGTGTAGCTCTATGTTCTCATAAAGAGAACCAAATGTCAAGCCTCTGTACAGGAATTTTTGGAAATTCATTTCAACTTAGAGGAAGTGTTGAAATTAGCAGCGCATAATCGTTGTGTCGCTGCAAGTGCGATCGCTCATGTTGTAGGGTGCGTTCTCCGAAAGTACAGCACCATTTTTTATTAATATTTAACTGTCTGAATCAGGATAACCAGGATTAAAGGATTAACATAAATGTAGGTTTTGTATACTACTTATTGAAGTGCGGAATGTGGGTTAAATAGTCTTCAGACTTACACAACTATCAGACTAAATGTATATTGTTGAGGACATTGGACTTGATATTTGGTGATGAGTAACATATTTTGGAGATGATGCACTATGATAATATGCCAGTTTCATAAGTGCTGAATCTGTCGCCTCAGTATTATGCAAAAAAACAGTTTTTTTATGAAAAATTTGCATAAAAATTAACTTTTAGTGGCTAAAATTCATCCATACGATAGAGTGAAGTATTTCACTTGTACTCATAAACTATAAGGATTCATATTTATTCTTTTTCTGGAATGTTAATGTTGTCCCGTGAGTCTTCTAATTTGCGCGTTCTCATAGTTGATGATCATGAACTCACTCGTTTAAGCCTACAATTAGTTTTTTCTGTTCAAGAAAATATCCAGGTTGTTGGTTTAGCTAGTAATGGTCAAGAAGCTATAGAAATAGTTCAGTGCTATCAACCTGATGTGATCATTCTCGATTTACAAATGCCAATTATGGATGGTTGGTCAGCATCTCATTACATTAAAGCTATATCTCCAAATACTCAAATTCTAGCTTATTCCTCTGTAGATGAAGTATCTTTTGGACAAAACAAAGATAGGCATAACTTTGATAAAGTTTGCAAAAAAGATATTCCGACAAAGGAACTCATTGCCTTAGTCAGAGAGTTAGGGAACAGACATAGGTATTCTTCATTTCCAGAAGAAATATTAGACCTGTCGGAGAATTTAAAAGTCAGTCTGTGTCTGGCTTTAAGGATGTTTTTATGTCAGCCAGACTTGATGTAATTGGGTTGACCCTGGTCAACCCAACATCATTAATACTTAAAAAAGTACAAATTAGATCAGGCAAAAGGCAATTGACAATTATCAATTACCTTTTCTCCTGCCTAAATTTTAGATAACTAACAACTTAGGTTAATTATTTCCTGCTTCGTGAATAGTCCGTTTTAATTCATCAATTAAATCATCTAATTCTTCCAAAGCTTGATTGACATCAACCCTTAAAGTTCCCAAATTGGGTTGTTCTAATAAACTCAGCAACCGCTCACGTTTACCTTGAACAGTGCTAATTCGGTCTTTAACTGTCTGAATATCCATTTTTTTGCGTCCAGTTTTGAAACACTTCAAATCTAAAGTTAACGCAAAAAGGAAAAATCTCCATATCCCTTTCCCAATCTGCCACCAATCAGCGATGATAATAAAAGATGAAAATAAATTATACTAAGCTTAAATTATGCTCGGCAGAATTTCTTTGGGAACACTTGGTTTAACAGTAGGTAGTATACTCACCATCACAGGTTTTGTTGCCTACTTCATGGATAACGCTACCCTCAATCTAGTGGGATTTTTCTATGGTTTTCCGCTATTACTGGGAGGTTTAGCCCTAAAAGCTAATGAACTTAAACCCATCCCCTTCAGCCAAACTACCACACCATCAATCCTCGAACTCAGAAAGCAACAGGCAACTGTCACACAAACTAAAATCCGCAAAGACATCACCCGCAACTGTCACACCCCAAGGAAACGGATGTATTTAGTACATAAAAACTAATTATCGAGAGGATTTGCTGAACCTAAATAGGAATTATTACTATTAAGTTAAAAATACAGTTAAATATGCACGACCAAGTACGAATTTATTGGTTCTTAGGTTATTTTGATAGAAAACTTAGGGGGAGTGTCAACTGAGAGAAAACCAACACCGCAAATGGGGTCTGTCTGCCCATTCCCAAACTACAATAAGAATATATTTCCGAATATTTTGATTAATTTGCTCTATGTCAGTTTTAGCAGCGATCGCAGTTTTGGCTATTTTGATCTTAGTACATGAGTCTGGACATTTCATAGCCGCCCGTTCTCAAGGTATTTACGCTAACCGTTTCTCCTTGGGTTTTGGTCCGATTCTTTTAAAGTACCAAGGATCAGAAACGGAATACACTATCCGCACTTTCCCTTTGGGTGGCTTTGTCGGCTTTCCCGATGATGATCCAGATAGCGAAATTCCCCCCAATGACCCCAATTTGCTGCGTAACCGCCCAGTTTTAGACCGTGCTATTGTCATTAGTGCCGGTGTAATTGCAAATTTAATCTTTGCGTATTTGATGTTGGCTTTGCAATTGGGAATCGTTGGTATACCCCAAGAATTTCAGTATCAACCCGGTGTCCTTGTCAAACCTGTAAATGAACAGTCTGTTGCTTACCAAGCAGGAATTCGAGAAGGAGATATTATTCTGGCTGTAAATGGCCAAGAAATTCCTCTAGGTAAAGACGCAACTACATTATTGACAAAGGAAATTCAAACCCATCCTAATCAGGAAATTGACTTAAAAATTCAACACGAAACCCAACAAACTAACCTAAAACTAACTCCTAAACAGGGTGCTGATGGTAAAGGTCTGGTGGGAATTGAATTGGGACCAAATGGTAAAGCAATTTATCGCCGTCCCCAAGATATCGTGGAGATTCTCAAAGTTGCAGCTAATCGTTTTCAACAGTTAGTTGTGGGGACATTCCAAGGTTTTGGGCAGTTAATTACTAATTTTGGGCAAACGGTAGGACAAGTCTCTGGACCCGTGAAAATTGTCCAAATTGGCGCACAATTAGCCGCTAGTGATAGCACCAATTTATTTTCTTTTGCGGCAATTATTAGTATTAACTTGGCAATTATTAATATTTTGCCTCTTCCCGCTTTAGATGGTGGACAATTAGCCTTTTTATTAATTGAAGGATTATTTGGTAAGCCTTTACCTAACAAAATTCAAGACGGTGTGATGCAAACTGGTTTGGTGTTACTTTTAGGATTAGGTATTTTCTTAATTGTGAAAGAAACAACTCAATTGGAATTTATCCAACAATTATTTCAGAAATTGTAAATCCAGTAATTGTAGGGGGTTTAGCAGTGTTCATTGGTGTCAACTTAACGCAAAATCTTCATCCCGCAAGGAACTCAAGTTCCTTGCTAATAGCGAAAGTCATCTAAAAGATGACTAAATACTAGGAAAATTTATTAGTCCGTTTTAACGGACTTGAGCTATGAGACAGGGAATTTATTCCCTGACGGGTGTGGAAGCCAAACAAATAAGCCACTTGTACTGAGCTTGCGATGCCCTGAGCCTGTCGAAGGGTCGAAGTATCTGTAACCTAAGTTGACACCAATGAGCAGTGTTAAACCCCTACAGCAAATAATCATCTTAAATTTAAAATCTCTGACGTGACTCGTAAATCATTAACTAAAAAACAACGGGCTTTAGAAATTCTTGCCCGTATTCAGTATCTTTATCCTGATGCAACTTGCTCTTTAGATTATGCAACTCCTGTACAATTATTAGTAGCAACTATTCTTTCCGCTCAATGTACAGATGAAAGAGTGAATAAAGTTACACCAGGATTATTTGGGCGATTTCCTGATGTAGAAAGTTTAGCAAATGCAGATTTAACAGAGTTAGAAGAATTGGTACGTTCGACGGGTTTTTATCGCAATAAAGCTAAGAATATTCAAGGTTCTTGTCGAATGATTGTCAATGATTTCAATGCTGTTGTTCCCAACAAAATGGAAGAGTTATTAAAGCTGCCAGGAGTAGCACGGAAAACTGCAAATGTAGTTTTAGCCCATGCTTATGGTATCAATGCTGGGGTGACAGTAGATACTCACGTTAAGCGGTTAAGTCAGCGTTTGGGGTTGACGAAAAATACCGAACCTGTAGGAATTGAAAAAGATTTAATGAAGTTATTACCCCAACCACATTGGGAGAATTGGTCAATTAGATTAATTTATCATGGTCGGGCTGTGTGTAAAGCTCGTTCTCCTGGTTGTAATCTTTGTGAATTGGCTGATTTGTGTGATATGAATTTGTCTCTCGCAGAGTCGCAGAGTCGCAGAGAGTAATATTGGGGAGTATTGGGTTGGGGTTAATTAACAGAAATTTATATTCTCATGTCCCTATAATTGTGAGTAAGGGTGTAGAATAGAGAATGCTGTCTTTCATTACATTAGGGAATTCATGGCGAAAAAGAGTATGATTGAGCGCGAGAAGAAACGCGCCAAAATGGTAGCTAAGTATGCTGACAAGCGGGAAGCACTACTAGAAGAGTTCAGAACAGCAGCATCTCCGTTGCTAAAGCTAGAAGTTCACCGCAAAATTCAACAGTTACCCCGCAACAGTGCGCCTAATCGTAAGCACAACCGTTGCTGGTTAACTGGTCGTCCTAGAGGCTTCTACCGTGATTTCGGACTATCTCGGAACGTCCTCCGGGAATGGGCCCATGAAGGTTTGTTACCCGGTGTTGTTAAGTCTAGCTGGTAGTTAGTTGTCAGTGGTTAGTTGTCAGTGGTCAGTTGTTAGTTGCTAGTTGTCAGTTGTCAGTGGCTATTGGCTGTGAACCAACGACCAATGACCAATGACCAATGACCAATGACCAATGACCAATGACCAATGACCAATGACCAATGACCAATGACCAATGACCAATGACCAATGACCAATGACCAATGACCAATGACCAATGACCAATGACCAATAACTAAGATATTATTGACCACAACAATGATCAATTCCCAGACTATCTAAGAGTAGATCGCTAACGGCGTTGGCGATCGCAAACTCCCCAAAAAAGCTTTTAGAAAAATCAAATGATTGCATCTCTGTGACAATAGCAATTACCAGAGAACCTAAATCATTTTCTCCTTCCATGCGTTGTCTCACAAAAATCTGTGATGCCCGCTGGGCTATATTTTGATTTATTGCTTCAGGAATAAACTCTTGATCAAGCCAATGCAACAAGTTTTGTTGTAACCATTCTCCTTCTTCTTGGGGATTTTCCGAAGGTGGTAAGGTAATGGGTGGAATTGCTTGAGTCATTTTTGTTTGTATATTTTATATAGAATTTGTTTGCTGTGGGTAATCTCAGAAGAAGACAATGGAATATGATGTTGCTGCTATTATTCGGGGTTATGCTCAAGGTTATTTTCTCATGTCTGATGAGAGTAATAACTTGGGATGGTATGGAAGTAACGAACGGACTCTAATTCCTTTAGATGAACGCTTTCGCTATCCTAAATCATTACAGCGTGTTCTTAACCAGGAACGATTCACAGTAGCCGTTAACCGGGACTTTTTGGGTGTGGTTGCTGGTTGTGCTAACCGCGATACAACTTGGATTTCTCCAGAATTAGAAAAGATTTATTGGTTACTTTACCAAACTGGTTATGCTTATAGTTTTGAAACTTGGCAAGGTGATGAATTAGCTGGGGGAATTTTAGGGATTGTCATTGGTGGTATTTTTATTGGTGAATCCATGTTTTTCAATATTTCTGAAGGTTCTAAAGTGGCAATGGTGAAATTGGTAGAAAGATTACGAGAAAGGAAATTTCTACTATTTGACGCGCAAATGATGAATCCTCATTTAGCCAGATTTGGTGCTTATCATGTTAGTAGTGAAGAATATGAAATTTTACTAAAACAAGCATTACCAAGTCCTTGTAAATTAATTTGATTGGTAATTGGTGATTGGTGATTGGTAATTGGTGATTGGTGATTGGTAAAGGCAGGGTTGGGGAAGTAGTGAGTTGTAAACCGTGACGGAGAAATTGGATAAAATCGGGTTGATTAATTAGTAAGCGGTTAAGAAATTGTTGAGTGAGAGAAATAAAACTCTTGCCTGTTTCCTAATTAACTTTTTCCAACACAACACAGCTAACAGAAATATCTTTGAACAACCATAATGCGTATTTTAGAGAATCGAACCACCTCAGAGGTTGGTAAATGGGTAACATAAGTCGAATGACCATTGCGAGTGTATA
Organism: Dolichospermum flos-aquae CCAP 1403/13F; assembly: GCF_012516395.1. Classification (GTDB taxonomy): domain Bacteria; phylum Cyanobacteriota; class Cyanobacteriia; order Cyanobacteriales; family Nostocaceae; genus Dolichospermum; species Dolichospermum lemmermannii. The sequence goes on from NZ_CP051206.1 coordinate 3,542,219, forward strand.
TAATACAGGTGTAATGGTAGTTGATTGCACTAAATAACCTCCTGCGAGAATTTCTCCATTGACAATTTTGAAATCGGGAAATAGGCTACTCAATTCCTGGATATCAGGTCGGAACATGGTATCTATAGGATCGCGGTGGTAGGGATATTTATAAGGAACTGTAACGAAAATATAGCCAGATTTAGGGATAATAGAGCTAATTATTTGACATATTTCTTCTCTGTTCGTTATATGTTCCAATAGATTAGAACACAATACAGATTGAATATTCATTTCTGAAAGTTTCTGTAAAAAATCAAGGTCGCATAAATCCCCCACTAGATCAACACCTGTATCGTTTTTCATGTCCGCATGAATTACTGAGTAGCCCTTTGTTCTAGCTGGTTTGAATAATAGTTCATCAATCCAAGGTTGTTCATGTTCTCTAAATTTTTGGTTTGAACTACCAATATTGAGTATAGGGAATACAGTGTTTGGGTCGAGAGAATAGATAATATTTGCCAACCACCTAGCTTCTTCTTTGAACATAATGATTTAATGCACCGTCATTAGACTATATCAACTAAGAACTAGACTACTAACGATAGAATTAGATTGGTAAGATTATTCACTATAAAGCCATCAAGAACCATGCCCTCTGATATTGCTGTCGAGAAGAAAAAGTTAAAAAATCCACCTTTGCAAATGCACTACTTAGGCGATCGCGTGTTGCGACAACCTGCAAAGCGTGTTACCAAAATAGATGACGAACTCCGCCAAATAGTGCGCGAAATGCTGCAAACTATGTATAGCTCAGATGGCATTGGTTTGGCTGCACCTCAAGTTGGTATCAATAAACAGCTGATCGTCATTGACTGCGAACCAGATAACCCAGATCATCCGCCATTAGTATTAATTAACCCCACCATTAAACAGGTTAGCAGTAAGCTCTCTGTGGCTCAGGAAGGGTGTTTAAGTATTCCCAACGTCTATCTAGATGTAAAACGTCCAGAAGTGGTAACAATCGCCTATAAAGACGAGTATGGCCGCCCGCAAACTTTAACAGCCGATGATTTACTGGGTCGCTGTATTCTCCACGAACTTGATCACCTTAATGGCGTGGTATTTGTAGATCGTGTAGAAAATTCCTTGACTTTAACCGAGGAGTTATCGAAGAATGGCTTCTCGTATCAAGCAGTGAAACCAGTAGCATAGGGTGGTCTAGTAGTGTATTTAACTCCAAAAAGCGGTTTATTTTTAGGTGGTGCTTGTTTTACAGCGATTGCGGCTGTTGGTTCGGTGTTTGAATTGAGTTATGGAGAACCAAATTTTGGTTTCCAAACCACTGCCATTATCCTAGCTTTGAGCATTCCTCTCACCGTATTCTTTTTTATTGCCGCAGTGAAGGATGCACGAGCTAATATGAAATAAGCATCAGGTATATGAAAAAGGTAAGAGGATGAACGAGGAATGCACACTTCACCCTTTTACCTTTTATTTTTTACTAAGTAATGGGACACCATCAAGAAAAATTACAGCAAATTGCTTGATTAGGTTAAAAATCGGAAAAAAACTACTCAACTACGCTATAATAAATGCTCTCTATACTTCAATAATAACTAATTATGAAAAAAATAGAAATAGAACTAGATCAAGAAACTTATGACAAAATACAACAATTAACTCAGACTAATCATTGTCAAATTTCAGACTTAATTAAAGCCATGATTGAACAATTGACTCAACCAGAGATTCTCAACGATTCATTTATTGGCAAATGGTCAGATGATGCAGAATTAGTTGATCAACTGATTGAAGATATGTTAAAACATCGAACCTAAAAAATGCTAAATTAACAGTGAAAAATAAAACTTTAATTGATACAGATATTTTATCGGAAATTCGGAAAGGTAAAAATCCCCAAGTTATAGCTAAAGCTATTGCTTATAAGACTATTTTTAAGAATTATACAATATCTGTAATTACAGTCTCAGAAGTTATCAAAGGATGGAGAAAATTAAACCGCAATGATCGGATTCAGGAATTTTTAATAGATTTACCACAAATGGAAATCTTATCTTTAGAACAAAAAGGTGCTGAATTATCTGGATTAATTTATGCCGATTTAGAAAAAACTGGACAAACTATAGGATTAGCAGATGTATTAATTGCTGCAATTGCTATAGAAAATAATTTAATTTTAGTAACAGGAAATACTAAACACTATCAAAAGATTCAATTATTAGGTTATCCTTTACAATTAGATAATTGGAGATACTGATTTTGGGATAATTTAAATTCTGCCAAATAAAATTATGCTACCAACTTCTACCCAAATACTCCGACTTTCCCAAGGACATCTCAATTTACTCGCAGCTTGTCCGCGCAAATTCCAGCATAGCTATTTAGAACAACTGAATACTCCTCTAGATCCTAAACACGAAAAATATCAAATTTTAGGGAGTCGGTTTCACTTACTTATGCAGCAGCGAGAAATGGGTTTACCTATTAATAACTTACTACAAGCAGATCCTCAATTGCAACATTGGATGACTGATTTTAGTAAAATTGCTCCAGAAATATTTATAACTAATATTGATAATCAAACTTTCCGAGAAAGTGAACATTATCGAACCTTGCAAATTGGAGATTATCTCCTCACAGTTATTTATGATCTATTAATTGCTGATCAAAATCAAGCCCAAATTCTCGACTGGAAAACCTATCCCCAACCACCAAAATCAGAAACATTAGCTCAAAATTGGCAAACAAGACTGTATATGTATGTCATGGCAGAAACTAGCAACTATTTATTAGAAAATATTTCCATGACTTACTGGTTTGTGCAATCAAAAGGGCAAACTAAAAAAATCAAATTTTTATATAATGAAAAAGAACATCAAAAAACAGCAGAGGAATTACATCAACTATTAAACAATCTTACAAAATGGATAAAAGATTATGAATATAATATATCCTTACCGCAAATTAAGGAATCTCAGAAAATCTGTGAATCTTGCCAATATGCAGTGAGGTGTCAACGTCAAAAAATCAAACAAGTGAATATAGATATTAATCAACAGTTTCCTAGTTTGGAAAATATTGCAGAAGTATCACTTTGAACTTTTAAAAATGTTAAAATAGGAATAGAAATAATATCCAAAATTATCAACATGGCTCCATTACCCGATTATCGTCCCAAACAAATGTCCCTGGGTCCCCTAGAAGCAGAAATCCTCAGTATTATTTGGGAATTGAGTTCAGTAACAGTCAAAGATGTACATGATCGGATTCTGGCTGATCCTAACCGCGAATTGGCTTATACTTCTGTTACCACCGTTTTGCGTCGTCTCACGGAAAAAGGTTGGTTAGCTTGTGATAAGCACAGCAAAGCCTTTTATTGGCGGCCATTGCTCACTAAGCAACAAGCAGATATTATTAAAGCCCATGATCAATTACAGCGATTTTTAGCAGTAGGAAATCCTGATGTAATTGCGGCATTTGCTGATAGTTTAGATCAAGCTGCTAGTGACCAAATCGAAGCGATCGCTAAACGCATCCAAGCCGCACGGGAAGCCAGAGGAGAAAAATAGAATTATGCACCTACTCATGATTATCACTGCTGTAACCATTGCTTGCTGGTTACGCTGGTTACGATCCTCTGGCAGTATCCAGCCAAGAAATTGGCATTTAAGATGGCAAAAAACCCTGTTTTTATTCCTTTTTCCCCCCTTACTCATATTCATGACAGTCACTTCTATAGTCTGTATGGGTACGCAGGGAAAAATGGGCGGAATGTATACCGACTCTTTTAGCTATCTCCTCGCATTAATTTTTCTAGGATTTTTGAATACCGTAGGTATCAACCTCGCTTTTCAGGGCTGGAAAGCCATTAAATCTGCCCGTGAATGTCCCCAAATTACTCTAGATGGTAAATCAGCCCGACTTCTACAAACAGAAGCTTTATTTGCTGGACAAATGGGTTTTTGGCAACCTGAATTAGTTGTTAGTCAAGGACTACTACAAATTCTCTCTCCAGCCCATCTGGAAAGTGTTTTAGCCCACGAACAAGGGCATTATCAGTATAGGGATACGTTTTGGTTCTTTTGGCTGGGCTGGGTGCGTTCTTGTACCGCCTGGTTGCCGAATACAGAGTCTTTATGGCAAGAATTGTTAATTTTGCGAGAATTACGGGCTGATAGTTATGCTGCATCTCAAGTAGATCCTTTAGTATTAGCAGAATCCTTACTGTTAGTCGTGAGTAATAATCTAATTACATCAGATATTTGTTGTGCTGCTTTGGGTGCAGGCGATCGCTTGGAACAAAGAATAGAGGCTTTATTAACACCATCTGAACCAGTACCAGAAACGCAATTACAATCTTGGCATATTTTTTTATTGGCGTTTCTACCCTTGATTACAGTAGTATTCCATACTTAAATGATTTCCTCTCTCCTGATGACGATACAAGGGGTTTAGCACTGCTCATTGGTGTCAATTTAAGACCCACCAGGAAATAAATTCCCTGTCTCATAGCTCAAGTCCGTTAAAACGGACTCATAAATTTTCCTAGTGTTTAGTCAAATTGGTAAGTATCCCTATTCTTTACTCTAGCTCTATTGGAAAAAAAGTAGCTTACGACACAATATTTGAGATTAATGATCTTCACAAATTGATTTTTTTAGGAAATATTTACCAATATAACTGGTAAATATTATGATAATCTTGGTAAAAGTATACTGAGTGTCAATTCCATGAATAAAAATTTCTCTCAGTCCAGTTTGCCAATCAAAAGAAGAAAGCTACTAGTTTTAATAGCGACAGCATTAGCTACTTTACTACTGGTTATGGGCTTACCAATCCTGACTTCTTCTCCTGTATCAGCACAATCTAATAACAACTTACTCATATCCGCCGCTGCTAGTTTAAAAGAGGCACTGGAAGAAATTAAACCTCTCTACCAACAAAGTAAACCAAACGTCAACATTAATTATAACTTTGGTAGTTCCGGTGCATTACAGCAACAAATCGAACAAGGTGCGCCGGCGGATATTTTTATATCTGCGGCTAAAAAACAAGTAGATGCTTTAGAACAAAAAGGACTTTTAGTTCCAGGGACTCGGAATATAATTGCTAAAAATCGGTTAGTTTTGGTAGTACCTAAAAATGTTGTTGGTATCACCAGTTTCTACAGTCTCAAAGATGCGAAAGTTAAAAAAATCGCTATTGGTGAACCGAGAAGTGTACCAGCAGGACAATACGCACAACAAGTATTAGAAAAGTTGAAAATTTGGTCAGAAATTAAATCAAAACTGGTTTTTGCTAATAACGTGCGTCAAGTTTTAGCATCTGTAGAAAGTGGCAATGCTGATGCAGGTTTAGTTTATATAACTGATGCCAAAATCTCTGATAAGGTCAAAGTTGTAGTTACGGCAGATGAAAAATACCACTCTCCCATTATTTATCCATTAGCAGTTGTTAAACGTAGCAAAAATGTTGATGCTGCTAAAGAATTCTCTCAATTTTTATCTAGCAATCAAGCAAAATCTGTATTCAAAAAATATGGGTTTATTTTGCCTTAATCATAGGTGAAATTTCAGATTCCCGACTTCTGGCAAGCAATGAAAAGTAAAATCGCCCAAACCCTCTTCACTCTTGCCTCTGGTTACTGAGCGAAGTCGAAGTATTGCCTCTTGCCTAGTGCCATAAGGACGATTTTCAATGCTAACCTACTTAGTCAAACCTTAAAAACTATGCCACAGGATTTATCACCGCTTTGGATATCTCTCAAAACTGCTTTACTAGCAACGTTTATTACTTTCTTTTTGGGTATATCTGCTGCTTATTGGATGTTGGGATATCGCGGTAAAGCCAAATCTTTAATTGAGGGGATATTTGTTGCACCGTTGATTCTACCACCGACTGTGGTGGGATTTTTACTGCTGCTATTTTTTGGTAAAAATGGTCCGGTTGGTAAACTGCTAGAACCGTTTGATACCACAATTGTGTTTACTTGGTATGGTGCAGCGATCGCTGCTACAATAGTTTCCTTCCCATTGATGTATAAAACTGCACTGGGAGCTTTTAGCCAAATTGATGCCAATCTGCTGCGAGTAGCGAGAACGTTGGGTGCGAAAGAATTCACAATTTTTTGGCGGATTAGTTTACCCCTAGCATTTCCTGGGATTTTAGCTGCCACTACCTTAGCATTTGCGCGGGCTTTGGGTGAATTTGGGGCAACTTTGATGTTAGCAGGTAATATCCCTGGACAAACTCAAACAATGCCAATGGCAATATATTTTGCTGTGGAAGCGGGGGCAATGAATGAAGCTTGGTTTTGGTCAATTGTAATTATGATTGTTTCTCTTTCAGGAATTATTATAGCTAATTTATGGCAAGAATTTCCAGATAAACGCAAACTCACAAAAGTACCAATAAAGCAAATAAAATTAGCAAGTAAATCTGATTCTTTATTAATTGATTCCTATACATCTAGTTTAGTTTTAGATATTCAAAAAAGACTAGACAACTTTTATCTACAAGTTGCCCTTATTACTGACAATCAACCATTAGGATTATTGGGAGGTTCTGGGGCGGGAAAAAGTATGATTTTGCGTTGTCTAGCGGGGATAGAAACACCGAATAAAGGACGAATAATTTTAAATGGTAGAGTATTATTTGACTCAGAAAAGAACATTAATATTCCTATTCATCAACGACAGATTGGTTTTTTATTCCAAAACTATGCCTTATTTCCACACATGACTGTGGCGCAAAATATCGCCTTTGGCATACCCACATCTGTAAATTTTAAGGAAGAGGTAGAAAAGCAATTAATAGCCATGCAATTACAAGGATTTGGCGATCGCTATCCGCACCAACTTTCCGGGGGACAACAACAACGGGTAGCATTAGCTAGGGCTTTAGCCAGCAAACCAGAAGCATTACTTTTAGATGAACCATTTTCTGCTCTGGATACACATTTACGCAGTCAATTAGAACAACAAGTTGCAGAAATTCTGGATGATTATTCTGGAGTAACTTTGTTTGTGACTCATAATATGGAAGAGGCTTATCGCCTATGTCCCAATTTGTTAGTATTAGAACAGGGAAAACAAGCTCATCATGGTTCTAAATATGAGATATTTCAACATCCTGCCAGTGTAAATGTTGCTCAAATTACTGGTTGTAAAAACTTTTCCCGTGCTAATGCTTTATCTCCTCAACAGATAGAAGCAATTGATTGGGGTTGTAGTCTGGAAGTGAGAGAAAAAATTCCTGCAAAATTATCTCATGTTGGTATTCGCGCTCACCATTTGATTTTCACTAAAGATCCTCAACAAGTAAATACATTTCCCTGTTATTTAGTTCGTACCAGTGAAACACCTCATAGAATGACAGTATTCCTTAAACTTAATTCTGTGGGAAATCATCCCCATGATTATCATTTACAAGGAGAAATTTATAAAGAAAAATGGGTAAATATTCAAGATCAACCTTTTCCTTGGTATGTACATTTAGATCCTTTGAGGTTACTGTTAATGGAGTAAATAATATGTAGGGGTTTAGCAATGCTCATTGGTGTCAACTTAACGTAAAACCCATAACCCAACTGGGAATGATAGCGCAGCGTGGCGTAAGCCATATTCCCAGTCTAATAGCGCAAGTCATCTAAAGATGACTGAATACTAGGAAAATTTATTAGTCCGTTTTAACGGACTTGAGCTATTAGACAGGGAATTTATTCCCTGGCGGGTGTGAAAGCCAATAGATAAGCCACCAATGAAGCTCTTGCTTTACCCCTACTCTTAACTTAATTCCAATAAACCTTGATAACCTGTGACAATACGATTTCCATCTTTGAGAATGTGAACTTCAATTTGATCACTAGCCCAAGTAATTTCATCTGCAAATTCTGGGTTAAAGATATTTACATTTTGATTACTAGAAGAAACGGGAGAATCAGGAGAATTAACTGCTAGAGATTTGACAAAAGGACCATCAATTAAAATATCTAATTCTGCCAACAATTCTTTTGCACCTGGAGGGGCAGAATTAGATTGTAATTGTTGAAGAGTGAAACCAGTAAAAGACATGACATTTAAACCCGCTGCTTTTAACTTTTTCGCTAGAATTGTTAATGCAGGTGCTTGCCAAAATGGCTCACCACCGGAAAAAGTTACACCTGTATTCTGGGGATTTTTGAGAATACTTTCAGCTAGGGTATCAATAGCCACTAAATCATTAATCTCAAATGCCCAGGAGTCGGGATTAAAGCAACCAGAACACTCACGGTTACAGCCTTGTACCCAGACCACAGCCCGACAACCAGGGCCATTAACTTCTGATTGGTCAACATAACCCATAATGTTAAGATAACCGGGGGAAATGTCCGCGAGTCCTAGAGATGGGTTCATGGGCTTGGTTTCCATCTTTTGTCAACTCCTTTTCAACTTTTCCTATTACTTGCTAATATAGCGAGACTCTGAAAAAGTGTGGAGAAAGAAATTATAAATAAGCTTTTTCAAAGATTAGACATCTGGTGAAAATTAAATATGCGTGACTTACAACCCTTGTAGAGACGTTCCATGGAACCAGGGCAAGCGCATCTTATTTTTAGAATGCTTACTGGACAAAGGTTTTGACGATTGTTAAGTTTTGTAACTAAAAGTTAAAACCCTTGCTGGGCATGGATTACAGAATTTAGGTGCGTTTGCCCTGTCCATGGAACGTCTCTACATTCTTTTCTGGAGATGTCTATTGATTATTTTGTGTAATCAACCTTTAAGTTATCTTAAGATTTTGCCCAGGAGGGAGTTGATGAACGCGCAGCAGAGATAGCATGAAAGAATGCAAATAGCCTGTGGCTGGCTTGACCATAATCCTGGCATTTTTGGAGATCGAAAGACCGTAATTCTTTTTCTATGACGTTTTCGACATCAGCAGCTAAATTTAACCTCCCTTCATTGAGATAACATTCGGTTAAAAATAGCAATTTCTCAACATTAATTTCATTGGTTTCCCATTGAATCTCGACAGGAAACTCATAATTTTTTTCTAATGTTCCCCCATGGTAAACATTTTCCATGAGTTTATTGCTGATAATATATTTAACTTTATGGGTGTTAGCCAATTCTAGCAAATCATCAGCAGTTGGCTTCAATCCCAGACGACGACGGAACACAGAATCAATAATTTCATACTTGCTATTGTCTGGAAATACTGTGACAACCACAGCCGCAATTCCTTCAATATTTCCATAACATCCGATGATGTTTTTACTTTCTTCACCGTGAACAAATAATATATCCATAATATGCACCAACTAAATTAATAACAGGAAATTGAGTTGATAAAATTCTCTTAGATGAGAGTGAGAATGCAAAACTCAATACCGATAATCTATCAGACTTTTTCCAAAAATCACAGCTTTGTTCAAAAAAAAGAGCTTTTTTATCAATAGGTTAATTTTAGATTAATTACAAACTAAAATCTATTTCTCTAGATAGATGAAAGCGCAGATTTTATTTTGTTTAATCAAATGTTGCTCAAGTCAGTCAGATCCCCGACTTCTTTAAGAAGTCGGGGATCTTATTTATTCTTATTTATTGTTAACCTGAATAAGAAATATTCATAAGATGTCGTTCCGCACCTGCACCTAAAACCCAGCGAATAGTTGTAAAAAACCAAGGCCAATTACCTGTACCATTACCAAAATATTCGGCTGCAACTTTCTCTTCTAAATCATTTATATCAATACTTTCATCATCAAGTTCTTTTTCTATTTCGTCAATTACAGCTAATCGTTGATCTTTTAATCTTGTAACATTAAGTCCAAGTTGATCAATAGTAAAATGAATATTTTCAATAGGAATACCAGCTTTTAAACAAGCGATTTCATCAGGTTTAATTTCACCAGTTAAACTACTGAATTGAAATAAACATAATGTTGGTAAATTCAGAGGATTTAATAATCTACCATCAGGGATAAAACCATCTTTTTTGTGACCACAACAACGGGAATACTTGAGTAATTTTGAATTTTGCTCATGATCATCTTCTACTCCACCTGGAGGACGACAGATACCTAACATATTTTGCCAATCTAGATCATGATTATTTTCTTTTGCTGATTCTCTACAGGGGATAAAATGCTCAACAGAGCGATTGTTTTCATGAAGAGACATTTCACAATAAGCACAAAGTCCTTTTTGATCAGATGCTAAAGTTTTACGAATTGCATTTAAAGTTTCTTTGTTCTTTTTTAAATCATTCCATCGTTTAAATTGAGAAGAAAATCGCTCTCTATAGTTTTTAAGTTCCTCTGGTTCTGGGGATTTCAGCACTTTTTTCATACCGCATTCCTCCGTTCTAACCGGCGGATTTGCATATCTGCTCTAGTCATATCTGGATCAAAAGATTCCCAATCTTGTAATTCTTTTTTAAGGCGTTTTGCTTTCTCTAATTGACCATTATCAATTGCTTCAAAAAGCTCTGTAAGTTTTTGTGATTCTTCTGTATCTGGTCTTAATTCACTCAACCCTAAAACATTTCTGACAATATCTGAACTTTTCCTACCCCTGGTAGGTTCAGGACATAGCTTTACTTGATAATCTTCTAATATCTTCACCTGATTTTGTTTAACTGTTGTTACAACTTCGGGACTGTGAGTAGTGGCGATAATTTGAGTGTTGGGAAATACTTTTTTAAAATCAGGAATAATATTTTGTTGCCAAGTTGGATGTAAATGCAAATCTAACTCATCAATCATCAAAATTGCTTCTGCTGCTAACGGGTTTTCCATGTGTGGGTTTGCTTGAGCTAAACGTCGCGCAAAGTCCATTACCAAGGCTAACATATTACGATAACCTGCACTTAATTGACTTAGTAAAAGTTCTCTTTTCTCTCCTGTTTCCATTGTCCACTCAACCATCAATTTTGCAGATACAATCTGCGAGAAATAAACATGAGTATTTGGTGCAATAATACTAGAAATAGCATTTCGTACTCGCTTTAAATCAGGAAGTTCAAGATTAATATTTCCCTTCTCTTTTGCCTCTCTCAATTCTTGAAACTCACGCACAAAAAACCAATTAGCCATATCTGTGAAACTACTTGTTGCATCAAGGGCATGATTTAGTGAAGTAAACCTATTAAGAGATTGATGTGAAACATTTTTAACATAGGCAATATCGTTTAAATGGCGATTGCCTTTATAATAAGCTAGGACAGAAAATTCATCTATTCCATAGCGATCTATTCTATAGCGCATTGCAGAATAAAGCTGCTTTGTTCCTTCTTGTGAAATAGACGAAGATGAGACACTTACTTTTATCCTTTCGTCGTCATTGTCAGCAGGTGGTTTTTTGTAAACAATTGTCCAATCTGGAAAACCTGTAGCTGATACAGTGAACTCTGCCTGATTCCCTCGTTCATTATCCTTTTTTTTGGCTGGCAAATCTCTTTGCAAAACAGGTGAAGCTTCTCGATATTTTTTGCCTGCAATTCTTTGAATTTCAGTCACATAAGGATACATTGCCGCAGCAATAGCATCCAATAATGCGCTCTTACCTGATCCATTATTGCCAACAAAAATATTGATATCGGGATCTAAATTAACTTCCAAATGCTCGAAGCAGCGGAAATTTTTGATAATAACTTTTTGAATGTGCATTGATTTATTTTTCTTGATAAAATTACTAATCTTCTTCTAAAGCTACAGGTTCAGTAGGATCATCATAGCGGTAAGGCTGAGTATTCTGTAAAGGATAAAGATTGGTATTTTGTGTTTCTAGAGATTTAATTTGATGTTGTGCGGTTTGAGGTTGTAAAATAATCACTTCCACAACATCACCAGCATGGAAAGGCAAACCTTTTAATACCAAAGTTCCATCTTCAGTTAAGGACGTTTCGATTTTATGAGCATTCATATTATCAATTTGGTGTGTTACAGTTGATTTTATTTTAACATATTACCTCGTTACCGTTAATTGCATTTCTTTGGTGTTAATAATTCTAAGTTATTCCCTAAAATCGTCCCTTTCAAATTTGCTCCCTGGAAATTTGCACCCCTAATAATTGCACCGTGCAAATTTGCTCCGGCTAAATTCGCAGCTTTTAAATTTGCAAAACTTAAATCAGCTTCCGTTAAATTGGCTTCCGTCAAATTAGCTTTAGATAAAAATGCGTTTCCTAAATGAGCTTTGGTTAAATTAGCCTTATGTAAGTTAGCTTGATAAAGTTGAGCAGTCATTAATTCTGCTTCATATAAATTCGCTTCACTCAAATTAGCAGTAATTAAATTAGCTGCCATTAAAGTTGCAAAACCTAGATTACTACGAATAAGTTGGGACGCTGATAAATCAGCACCTTTTAAATTTGCATTTTGCAAATCTGTACCAATTAAATTTGCATCATTAATCATAGCATTTTCTAGATTTGCACCACTTAAATCAGCACCAATAAAGTTTCCAAAACTTAAATCAGCCTGTATTAAAATTGCACCACTCAAATTAGCAATACTCAAATTAGCTTGACTCAAATTAGCTTCGATTAATTTGGCTTGATAACAAATAGCATTACTGAGATTAGCATGACTAAAATTAGTTCGCACTAATAAAGCGTGAGCTAAATTTACTTTATTCAAATTTACTCCTTGAAGATTTGCCCCCCGCAGGTTTTCTCCTAGTAGATTTGCACAGCTAAGATCAATTTCAATGTGGGGATTTTTGTTTCTCCATTCTATCCAAGTAACTGCACCTGATCGTAATAAATTGAGATGTTGTTGATTTGCCATTTTTTATTTCTACTCCTTTATTCGTTCCGCTTACCTTGAGGATTTTCTCTTCCTGGTGAATTTTCAATTGCGGCTAAAGCGCCCGCTGCTCCTGCTAAAATATCCTGTTCTGAGCCACCTAAATAAAGTCGGCCAAAACTACCAACAGCTTGAACTTCCAAAATATTAATTTGCGCGGCTTTTTCTGCTTCATTGGCTGCTAATGCAGCATAAGCCGCTGGTTCAACTTCTAATACATAAAGGGTTTGTCCTGCTAATAGCAGTTGTCCCCGACGGGTACGGTTAATCAGTTGGGTTTGATAAGCGTCAATATTACGGATAATCTGACTAGAAACTACACGAGGTTTGAGACATTCCTCTTTTTTCACACCTAGAAACGCCAAAATTGCATCTCCAGCCGCTCGCGTTTCCCCTTGAGAACCAGAATGCACTTCTAAAAGTCCATATAGCCGTTCTACTACTTGCACTCCAGGACGAACAGAAGCAGATTTTAGGGCTACGTCCGTAATCTTGTTGATTTCGATACCAGGGGAAATTTCAATCCATAGGGATGTATCCCCCGGTAATGGTAAGAAACCCTGGGCTACTGTTCCCATGTATGCGGCGTGTTGAGGTTGCAGATTGTCTAGAAATACGAAACTGCGTAATTCTATACCCAAGGTCTTAATTCTCCAGTTATGATGGTAGATTTAGATCCCCGACTTCTCGAAGAAGTCGGGGATCTGCAATATATGAGTTTACCGTTAAAGTGGACTGATTTGGTAATTGGTGTGCCTACCCGCTTTACCCAAGTGCCTAATGCTAGAATAAAAAACAGCCAATTACCCAGACGAATCTTGTAAAAACCTAGCTTGAAGTTAATAGAGAGGAGTCTGTAAATTTAACAAGTTCTTTACCGTCTCGGCTTTTAATTACTCGTGCTGGTACGCCCACAGCTACGGAAAATGGGGGAATATCTTTAGTGACAACAGCACCAGCACCTATCACACTACCTCTACCGATAGTGACACCATCCAAAACTTTCACTCCATCTCCTAGCCAACAGTCATCCTCAATCACGATTCCTTGACTAGTAATGCCTTGGTATTTGATTAGCTGTGTTGGATCTGTAAAGTTGTGATTATTAGCATATATCCCAGTATGGGCTGCAATTAAACAATGCTTGCCAATTGTAATATTTCCGGGGCCAGCAATACAAGCACTAGGTCCAATAAAAGTATCTTCACCAATGTGAATCCGAGTATTATCTAACGCCCCAATCACCACATTATGCTCAATCACAACTCCATTTTCTAGCTGAATTCTATTATTTTTATGTCCTCTTCCATCTATACGAACTCCTTTGAAAATATAAGTTCCATTCCCAATTTCAATAGCATCAGCACCTAGAAATTCAACGCCATCTTGAAGATAAACTGAGCTACCTATGCGCGAAAAAATAGCGTGATATAGCAAATTACGTAACTTTACACCACCAAAAATTGTGGGGATATCACCAAGAAAAGTAGTTAAAAGAAGTTCTTGAAATCTTTTCAATCTTGATAAATGTTGTCCGTGATTCATGACTTTATTACTGCTAACTAAATTGTGATATTGGAGATTTGTGGAATTATGAACTGCTCAAATAAAGACATCCCGTATTTGAATCTTGCCGTGTACCATATATATTTCTATGTCTGCATTTTGAGTAAACAGATCAATAGAAAATAATATGGCTAATATGAAGTTTTTCAAATATTTGAAAAACCCAACGCAAGTTTTTAAGGCTAAAAGCTATTAAATACAGGTATTATTTAATTGTTAGACATAATTCTAGAATTACAGCAGTTTGCAACTGTCTGCATTCGTTATATATGTACTACTCGGAAATTAAGGCAATACTTTTTATATTTAGAAATAATAATAAATACTGAATTTTCATGCTTTAAGGCAACATCAAATTTCTAACTATTGCTGCATATAAGTTAGTAATTTGACAAACCATTATAAGTCAGATATTCAATTACCAAATATCAAAGTATTTATTTCAATTCAATTACATCTATTTATGCTACGCTGAAATAGGCGTGAAATTTCTTCACTACCATCCAGATGTAATTGTTGAATTATTCATTAAATTTCCCAGTAAGTACAATCACTTCAAATCAAGGGGGAGTGTCTCCAACTTCCGCCATCACATTAAAATTAATCATCGGAGCAAACAAATAAATACTTCCCCGATTACTATAACGGCTTACTTGCAGCCAATTTTTAGAATCTGCCGCTGTTGTAATCATAGTATGCCAATAAAATTTACTTATGCACTCTTCCTATAAAACGCCTTGATAGTGACATAAATAATGTCTTTCTACTATCCTAAAAGAAAGTTGCAAAATAAATATAAAGTAATAATAAAGTTTAAACATAAATTATGAAGATTTAAAAGTAAACTTAGTTTTATGATTAGTATGGTTACAGCCAGGATACTCTATCAATAAGACATGAGTATAAATAATAATTACGAAAAATAGGGTATTGATTATTGCTGTAGTTTGTGATTTCGTAGTCCAATTTAATCTAAATTAAAGTAAAAACTGTATCTATGCTTACGACTTTAATTTTCCGAAATATACTTTTCATTACAGCTTTAAAAAAAGATAATAGCGAGAATGGGGGCAGAAGAAATGATTGTTTATTTGCTCTTGTGAAATAATGGTAGCCATCTCAGAGAACATTCAGAACCGATTAACTATACAAACTGTAGAAATTGCCCCTAATACCACTGCGATTCGTTCTCTTGACTGGGATCGGGATCGTTTTGATATTGAATTTGGTTTACAAAATGGTACAACCTATAATTCATATTTAATTAGAGGTGAACAAACCGTTTTAATTGATACTTCTCACCAGAAGTTTCGTGATCTTTATTTACAGACTCTCAAGGGTTTAGTTAATCCTAAGACTATTGATTATATAATTGTTAGCCATACTGAACCTGATCATAGTGGTTTGGTAGAAGATATTTTACAGTTAGCTCCCAGAGCCACTGTTTTAGCTTCTAAAGTAGCTTTGCAATTTTTAGAAGGTTTGGTACATGAGCCTTTTTCTAAGCGAATTGTCAAAAGTGGCGATCGCATGAAAATTGGCAAAGATCATGAAATGGAATTTGTCAGCGCTCCCAATTTACACTGGCCAGATACTATTTTTAGCTTTGATCGCAAAACCCAAGTTCTCTACACTTGTGATGCCTTCGGAATGCACTACTGTGATGATCGCACTTTCGACGAAGATTTAGAAGCAATTGAAGCTGATTTTCGCTTTTATTACGATTGTTTAATGGGTCCTAATGCTCGTTCTTTGCTAAATGCAATGAAGAGAATGGGTGAACTTGGGGAAATTAAAATTATCGCCAATGGACACGGACCATTACTACATCATAACCTGGATATTCTTAGAGAATATTATTACAATTGGAGTCAAAAACAAGCGAAAACAGAAACTACTGTCGGTTTGTTTTATGTCTCTGGTTATGGACATAGCGATCGCATAGGACACGCAATTGGTGATGGTTTACAAAAGGCTGGTGTTGGTGTCGAAGTATTGGATTTAAACACCGCAGAAAGTCAAGAAATTCAAGAATTAGCCGGGAGAGCTTCTGGTTTAATTGTAGGTATGCCTTCTACCAGTGCAATCAAAGCGCAAGCCGCAATTAGTTCATTATTAGCAGTTGCTAAAAACAAACAAGTAGTTGGTCTATTTGAATCCTATGGTGGCGATGATGAACCCATTGATACTCTCAGACGCAAATTTATTGATTTAGGTATTAAGGAAGCTTTCCCAGCTATTCGCATTAAAGAAACCCCCACTGATGCTACCTATAAACAATTTATAGAAGCCGGAAATGGTTTAGGACAATTGTTAGTGCGGGAACGCAATATTAAACAAATCAAATCTCTCGACGTGAACATGGAAAAAGCGTTGGGAAGAATTAGTAATGGTTTGTATATTGTCACTGCCAAAAAAGGCGAGATTAGCGGCGCAATGATCGCATCTTGGGTAACACAAGCCAGTTTACAGCCTTTGGGTTTTACCATTGCTGTAGCTAAAGATCGCGCTTTAGATAATTTATTACAAGTAGGCGATCGCTTTGTTCTTAACGTTCTTGAAGAAGGCAATTATCAAGACCTGAAAAAGCATTTTCTCAAACGTTTAAATCCCGATGCTGATAGATTTGCAGAAGTAAAAACCCAAACTGCTAAAAACGGTTCACCCATTCTTACCGACGCACTCGCATACATGGAATGTGAAGTTGTTAATAGTATGGAATGTAGTGATCACTGGATTTTATACTGCAAAGTTGAAGATGGCAAAGTTTCCAAACCTGATGGAATTACCGCAGTTCGTCATCGCAAAGTCGGAAATTACTATTAATTAGTCAGTTGTCAGTTGTTAGTTGTTAGTTGTCAGTGAATAATTTTCTTTCTTCTTTCTTCTTTATTCTTTTTTTTCTTTCTCCTGACTCCTGACTCCTGACTCCTCATATTTACCCATCTTTCATAATTATTATGACACTTCCAGATTCATTCTCTAACGTTGTTGAATCCGCTAAAAATTGGGTTTCTCAAGTTTTTTCGACCCAACAAGCATCCATGAGCGATTCCAGACCAAGAGACGTACAAATCCTACCAATTGCTACTAACACAAAGGTGATGAGAGCGCGGAGTAAATCGCGGTTAAGATTTGAAATTGAGTATGCTCTAGAACGGGGAACTACTTCTAATAGCTATTTAATAGAATCCGATAAAACTGCTATCACAGACCCTCCAGTAGAAGGATTTACAGAAATTTATTTGGAAGCATTACAGAAAACAATCAATGTGCAAAAGTTGGATTATGTGATTTTGGGACATTTTAATCCCAACCGTGTCCCAACTTTAAAAGCAATTTTACAATTTGCACCACAAATTACCTTTGTTTGTTCTCTTCCCGCTGCGAATAATTTACGTGCTGCTTTCACCGACCAAGATATCAAAGTTTTAGTCATGCGGGGGAAAGAAACCCTAGATTTAGGTAAAGGTCATGTTTTGAAATTCTTACCTACTCCTAGCCCTCGTTGGCCGGAAGCACTTTGTACTTATGACCAACAAACCCAAATTCTCTTTACAGATAAGCTATTTGGCGCACATATCTGCGGTGAAGAAGTATTTGATGATCATTGGGAAACTTTCAAAGAAGACCAACGTTATTACTTTAATTGCCTCATGGCTCCTCATGCAACTCATGTTGAGTCAACTTTGGAGAAAATTTCCGATTTCCAAGTCAGAATGTATGCTGTCGGTCATGGACCCTTGGTACGCACCAGTTTAATCGAATTAACAAAATTATACAGTGAGTGGAGTCGCGCTCAAAAAGATCGAGAAATATCTGTAGCACTTCTCTATGCCTCTGCCTATGGTAACACTGCCACCTTAGCACAAGCAATGGCCTTAGGATTAACCAAAGGTGGCGTTGCAGTTAAATCTGTGAACTGCGAATTTGCTTCTTCTGACGAAATCCGCACTGCATTGGCAGAAGCTGATGGTTTTATCATTGGAACTCCCACCATAGGTGGACACGCACCTACTCCTATTCATACCGCTTTAGGGATTGTCCTCTCTACAGGTGATAATACCAAACCTGCGGGAGTCTTTGGTTCTTACGGTTGGAGTGGTGAAGCTTTAGACTTGGTAGAATGCAAACTCCGAGACGCTGGTTATCGTTTTGGTTTTGATACCCTAAAAGTCAAGTTTAAACCTGATGAAGTTACTCTCAAATATTGCGAAGAAGTCGGTACAGACTTTGCTCAAAGTTTGCGAAAAGCCAAGAAAGTGCGTGTTCCTCAACAAGCTGCAACCCCCACAGAACAAGCTGTAGGCCGGATTATTGGTTCTGTTTGTGTAATTAGTGCCAAGCAGGGAGAATTTTCTACAGGGATGATGGGTGCTTGGGTATCTCAGGCTACTTTTAATCCACCGGGAATTACTGTAGCGATCGCTAAAGATCGAGCCGTTGAATCTCTATTATATCCTGGTGGTAAATTTGTCTTGAATATCCTCCCTGAAGGTGTTCATCTGGAATACATGAAGCATTTTCGCAAGAGTTTCCAACCTGGAGAAGATAGATTTGCTAACTTCCCCAAAGCCGAAGCGGATAATGGCTGTACCATCTTAACAGAGGCTTGTGCATATCTAGAATGTTTAGTGCAGCAGCGGCTAGAATGCGGTGATCATTGGGTAATATACGCAACCGTAGACAACGGTAAATTACTCAAGCCTGATGCTATGACTGCTATTAACCACCGGAAAACAGGCTCATACTATTAAAGTATATATTATAGCCCCCGTCCTCGCTTGCGGTGAACCGGCGCTGTAGGCGGGTTTCCCACCGTAGGCGACTGGTGAATCCGAAGGGGGAGGGGGTTGGGGGTGGGGTTCTTGTATTTTAACCCACATTCCGCACCCCAAACTGTCACAGAGGAAAATTACGTAGAGAGAAATCAAAGTGAGCTTGACACTCCCCGGTCTAAAGACGCGGGGATTCTATAGAGAGTTTCAGTCTATATCTCTCAGTTATCCCAGCTTCAGGCAGGGTTCCTTAAATATTTGGGTTCTTGCCCTGATCCTGTTTGCCATTACTGGCAGAATCATCTCTGACAAGCGTAACTTTCCGAGAGTCCCCCGGTAGGTTTTTAATGTCTTTGCTGACAATTTAATTGTCTCACGAATATGGATTAAAAGAATGCAGAATTTAGAATTTAGAATTTAGAATTACGTTTTGCAACGGGGATTTTACCCCGACGCAAAACCCGCTGCTTGTAGAAGCAGGGGACTTTAACCCCCAAAGGTAAGTTAAAATTTGAAATAATTTCAAATTTTTAAATTAATGTCAATGCAGGATAAAGGAAAGCCTCTAGCCTTCATCCCTTGTCTAAAGCACAGATGTAGCTGACTTAGGAAGCTACATCTTCAAGGGTTTTCGGCATTTCCCTTATAAAAACAGACGGGGATGTAGAAACCCCTGGCTCAAATGAAGTTAGCCAGGGGTAGTTCATAAAATCTACCGACTATTTTGCATTCTGACTCTTAGAAGTGTAATAAACCTTACTACCTGTATCTGGAACAAAATGACAACCAATAGCGGAATTCCACAAAGACTTCCAAACTGGTTCTTTCGATTCATGGAAATACTCACCCATAATTGGTTTAATTGCCTCAGTCGCTTTCAACAAATTGTAATGAGGCATATTCAAGAAAATGTGGTGAGCAACATGAGTACCGATATCATGATGAATGTGGTTAAAAATTCCATAATCTCTGTCAACACTAGAAATTGCCCCTTTCAGAAAAGTCCATTCTTCCCCACGATACCAAGGAATTCCCGGTTCAGTATGGTGTAAGAAAGTCACCAAATCCAACCAAATAATAAAGACAATGTAAGATCCAGCGTAGTATTTTAACAACGCCATCCAACCAAATTGATAAGTGAATAAACCTAACAAAACTACCATACTAATCCAAAGTGTGGTGCTGGTGATAATGTCCCATTTTTCGGAAGGCTTAAACAGTGGGCTACTAGGTGAAAAGTGAGAACCTTCTTTACCAGGAGAACGCTTGAATAAATAAACCGGATAAGCCAATAAGAACAGATAAAAACGCCCTATTCTTTGCGATAAAGGCATTTCATCATACTCAGATTCAGAAACAGGATACCAGCTTTCATCATTTTCCAAACTGCCTGTATTCTTGTGGTGAGTTCTGTGGCTAATTCTCCAACCATGATAAGGAACAAGAATGAAAGTATGGGTAATATGACCAACTAAATCATTCAACCATTTATGCTTAGAAAAAGATTGATGTCCGCAGTCATGACCAACAACAAATAAAGCCCAAAACATAGTTCCTTGCATGACCCAAAAA
Organism: Dolichospermum flos-aquae CCAP 1403/13F; assembly: GCF_012516395.1. Taxonomy (GTDB): domain Bacteria; phylum Cyanobacteriota; class Cyanobacteriia; order Cyanobacteriales; family Nostocaceae; genus Dolichospermum; species Dolichospermum lemmermannii. Next base: position 3,562,928 of record NZ_CP051206.1, read on the forward strand.
ACTGGCCAAAAATACCAAGAATCCAGATAATTAGCCGCTGCATACAGCAGTCCCACAATCAGAACATCACGGAAGAAATAATAAAGTGATTTCGTTACACTTGGCTGAAAACATTCAGCGGGAATTGCAGCTTTTAAATCCTGAAGAGTAAACGGTAATTTTTCTTGACCTTCAGTAGATGCAGAACTAGGGTTTTGATTAAACTCGATTGTATCTAATTGCACTGGATTATTTAATTGATTGTAAATTAGAAATTAACAGTGAGGTAATATTTAATGACCTCTAAAATACAAACTTGAGATGTTGGCAATTGACCTAAACCGGGTTAAATTTGGTTAATTGCCAAATCAAAAGAATTGGTGCTAAAAGTAGAAAGAATTACTACTTCACCGTTGATAATTTTTCTTCACGATATTCGTCAAAAGTTATATAACCAATATCAGTTTTATAAAGTTGACATTGATTAGTAATGTCCTTCATTAAACCCCAAGAGAATTTATATTCATCATGGAGATAAGCACCCCAATTTTCTTTGATGCTGCTGTAAGCCAACCGCAAATTATAGGAAGGAATAGCAGTAGAAATATGATGGGGAACATGAACATTAATATCGTGACAAAGAATTTCTACCCAACGAGGATAATCACAATGAACTGTTCCAAATAACTGTGCTAAAGCCTCATTCCATTTATTAGCAGTTGCAAAAGGAACATCTGGAAGAGTGTGGTGAACAATGGTGAAGGTACTCATCCAGAAATGGTAAACCATCCAGGGAATAACCCAGAATTTAATAAAACCCCAAACACCAGTTGTAATAATCAAAGTTGGGAAAACAATCGCTGCAAAAACAGCCACTACAGCCACAGAAAATTTAACACTATCTTGTTCTTTTTTCGGAAAATTGCGCCAATCAAAATGCACAACCGCCCAATGGCCAATAGAACCTACCCACCAGAGACGTTTACTGATAAACAACTCAAAGACAGACTGTCTACTTTTAGACCAACTTGCAAAAGTTTCTGTTCTAATAGGATGCCAAGCGTTGTCTTCGTCTAGCTTGTTGGTATGTTTATGGTGATGATTATGTTTAATGCGCCAGCTATGAAAAGGGTAAATTAAGAACATCATAAAGAAATGTCCCACTAAATCATTTACCCAGCGACGGTTTGCAAATGAACGATGAGCGCAATCATGTCCAATAACGAAAAAACCTGTTAAAGCAGTTCCTGTAAAAATCCACGCTATGGGTAGAAGAAACCAAGGGGAAATTGCGATAAAATAATAGCCTAATGCAGCCATAGATAGACTGATAAGCACAGTTGTCCATGCTTTGCGGCTATTTTTCTGAAAACATTCCTTGGGTAGACTTTTGATAATATGTTTTAGTTTTATTTGGTCTTTACCAAGGTCTGTGGAGACCGCTATTTCCTGACTTTTGATGATTGATGTAGTCATGAATACCTGAAAAACAACAGACAGCTAGACAAGGTTACTAAAAAAAGTAACTTGCTGCAAAGTTTTGTAACATTAATTTCTGAGATTATAGCAACTTAACAACCACTTAGGATAGTTAGTCAGCAATTAAAAAAAATAAATTTAAAATTGCTTTATTTACACACAAAAAGTCAATAGTTTTCAGCCAAAAATTGACTATGAAACTATTGACTTTGAGCAGAAAATCTGCTTATGCCTTTTTCTCTGCCAGCTTTACGTTTGTCGCTAGACCTAGTAATTGTAATAACTGAATTGTCATCCAAGTCAGATCAATTTCCCACCATTCCAAACCATGACGGGCAGAGTATTGAAACGCATGGTGGTTATTGTGCCAACCTTCACCAAACACAAGGATAGCAACCCACCAACAATTAGTTGATCTGTCACCAGATTCATAGGTGCGGTATCCGAATTTATGAGTAGCACTATTTACCAACCAAGTACAGTGATAAACCCAGATAATCCGTGCAAAAATTCCCCAAACTACCATTGGCCAGCCACCTAAGAAATATAGGACTATGCCCAAGGCAACCTGTAATAAAATGAAATTTTTCTGTAAAAACTGATAAACTGGGTCATCAATAATGTCTTTAGTGAAGCGAGGAACTTGATCGTGAGCAGGAGCAAAATGAATCATCCAACCCATGTGACTCCACCAGAAACCTTGATTTGAATCATGGGGATCAGATTCAGTATCAGAATGTAAGTGGTGAATCCGATGTGTACCCACCCATTCAATTGGACCACCTTCACAAGATAGTGTTCCAAAAATCACTAGGACATACTCTAGCCATTTAGGCGTTTGAAAACTACGGTGAGTGACAAGGCGGTGATATCCCAAAGTAATACCTAAACCTCCAGTCACCCAGTAAAGCAATAAAGCAACACCAATTGCCTTCCAGCTAAAATTGCTAGGAATCAAGGCAAATAGAGCACCGACGTGCAATGTAACGAAAAATAGGGTATTAACCCAGTTAATGTGAGGTTTAGAAGTAGCAATTGTCATGCAGTAACCTGAATAGAAATTGTTCAGCCTAATCTGCGAGATCCTAAAATCCGCATATCTATTTTATGTTTTTGAATGAGGAAATGATGAACAGCTTTGAACGGCTGCGGGAAGCAGAACAGGCACTATTAGAAATTTTTTCTGGTATTGACGCTCAGGTCAAGCATAATCTTAAAAGAGTATTAGATGCCTTTCGTCATCACCGAGTAGGCGCACATCATTTTGCAGGCGTAAGTGGCTACGGACACGACGATTTAGGACGAGAAACCTTAGATAAAGTTTTTGCCGAAATAATGGGTGCTGAAGCTGCTGTGGTGCGAGTGCAGTTTGTTTCGGGAACTCATGCGATCGCTTGTGCGCTGTATGGTGTACTTCGTCCTGGGGATGAAATGTTAGCAGTAGTCGGTTCTCCCTACGATACTCTCGAAGAAGTAATTGGCTTGAGAGGACAAGGCCAAGGTTCTCTAATTGATTTTGGCATAAAATACCGCCAATTGGAACTAACTGATCAAGGAAAAATAGATTGGCAAAACTTAAACACTAGCATTACCGACAACACAAAGTTAGTATTGATTCAACGTTCCTGCGGATATTCATGGAGGCCAAGCCTCTCCATAGCCGACATAGAAAAAATTGTTCACATCGTTAAACAGCAAAACCCGAACACCGTTTGTTTTGTAGACAACTGCTACGGCGAATTCATCGAAACCCAAGAACCAACCCATATTGGTGCTGACCTCATAGCCGGATCATTGATCAAAAATCCTGGAGGTACAGTCGTGAGTGCAGGTGGTTATATAGCCGGACGCGCCGACCTAGTAGAAGCAGCCGCTTGTAGACTCACAGCCCCCGGTATTGGTAGCGAAGGAGGAGCAACCTTTGATCAAAACCGCCTGTTATTCCAAGGATTATTTTTAGCCCCACAGATGGTAGGGGAAGCAATGAAAGGAACATACCTGACAGGTTATGTATTTGACAAACTCGGATATCCAGTCAACCCCCCACCATTAGCACCCAGAGGAGACGTGATTCAAGCGATTAAACTCGGTTCAGCGAAAAAACTGATCGCCTTCTGTAAAGCCATACAGCAGCATTCACCCATAGGATCTTATCTAGAACCCATACCCGACGATATGCCCGGCTACGAAAGCCAAGTGGTGATGGCTGGGGGGACATTTATCGAGGGGAGTACCTTAGAACTATCGGCAGATGGACCATTGCGTGAGCCTTATGTGGTTTATTGCCAAGGGGGGACTCATTGGACTCATGTATCTATTGCTTTACAAGCGGCTATTGAGGCTGTGGGGGAGAATTAAGAATAGTTTCGCGCAAAGTCGCTAAGGAGCAAAGGCGCAAAGGAAGAGAGGGAAGAGAAGGAAGAGGTTAAAGTTTGTTGGCTATGCGTTTAATGCCGTCTTTGATGAGGACTTCACCAAAGTTGATGAGTAGTCCAAGGCGTATATTGGCAAGAGTTAGATAGGTGATAAGTTGTTTTTTGTGTACAGGGTGGAGGGTTTCTAGGGATTTGATTTCAATGATGACTTTGTTTTCAACTATGATGTCTGCCCGAAACCCTTCCTGTAAATGAACACTTTCGTAAACTACAGGTATTGCTTGTTGTCTTGCTACCTGTAAACCTCTACTCTCCAATTCATAAGCCAAAACAGTCTCATACACAGATTCAAACAACCCTGGTCCTAATCTGGTATGAATCTTATAAGCAGCATCAACAATCTGAGTCGCTATTTCATTCTCAGTCATATAAACCTCCTTCTTAATACCTTACCTCCTTCTTCTTCCCTTTGCGCCTTTGCTCCTCTGCGCCTTTGCGCGAAATCTTATTCCGGTAACTTATACTGCCCCACTATCCGTTTCGCAAACTCCGGTACATGAGCTTCTAATTTTTCTCCATGATTCCGCTTCACATATAAGTAATTTCTCGCAAAGTGCGAATCTATGGAAAATCTCGCATATTCCAGTCCTTTTGGTCCAATTTTATCTATGACTACTCCCATTAATTTCGCTGCCCACATGGGTAAGGTGACGGCTTGATCATAAGCTGGTATGCTTTGCTGTACTGCTGGTTTGCGGTTTCCTTGGGACGTGACTGGCTGGGTGTTGAGTTGGTCTTTTACCAGTTCGAGCATTTCTTTGCCTGTATCGTTTCTGACTACTATCCATTGCCATTGGTAAGGTGCGCCCATATACCCGACGACGATATCAGCGAGGGAGTTGACGTAATCGAAGCAACTCATACATGATGGGGCGAAGATGTCTTTGAGGACGTTGGTTTTTAAGCCGAAGAAGGGGACTGTTTCTTCTGAACCGTCTTCGTGTTTGAAGTGGACTCGGAAGTCTTGCATGAATTCGTAGCTGACTACTGTTTGGGGGGAACGGCTGGTTGTTTCTAGGAATTTTTGCAGTCCGGCGCGGGTAACGTTATCTACGCATGGTGTTCCCAGTACGTAGAGTTTTTCTAAGCCGAGTTTTTTCTCTACGGCTCGTAATGCTTGGATTTGACAACCTACTCCGATGACTAATAACCTCTTCATTCCTGATTTTTCTATCTGTTCTAATACGGATAGGTTGGGGGATAGGGTAGGTTTATTGACTTTGGCTGCTAGTATTTCTTCGGGTGTGCGGGCGATGATGGGCATGGGTTGAAAGCGGTCTTCTTTGCTGTTTTGGACACAGACTACGCCTTCGACTAAGCCACGATTGAGCATTTCTATGGCTATGCTGCTAACTATTCCTGTCCATTGTGCGCCTTCTATTGGTTGTTGTTTTCTGGCGGACATCATTTCTTGGTGTACGCCAAAATATAGTTCGTTTTCGTCTTCTAGGTTGCGGGGGCGGTTATGGGTGGTGGTTTCTAGTTCGTCTATTCTTTGGGTAATGAAGGCGCAGGCTTCTTTGACGTAGTGGATATAGTAGGTGTCGCATAGTCCGCATTCGCTACAGAGTTCTTTGGCGGGGCGCACGCTTCCGGGTTTGAGGGCTTTGGCTTTTTTGTGTTTGCTGGAGTCTATGGAGGTCATTTATTTTGTTTGTTTTATTCAAATATCGCTTTTATTACCTTACCGTTAGGGGTTGTGAACTTAAAGATAGAAATTGAAATAGAGGAAAACGGACGCTTTATTGCGGAAGCGATTGATTTTCCCGGTGCGGTTGCTTGTTGAAGCACTAGACAGGAAGTAGTGGACAAGGTTCAGTCTTTGATTGTACCTGTTACAGTTGATAAACTGGCATATAGTGTTGTTCATGTGTTCGGGAATGCGCCCACCTCCAAACATTTCCGAAAGATTATATTTTTATGGGTGCATCGGCACGACAATTTACTCAAGTCGGTAACGCCGTTCCACCAATATTAGCGGCACAGATAGGAAACAGTCTTTCAGAAAGTTACTTTTAAATTTACACTTTCTCGTGTATCGTCAATAAGGGCATAACAAAAATTTCCAACGCAATAGCTGTTTAATTACTCTAATAAACACAAAATACCATAGATTTCTGCTTTAGATTTAAGTCAAGTGCGATCGCACCAACAATCTATCTTCTAAAGGCGATCGCTATTTCTGTGAGTCGTGATTTTTAGGCGATAGCGAAGCGCGACCTAGGAATCGCTTGTTGTGGGGATGAAATTGGATTTATATTTGGGTTAGTATTAAATAAAGAAATCACTCAGCTAGTCATGTAAACGAATTGCTTTGTTTAAAAATTACAAGGACTTGAATAAATATGACAGTTATCTTAGAAAGAATAAAGGATAAAGTTTGGACTGATGAAGAGTTTATGGCTTTAGCTGATGATGGCAATCGTTACGAAATTGTAGATGGAGAGTTGATAAACTTGGGCAATTCAGGCATGGAGCATGGGAATATTGGCATATTCCTTGGTGGGCTAATCGAGATATTTGTAAGGCAGCATAATCTTGGCGTTACTTGCGACTCTAGTACAGCATTTAAGATGAAGAGAGATAATAAGCGGTCACCCGATATTTCTTTTGTTAGTAAAGAGCGATTGATTGGGATAAAACTATTACCTAAAGGCTTTTTTGATGGTGCGCCCGATCTAGTTGTTGAGATTATCTCTCCAGGCAACACTTTTGACGAAATTCACAACAAGATTGAAGAATATTTTGAAAGTGGAACTAGACTGCTGTGGGTAATCCATCCTGATGAAAGATATGTGCTGGTTTACCATAGTCCTCAGCCCGATCTCCTATTGCGAGGTAATGATATTTTAGATGGAGAAGATGTAATTTTAAACTTCAAGGTTGCAGTCAGCGAATTGTTTAGAACTTTGACGTTTTAAGGAAATTGATTAGTTAGCGATCACGAAGCACTCCGCAGGAATCACTATTCCTGTAAGTCGTGAGTTTTAGGCGATAGCGAAGCGCGACCTAGGAATCGCTATTCCTGTGAGTTGTGATTTTCAGGACTAGGGATCGCTTTTTATTGGTTTTAGGAGGCGATTTAAGGTTCAGGTATCTCCAACTGACGACAAATTCTAAAAACGGTAAAGTCAACAATCTCTCTATGACGAGGAATTGCTGTACGACGACCGTTAAGGGGATTTTCCCAAATAGAATGTTCGCTTCCTTCTCTTAATAAATAACAGCCATGTTGACTGAGGTGACGTAACAAATCTCGACGTTTCATTAAGCTACAAAACTAGGAACAACTTGAACATGATTTGCTGCTGAGAAAATCAAATAAATTGGTTCCTCTAAATCCGCTTCGGGTTCCGTTAATTGTTCATTCGGCAACGGTAAAGATTCTCCCTGAGATAAATAAACCTCTGCCATATCAACTAATGCACTCGCCAAAGAACGACGGACTATAGATAAATCTTCTCCCCAAGAAATCGCTCCAGGAAAGTCTAATACTTCCCCATGAACTCCCTTGTCTAAAAACTTATACATTGCCTTATAAGTAAGCATGATTTATGTATCCTAGAGCAATAAACAATTCTCCTATTATAAAACACAGGCAATTGTGATGGCCAGTTTTTTTGGAGATGAGAGGCGATAGCGAACGCATTGCGTCCCGGAGAGAACTAGCGCGACCTAGTAATCGCTAATTTATAGCATTACTTTCAGTTAATAGACATCAAATTCTCAAAAGGATGACGATTTTTCCAGCGGTAAGTATTAAAGTCCCGAAAATCAACAGATAAAATCCGCCCATGCCCCAAATGTTCAGCAAGAATAATCAATGAAGCGTCCGCTAAATCCATTGGTAGAGAACTATATTGATTCATCAATTCACTGATTCTTTTCCCATCTTGAACCTTGAGATCAAAAACCTCAAAAGCACCAATTTCTAAGCTATGAATAAACGTCTGTTGAGCATTTGTGCCTGTACGTTTCAAGAGAATATGACAAACTTCCGTAATCACACACCATGTTGTCACCAGAGGCTCATCAATCGTATCTAAAACTTCTTGAGCGAGAACATGATAATCATCACGGCGATTGATTAGTGCTATCCAAAAGCCAGAATCAACGATTACCATATTTTTCGTTAAGACTTTCAGTGAGATATTGCTTGTAATTAACCGACAAATCAGAGTCCCCTTCAGCACAACCAATCAGCCCTGATTCTCTAAGACGTTGCAAAGGTTTTACAGGGGATTCTTGATGTAATTTTTCATAATAAAGATCGATCGCCACTTTCATAATGTCAGACACACCTTGATTTGTCCGCTGGCGAATGTAATTAAACTTACTAGCGCGATCGCTATCGAGCCTTGCATTAACTCTCATATTTTTGCTTGTCATAACTCTGTATGACAATACTATAGCTCCAAAAATTCAAAGTTAAGTAGTTATCAAATAGTTTCCTCATAGGGCGATAGCGAAGCGCTCCGTCGGAATCGCTATTCTATCGTGGTTTGTTATTCTCAAGGGTAATTAATGGGATAATATCAAAAAAAGACTTATCAAAGGTAATGAATATGACAGATACAATCCAGTTAACATCAGAACAAATTGCAATATATCGCAGTGAACTAGCAGATAATTCTGATTTTTTAGCTGCACTTGATGTAATCGAAGAATGGGATGGAGATTTGGCGGATGCGGCTGAATCCATTGCTACTCGAAATGGCATTGAAGGAGTCGAAGATAACGCTGATATGCGTTGGTTTGTTATTGTTCTTAATAAATGTCGTGAATCTATTTGTCAGCAAAGATACGAAATTGTGCGAGAAAAAATTGTCCCTGCACTTATCCCTACGTTAACAGAGATGGTAGCAGCATCTTTTCTATGTCCCCCAGGTATTGCGACACTTTTATCAACTCCAATTGCTATTTATGTTCAAGAGGAAGGAATGGACAAGTTTTGTCAAATTTCCACCGATGACTAAACTCCTGTTGCTATAAATGCAGTCCAATAATAGGGACTTTCAAATGGATAGGGTTGACGTTTAACCGCAGCTTCTAATAAGTCTTTAAATTTATTGCGATCGCGTTTATTATCGGCAAATGCTTCAATTAATAATTTTTGAAATTCGGAGTTGTTTTTAATTCTTCCTAACTTCTTACTGGTGAGAGTTCTTAACCAAGTTTGAGTGTTATTTAAAACAATAGCAATACTCCCTTGATCTTGGATAGAAATTCGTTTAAGATCGTGATAAAACTTAGTCATAAATAACGTTGTTGCTAGAGGATCTACTGTCCAAAGGGTGCTAACAACACTAGAACTCCCTGCAAATAGAAAACCACTGGGTAAACCCACATATTCATCACTGATACTATCAGCTTTACTTTCGATTATGCCACTTTCACAAGCGGAAAAGGTGACTAAACGGCATTCTCTTAAATCAAGTTTTTCAAAGACTTCTGCTAGGGTTAGATTGGCTGATTCTCCTAAGTTGCCTTCTGGATCTGCTAACATTAAAGCGGAATCTCTAGGAGATTTATTATCAAATTTACCATGACAAGAAAAGTGAATACAATGGGATGCTTGTAATTCCTGACGACGGTTTTCTAGGGTTTGTTCTGATGCTTCTGATTCACCAATAATAATGGTTTTTTCAGCATCAAATCCTTGACTAATTCTCTCTATTTCTAGATTTGCTCCTAAAAGGGGTTTTAGTCCTTTTCTTGTAGGGTTTTTAATAGCAAAAAGACGATCAAAGTTTTCACGCTGTGATGATTTTACCAGTTTTAAAAGTTGGCAACTGGGAACGTATCCGACACCTTTAGAAAAGCTTTGATAGAGAAATTGTCCATTTTGTAGGGGTAAACAATGCAGGGGAATAATATGTAAAAACCAATGGGGAATAATGATTAACCGTGTGCAGTCTTGGGGAATCAGTTCTAAAAGTTCATCAATGTGGAGAATTTTTGATAGTTGATTTAAACAAGAATTAAGATTTTTAATCCACTCGGTTTTATTATTTTCGTATGCCTCACGATAATCTTTAATAAAATTAATCAATTTGTCTCGATCTGTTGTTGAAGATTGCCAAACTTTTAATCTTTGGGAAGTTACAACAAACGCCATAATACTATCCCCTGCAATATACCATTCTAAAATTGCAGTTTGTTGATCAATTAAGGATTGAATCTCAGTTAAGGGAATAGTTTGAACTTTTTGAGTTAAGCTAAAAGTGGGATCAATGGGGGTTATTTCTCGGTCAATGAGTTGATTTAATTCTTGTTTTAAATGATTGAGGTGAGTATAGTCATTTAAGATGGGTTGTTTTTGTTGATCTGGGGTTAAAATCACTCCCCTATTGCGGGTTTGTTCTTGGATGGCTAACTGTTGTTCTTCCCCAATAATGGCACGACGGAGGCGATCTAATTCGGTAATAATAGTTGGGGGGATATTTCCTTTAGGATAGATATCTCGGTCAGTTAGCAGTTGGACTAGATAGCGGGTTTTGCTGCGTTCAACGTATTCTAAGGCGCGATCTTTTTGATTGAGGTTGAGATAGGATTGAACAATGCCATGATAAACATCCATTGCATCGGAGAGGATTTCTTGTTGTCGTTGGGGGTTTAAGGCTTGGAGTCGGGTATTTTCTACTGCTTCGATGGCTAAGTTGTAGCCTTTGATGGCGGTTTCCCAATCTTCGATAATAAAGTTAGCAGTATGTCCTAAGTTTCGTCCTGTTCGTAAACAGTCTGTAGGAAAAGCAGTGGGGGTAAATACTTCTAAAGACTGGTTAAAAGCTGCAATAGCTAACTCTAGATTAGCTGCTCTTTCCCCTCTGATGCGATTATTATAAGCTGCCCCCAGATTATTTTGTGATCTTGCCCAATATTCAGGAAAGCCTTCACGGGTATAGACTTCTAAAGACTGGTTAAAAGCTGCAATAGCTAACTCTAGATTATCTGCCCTTTCCCCAAGAATGCGATTTCCATAAGCATTCCCCAGATTATTTTGTGACCTTGCCCAATCTTCAGGAAAAGCTTCACGGGTTCTTACTTCTAAAGATAGGTTAAAAGCTGCAATAGCTAACTCTAGATTATCTGCCCTTTCCCCAAGAATGCGATTTCCATAAGCATTCCCCAGATTATTTTGTGACCTTGCCCAATCTTCAGGAAAAGCTTCACGGGTATATACTTCTAAAGATAAGTTAAAAGCTGTGATCGCTAACTCTAGATTATCTGCCCTTTCCCCAAGAATGCGATCTCTATAAGCATTCCCCAGATTATTTTGTGACCTTGCCCATTGTTCAGGAAAGGCTTCACAGGTTAATACTTCTAAAGACTGGTTATAAGCTGCAATAGCTAACTCTGTATTATCTGCCCTTTCCCCAAGAATGCGATTTCCATAAGCATTCCCCAGATTATTTTGTATCCCTGCCCATCTTTCAGGAAAGGCTTCACGGGTATAGACTTCTAAAGACAGGTTTAAAGCGGCAATAGCTAACTCTAGATTATCTGCCCTTTCCCCAAGAATGCGATAACTATAAGCATTCCCTAGATTATTTTGTGTCATCGCCCAATCTACTGGAAATGCTTCACGGGTTGTTACTTCTAAAGACAGTTTATACGCTGCGATCGCTAACTCTAGATTATCTGCCCTTTCCCCAAGAATGCGATCTCCATAAGCATTCCCCAGATTATTTTGTGACCTTGCCCAATCTTCAGGAAAAGCTTCACGGGTATATACTTCTAATGACAGGTGATAAGCCGCAATAGCTAACTCTAGATTATATTCTCTTTCCCCTCTGATGCGAATTTGATAAGCAGACCCCAGATTATTTTGTGTCGTTGCCCAATATTCAGGAAAAGCTTCACGGGTATATACTTCTGAGAGGGTCTGATAGCCTGTAATAGCAATTTCCAGATTATTAGCCCGACTTCCCAAGGGAAACTGTGCAATATTATTACATAAATTTTGAATCACCCCGGCAGTAAATGCCACATCTTGTGCATTCTCTTGAGAAAACACATTTCTAGCGAATTGTTGCAACAGTTGGGGAAAAGTATCATCTAACAGATGTTGACCCCGTTGTAGGATCGTATAAACTACCGCAGGATCATTACTCTCTGCTTCTGCTTCTAATAATTCTAATAAAAACCCCTGATATTCCTCTATACTTCCCGCTTGAGGGTTGAGATATTGCCCCAACTGTTGCGGTATATACCGTAACCAAGCCGCATCATTATTATTTCCTTGTTGTTCTAACCATGTTGCACAGTTTTCCATCACCTGCAAAAATTCGGGATCAATCAATTCCTGATTTGCTTGCAGAATATTATTGAGTTCCCCATCATTAGCACAAGCGAGTAACTGTTCAATTAAATTAGTATAAGCTTGTAATCTATCATAAGAAAAGGCTTCACTGGTATATACTTTCGGATTTTCTTGGTAACAAGAGATCGCAGTTTCTAACTTATCAGCTTTATCCCCAACTTCACTATTAACAGGAGGAGTTCGATTTGCTCCCTCTGGTACAAATTCCCAGTCATAACCCATCTCCTCACAAAAAGAGATAATTGTTTTGGTTTCTAGTATTTCAACACTCGGTACTGGAAAATTATGTTCTCCTAATTGTCGTGCAAAATTAGTTGCATCTGCTGAAGATTCAAACAGTAATATTGTTTCTTTCTCTTGGCTACTTATTGTATGAATTCCCTCATTATCTGTTCCCGCATTGTAGAGAAGAACATAAACAGTTTGAGGTAACTGATTAGATGGCTGAGTAGGATTGGCTTGAGGGTTGAGATATTGCCCCAACTGTTGCTCTATATCCCGTAACCAAGCCGCATTATTATTATTTCCTTGTTCTTCTAACCATGTTGCACAGTTTTCCATCTCCTGCAAAAATTGGGTATCAATCAATTCCTGATTTGCTTGCAGAATATTATTGAGTTCCTCACCATCAGCACAAGCAAGCAATTGTTCAATTAAATTAACATAAGCTTGTAATCTCGCTTCATCCATAACCGTACCCTCCAACCCCAAATAGTTAAAATAGAATTATAATCAATCAAATAATTACATAAATCATAGTTTAGCGTAATATTGCGTGATACCGAGCGATCGTACTAAAGTTAAGTGGGGTTACATTACTGTGAGTCGTGATTTTTAGGCGATAGCGAAGCGCTCCGTGGGAATCGCATAACATAGAATAAAATTATAACTGACTTCAAAACAGCAAATTATATGCTAGAAGCAAATGTACGGGACAATCAAGAGCTTTCTGGGCTAATCCAACAAGCCAACTCTAAGGGAGAAGCGATCGCCTTAGTTCAAGAAGGGCAGCAAAAAGCAGTGCTGTTAAGTTTAGAAATGTTTCAATATTTGATAGGAATTAGTAATCGCCGAGAACAGCTATCAAACGAAGGATTTGCAACTATGTCCCATCAACTTTTTACCAAATCTGGCTATGACTCGACCGACAAAATTATGGAACTTATTCAGGACGTAAAACAAGAAATATCCACAGAAAGAGAGCAAAGGCTAAATGACAGTGAAATCAAGTTCTAGTTTACCTAAATCGGTATTTCTCGACACAAATATCTACATTCTGGGATCGCTTGATTTAGACAGCGATGAAAGCAAAATTTTATCCTTACTAGTAAGTGATAAAAATAGCGATGAGCAAACTAGAGTTATCTTCTCTCAAGAACTTATCGATCAAATTTTACGAGTTGGTAAACGCTTGCAAAACAAAGACTGGTCAAGTGGTCTGTTAACAAGACTTTGGCAGCAATTGAAAGTAGATTTCATATTTGTAGAAGACCAAGATATTCAAGCAATCGCTGATGCTGGCATAATTCCCCGTGAAGATGCAGGTGTTTACCTGACTGCCAAGCAAGGAAAAGCAAAATGTTTTGTATCCAGAAATTATAAACTAATTCGCGCACTTGTCGAGCAAACTGAAGAATTTGAATGTTTCACTCCAAGCGAGTTTTTACAAAAATATGCCCCATAAGCTACGAGAACTAAACTTCTAAAATTCATGTAAATACTACAAGGATTTAACTGTGATTACAAATGCTAGTAGCCTTACCCTTAGCAATCTCCGTCAAACCTTTGGCTTGAGACTCGACACTAGCGATCGCTTTTTTGATGAATGGTTAAATAATTCACCAACACTAACGGAAGCGGAACTACAAGGACTAGATCGCCTCACTCGCAACTATAACTATCTCAGTCAAGAAGAAGCGCCCCTTGAAGAAATTGTTAAGCTTGTTGTGGTGTCGCCATTGCTAGATTTGGCTGGTTTCTATCAATTTCCTTTTTTGGTAAAAGCAGAAGTAAGTACCAGTATCGAAGTTGCTGATGAAGCTAATGCTATAGCGGTTCAAGGCAGAATTGATATTTTGGTAATCCAAGATAGTTTTTGGATTTTGGTAATCGAATCAAAACCTGCAAGGCTGGACGTTACCGCAGGAATTCCCCAAGCACTTACTTATTTGTTGAGCGCTCCTAATTTGCAGTCAAGTTGCTATGGAATGGTGACAAATGGCAGAGAAGTATTGTTTTTGAAATGCAATCGCCACCAAGATGTCCCTCAATATACGCGATCTCACACTTATCGGTTACTTGAAAATACAGCAGAACGTATTCAAGTTTTACAGGGGCTTAAACAAATTGGGGCTTATATTGGCAGTTCAAGAAGTTAGGCGATGGCTCGAAGAATATCATCAGGTATTAAGACGCTAACAATCAAGTTTACAGGTGTAATTTATATACTTTTAGCATTTCTTCCTGTATAAGTTAATTTTGACACAGCACCTATAAAAAAATGGCAAATTAGAAAAATTAAGCTAATTTTAAATTATTTATTTCCCCAACCTTTAACAACTGTGAGTCTTGTACTATTAAATTCCAGGGATATTTTACAAACTATAGTCGTCAAATATGTACTAGATAAGTTAAAGATGGAAATAACTGACAATTGACTCTCAAAGGTTACTTCTAGCATTCTCAAAAAGATCACTGTACCTGAAGTTGAGAAAGATTTACCCCTGTTGGGCAGTTTGTGTAAGTATACAATCACTGCTGAGGCGTGATATTTCATCTTGACATTTCGCAAAAATTAATCCAACTTAACTATTTAGCTGCATAGCTATTATTCTTTTTAAATTTCCATGTCAACTCTTGTTATCGTCGAATCTCCCACAAAAGCTCGTACCATTCGCAACTACCTACCAAAAGACTATGTGGTAGAAGCTTCAATGGGTCATGTCCGTGACCTTCCCCAGTCGGCCAGTGAAATTCCCGCAGCCGTCAAAGGGGAAAAATGGGCGCAGCTTGGGGTCAATGTAGAAGCCGACTTTGAACCGATTTATGTCGTTCCCAAAGACAAAAAGAAAATTGTCACTCAGCTTAAAGAAGCCCTCAAAGGTGTAACTGAACTGATTTTAGCCACAGACGAAGACCGGGAAGGGGAAAGTATTAGTTGGCATTTATACCAATTGCTCAAGCCGAAAGTGCCAACAAAGCGCATGGTCTTTCATGAAATTACCAAGGAAGCCATTCAAAAAGCTTTGAAAGACTGCCGTAATATTGATGAGCAGGTAGTTCGCGCCCAAGAAACCAGAAGAATTTTAGACCGATTAGTAGGATATACCCTATCGCCGCTGCTGTGGAAAAAAATTGCCTGGGGGTTATCCGCTGGGCGAGTGCAATCTGTAGCAGTACGTCTATTAGTAATTAAAGAACGCCAGCGTCGGGATTTCCATGAAGGCACATACTGGGATTTAAAAGCCAGTCTAGAACAGGAAAAAAGTCCCTTTAGCGCGGTTTTAGTGACTCTTGGCGGTACGAAAGTTGCCACAGGCAGCGATTTTGACTCAACCACTGGCAGAATTACCGCCGGGCGTAATGTTGTATTACTCAACGAGGAAGAAGCCGAAGCCCTAAAAGCCCGCCTAGAAGGGAAAACTTGGACAGTGGCGGATATGGAAGAACGTCCTGTCACCCGCAAACCAGCGCCACCGTTCACTACTTCCACACTGCAACAAGAATCTAACCGCAAGTTGCGCTTATCGGCACGGGATACGATGCGAGTGGCTCAAAATTTGTATGAGCAGGGGTATATTACCTACATGCGGACAGATTCGGTACATTTGTCCGACCAAGCGATTACTGCTGCCCGTGCTTGTGTGGAGCAAAAATATGGAAAACAATACCTTAGTCCCCAACCTAGACAATACACGACCAAATCTAAAGGCGCACAAGAAGCTCACGAAGCCATTCGTCCCGCTGGTAGTAGTTTCCGCACACCCCAAGACACAGGTTTAGCTGGACGAGAATTTGCTGTTTATGATTTGATTTGGAAGCGCACCGTCGCCTCACAAATGGCTGATTCTCGCCAAACTCAAGTTACTGTGCAAATCCAAGTTGAAGACGCTGGTTTTCGTTCCTCTGGTAAGCGCATAGATTTTCCTGGCTACCTCCGCGCCTATGTCGAAGGTTCGGATGATCCTGAAGCCGCTTTAGAAGACCAAGAAGTAATTCTACCTGCGCTGAAAGTTGGTGATCATCCCAAATGCAATGAACTGGAAGCGGTAGGTCATGAAACCCAACCTCCCGCCCGTTACACCGAAGCAACTTTGGTAAAAACCTTAGAAAGTGAAGGTATTGGTCGTCCTAGTACCTACGCCAGTATTATTGGCACAATCATTGATAAAGATTATGCCCAATTGGTGAATAATGCCCTAATTCCCACTTTCACGGCTTTCGCTGTGACTGATTTACTGGAAAAACATTTTCCAGATATTGTTGACCCTAGTTTTACTTCTAAAATGGAGCAAACCTTGGATGAAATTTCCACGGGTGAAGCTCAATGGCTACCCTACTTAAAGAAATTTTATCTTGGTGAACAAGGTTTAGAAACTTTGGTGAAGGAACGGGAAACCGAAATTGATGCCAGTAAAGCTAGAACTGTAGAATTAGAAAATCTAGATGCTAAAGTCCGCATTGGTAAATATGGTCCTTATATCGAAGTTACCAATGGTGAGGAAGTAATTACCGCTTCTATCCCCAAAAACCTCACCCCGGCTGACCTGAACCCCAAACAGGTGGAAATCCTCCTCAAACAAAAAATTTCCGGACCTGACCAACTCGGTCGTCACCCGGAAACTGGAGAACCAATTTATATCAAACTTGGTACTTATGGTCCTTATGTTCAATTAGGCGATAAAACTGAGGAAAATCCTAAGCCTAAACAAGCTTCTTTACTCAAAGGTGTGACACCAGAAACCGTCACTTTAGATATGGCTGTGGGTTTATTATCTCTCCCCCGTGCTTTGGGAACTCACCCCGAAACTGGTGGCAAAGTCCAAGCTAGTTTAGGAAGATTTGGCCCCTATGTTGTCCATGACCAAGGGAAGGAGGGGAAAGATTACCGTTCTCTAAAATCTACGGATGATGTCTTGACAATTTCCTTGAATCGTGCTTTAGAATTATTGGCAGAACCGAAAAAAGGACGGGCTGCTGCTAAGAGTAAGTCTAAAGAAGCTTTACGCGAGTTGGGTACGCATCCAGAAGATGAGTCACCAGTCAATATCTATGATGGTCCCTATGGTCCTTACATTAAACATGGGAAAACTAATGCCAGTCTTCCTGAAGGTGAATCAGTAGAAAATATCACGCTATCTACAGCTATTGAATTACTTTCAGCCAAAGCATCTACAAAATCTCCCCGCAAAACCACTAAATCAACTGCTACTAAATCAACTACTACTAGAGGAAAAAAGAAAGACGCAGCAAGTTAGAGGTAGGGAGCAGGGAGCAGGGGAAATTTTTTCTGTTTTCTTCCTCCCAACAACCAACAACTGACAACTGTACGGGCGAAGCATTTGGAGAACTATTTTTGGCAATGACCGATAATTTATCTTCCAAATGCTTCGCCCCTACTGACAACTGACAACTGACAACTGACAACTGACTCCCAAACTTCTATTCCCTATCACCAATTACCCATTACTAATTAAGGATGTGATAATCTAATAAGTAAGGGAGAACACAAAATTAGAATTTCCTAGTAGCATATATCATACTTATGGAAATGTGTCAACCTTTTTGTAGTCTAAAGGTGTGATAATACGCCAGTTTCTGCGACCCGGTTAAAAAAAATTGAGGTACTATCTCAGGAGCCGTCAGTTTAATGGATTATATAGAAAAGGTACTGGAAAAGCTGAAAGAATTAGCGCGAAAGTTAATTGATAGCCTGCTCGGTCCAGAGGCTGAACCCGAACCGGAACTGATTCCGATTCCTGTACATGAACGTTCTAGGCGACGACGCTAAAATATTGAAGGTGTGAGAGTTGAATTTGCCAGCTTTAAGTATTCTTGTGCTGCACGGTCCAAATCTAAATTTGCTAGGACTCAGAGAACCGGGAATTTATGGTTCTTTAACTTTAGCAGAAATTAATCGCTTGTTAGAGTCTAAAGCAATGGAACTACAAGCCGAAATGTTGCCCGTGCAGTCAAATCATGAAGGGGTTTTAGTAGATGCTATACACGGGGCATTAGGAAAGCATCAGGGGATTGTCATTAATGCTGGGGCTTACACTCATACTAGTGTAGCTTTGAGGGATGCGATCGCTGCCGTTAATTTACCTACTGTCGAAGTACATCTAAGTAATATTTATCGTCGGGAAGATTTCCGCCATCATTCTTATATCGCACCAGTGGTAATTGGCCAAATCAGTGGCTTTGGCGCTCAAAGTTATTTGTTAGGCTTACAAGCACTGGTGTACCATTTAAGGCAGTAATTAGGTGACAGGTGACAGGGAAGAAGAAGTAATTACCAATTACCAATTACCAATCACCGATTAAAAATTATGCGTTATTCTCTTGTGAATCGGGTTAGGGGAACTTTTCTGGGAGCTTTCTTGGGAGAGGGTTTATCTAGCCAGAATAGTTTTAAATTGGGTGAAATTGCGGTTTTGGGGACGGAAAGTTTAATCAGTTTGGGCAGGTTAGATGTAGATGACTGGTTAAAGCGTCAAGAACAAGCAGGTATTGAATTAGAAACAAATATTAATTTCTGGGGACAAATAATTCTCGCTACATTACCAGTGGCGATTTTTTTTCATGACAATACCGATAGAATGCGAGAAAATATTTTAGCCGTGCAAAGGATATTCAATGGGCAAAATGAGCCGATGATCAGAGATGCTAGTTTAATTATAGGATATGCGATCGCTCAATCCCTGAATGAAAAACTTAACCCCCACAGCCTGATTTCGGAAACAGTGAGTTTTTTAGATAAAACATCAACTTTATTACCACAAGAATTAATAAAAGTCAATAATTTATTAAAAAAAGGGGCGGGACTAGAAACAGCACAAAGGGAATTGAGTAGTCCAGAAAAATTAATTAGCAATATTGGTTTAGCTTTTTACTGCTTTGGGAGTACATTAGAAGACTTTCCCCTGACCGTATTAAGAGCTAATCAAAATCACAATTTTGCCAATCAAAATATTACAGGTGCAATTGCTGGAGCATTATCAGGCGCGTATAACAGTACAGTTGGTATACCTGTAAATTGGCAAATTTCTCCGTCAGTCACTAACTCCCCGGCTTGGGGACTTGAGAGTTTTGCCCAAATGTTCACATTAGCCGATACAATGATGGCGGTGTGGTCTGGAGTATATGACTTGAGCGATAATTGCGGCGAATTTGTGGACACAGGATATACTATCTTTGCTGCTCCTCATATTATCCGTAGACGTTGAAATGATCTGATTCAGCAAAGGTCAAATGGGAACTGCTATCACTCCCTAACTTTTTATCCAGCTAGAGTGGCGTTCGCGGTAGCATGGCGGAGACATCAGCCATATTTGGGGTATTTCGCGGAAGGAAAGATGAAAACGCAGCGATTTTTGCAATCCTTGAGCCAGCAACTGAGGCAATGGCAGCGGCAGTATAAAGTGCTATTCCGAAAAGGAAAGTATCAGCATAAACTGCATGGGAATTTTCTAAAAAATCTACTTCTGTATTTATCAGCAAATAGTCATCAAGGAAAACAAGGCAAACAGAGACAGACACAACAATCAACTGTTAAATTAGTTAAGAAAACTCGTGGTATTGATAAATTTATTCTTCTATGGATACATCAAAAACGCTCTTCAATAATTTTGGTATTGGCAATCTTATCACTCACAAGTGTAATGGGACATGGTTTATATAACCAACCAAGAATAAAAGTTGATAATATTGCTTTACAAACATTTACTGCTCCTTTCACAGATGATGTTGAAGATCAGCAAGAAACAGAACAGAAACGAAAAGATGCTATAGATAAATCTGTGCCTGTTCTCATGATTGATAACCATATAAATGAACAAATTAATGAACAGGTGGAAAAATTTTTAGATACAACTAATGAACTTAGGGATATAGTTGACGGGTTTCCATTTTTTGATCCTGCCGTTTTATCAATTTCTATTCAACGTTATCTTAGGACTTTTCCTGAATCAGAATGGCAAAAGCTGAAAGTAACTTTAGAAAATAATAGAAAACAAAATTTAAAAAAGCAAAATTCAAAATTTTTGTTGTCTCCACAAATATCATCAAATTTTCCGGTATTGCAATTGTCTAAACCTTTTCCTATTTATGGAAAGCAGAGTGATGAAGCTAGTTTTATTCAAGCATTATCAGAACTAGAAGCTTATCAATTTACTGGATCAGAATCTAATTTTTCAGCATTGATTACCAAAATCTCTCAAGTTAGACAAAAATATAATCAAGCAATTGAGAAAGCATCACAAATAGAAACTGGACAACTTAAAAATTTTTATACAGAACCTATTGTTTTAGATTTAACTGATGATGATTGGTTAAAAACACAAGATGGGATTCATAAAATTGCCGAGCGAATTCTTGCCCAAGGTATATATGCTGGATTACCTAAAACTATTTTGAATAATGCAGTTAATTTGCAAGTGCAATCATCTGTACCTAGTGAAGCTGAACCCCTAGCAACAAAATTATTATTAGCCGTACTACAACCAAATATTAAACAAGACGAAGCCCAAACAGAACAACAAGGTGAACTGGTAGCTAATCAAATACCATCTGTAATGATCCGGGTGAAAAAAGCAGAGGTAATTGTTAGTAAAGGAGAAAAAATTACTAAATGGAAATTTCAGGTATTAGAACATTATCGCCTGATTGGCCGCCAAGTGAATTGGATGGGTTTAACAATTGTCGGTATGGTTGTTACTGGAGGAATTCGGATTTTTGTCTGGATAGAAAGAAAAAGTCATAACTATTTGCGACAACGCGATCGCCTATTAGTTTTACTTCTTAGCCTCAGTGTTCCTGGAGTATTGGCAATGAGTTTACCCTATACTACTTGGAGTGCTATTGGTTTATTATTAGGCAGTTTCTATGGACCAACTGTAGGGATAACAGTAGTGGGGTTATTGTCGCTGATACTCCCAATTACCACAGATACAAATATTCTGGTATTGTTGGCTGGGGCTATGGGGGGAATGTTAAGTAGTTATGTCGCTCATAGATTGCGATCGCGTGAAGAATTAGCATTATTAGGTGTTGTCTCTGCCTTAACCCAAGGTGGTGTATTCTTACTATTAAAAATCCTCACAGGTGGGGTATTTGGTTCGGGTTGGTATATCTTCCAAGAAGCAGGTTTGTTTGCTGTATCTGGCTTGTCTTGGAGTATTGTGGCTTTGGGTTTAAGTCCTTATTTAGAAACATTATTTGATGTGATTACTCCTATCCGCTTGGCAGAATTAGCTAATCCCAACCGCCCATTATTAAAGCGACTAGCTACGGAAACTCCAGGAACTTTTCAACATACTTTATTAGTGGCAACTCTAGCTGAAGCTGCGGCTAAACAATTGGGATGTAATGTAGAATTAGTTAGGGCGGGAACTCTGTATCATGATATTGGCAAAATGCACGATCCTTTGGGATTTATTGAAAATCAAATTGGCAGTCCCAATAAACATGAAACAGAAATTCAAGATCCTTGGAAAAGTGCCGAATTGATTAAAAAGCACGTGACGGAAGGGGTAGTAATGGCGAAGAAACACAGTTTACCAACGGCAATTCAGGCTTTTATTCCCGAACATCAAGGCACAATGGCGATCGCTTATTTTTATCACCAAGCCCAACAAATAGCCCAAAAAAATCCCCATATCATCCTAGATAAAGCAGATTTTTGTTATGATGGTCCTATCCCCCAATCACGGGAAACAGGAATCGTCATGTTAGCGGATTCTTGTGAAGCCGCATTACGCAGTCTTAAAGATGCAACTCCAGAAAAAGCATTGAATATGCTGAATAATATTCTCAAAGCAAAATGGCAAGATGAACAATTAATAGATTCAGGCTTGACAAGAGAAGAAATGCCAAAAATTGCCCAAATATTTGTGGATGTTTGGCAACAATTTCATCACAAACGCATTGCTTATCCTAAGTCAAAAGCTGGTAATTTGTAGTTAAGATTAATCTGCATAGAATTAGAATTTAAGAATAATCAAACGCAGATAAACGCAGATAAACGCAGATAAGGACGGATGAATCACAGCAGATTGCAGATTAATGAGGTACAGGATCTAAATTCAAAGCCAGACAGCAAGCCAGTTTTACTCCTTATTCATTCTTCCTTCTTCATTCTGACTCCTGACTCCTGACTCCTTTATTCCTGCTGTATTCATACTTAACGGTTAAACTAGAGATAGAAAAATGACCATAGGAAGATTATGATGAGCGATCGCGACTATACCTTAATTATTGACAAAAGCGGTAGTATGTCCACACCCGACCAAGCGGGTGGAAGAACTAGATGGAAGATAGCTGAAGAATCTACCATTGCTTTAGCCAGAAAGTGTGAAGAATTTGATCCTGATGGCATTACAGTTTACGTTTTTTCCGGCAGATTTAAACGTTATGAAAATGTTACTGCTGCTAAAGTAGCCCAGATATTTCAGGAGAATGATCCATCAGGTACGACTAACTTAGGAAGTGTACTCCAAGATGCCCTGAATAACTACTTTGAGCGCAAAGCCGCCGGTACTACCAAACTCAATGGAGAAACGATTTTAGTCATTACTGACGGTGAACCAGATGATCGCAAAGCCGTATTTGAAATTATCATTCGTGCTACCCAACAAATGGAAAAAGATGAAGAATTAGGAATTTCCATGATTCAAGTCGGTTCAGATCCTCAAGCCACCAAATTTCTTAAAGCCTTAGATGATCAATTACAAAGTGTTGGTGCTAAATTCGATATTTGTGATACCGTAACTTTAGATGATTTAGAAGACATGAGTTTGGCTGATGTTTTAATGAATGCCATCACTGATTAATTAACAAAAATTCCTAATATCTGGAGAGTTTAGTCATGCTAGAAAACCGTGATTACACCTTAATTATTGATAAAAGCGGTAGCATGGCTACCCCAGATCAAAAAGGTGGTAGAACTAGATGGGCAACAGCACAAGAATCTACTTTTGCATTAGCAAGTAAATGTGAACAACTTGATCCAGATGGCATTACTATTTACTTGTTTTCTGGGAAATTTAAACGTTATGAAAATGTCACATCTGCTAAAGTAATACAAATTTTCACAGAAAATGATCCTTCAGGAACAACAGATTTAGCAGGTGTTTTAAAACACGCTACCGATGATTATCTGCAACGCAAAGCCTCCGGGACAACTAAACTCAATGGGGAAACAATTTTAGTAGTTACTGACGGTGAACCAGATGATCGCAAAGCCGTAATGAAGGTAATTATTGAAGCTTCTCGTCGTCTGGATAGAGATGAAGAATTAGCTATTTCCTTTATTCAAGTCGGTAATGATGCTCAAGCTACCCGCTTTTTGAAAATCTTGGATGATGAATTGCAAAGTGCAGGTGCTAAGTTTGATATTTGCGACACTATCACAATGGATGATATGGAAGATATGAGTTTATCAGAAGTTCTCCTCAATGCCATTAATGACTAGCACCGCAAGGCGGAATTAAAAATTAACAATTAAAAATTAAAAAAGCTTGCTGAATATTGCTTTTGACTTTTGACTTCCGCCTTGCGGTACTATTACCGTCGTGAATTAAAAATTAAAAATGATCCCCCAATTTTCACATCAATTCATAATTTGATAAAAAAAGAAGTCGGGGATCTTATATTTTTTAGGAATTACAAATATGGATTCCATTGACAAGCTATTAGCTGAACTCAAAACTGAATATACAGAACCAAAAACCACAGCACCAGAAAATAATTTAACCCCAGTTAAATCGGTTTCACCCACAATCAAATCAGATGTATTCATAGATAAATTGTTATCAGAAGTACAAGCTGATTTGGCTGAAAATAAAACTGCATATATCCAATCCAAACCCACAGAACCACAGAATAATTTACAAACCATTCAATTTGTCCATTTACCTGATACTAAATCTGATGTATTTGTAAATAACTTATTAGCAGATGTACAAGCTGATATTTTGGCAAAAGATGCGGCGGTCGCACTGCAAAAACAAGAAGAATTAACACAGGAGAAAATTCATCAAGAAAAACTTCAAGCTAAACAAAAAGCAGCTTTAGAAAAACCTGCTAAACAATGGTTAGCTAAATTAGATCCATTATCATCAGAAGGATTATGGTTTGAAAGATTTGCTGAAAGTTATCCTCACAAATTAGCAGCCGCAATTGATTATTTACAAACTAATTCCTAAATTTCAATTTACCGCTAATTTCTGGTTTTTGCCTTCACACACTAAAATGGTATTTTGTCAGTCACAGTTAGATTTATTTCCCCTTCCCCAGACTCCACTGCCGTTCGTAATGCCGGATATGGAAATAAACTTTTAAATCCAGCCAAACGTTCTCTTGATGCTTCTGGTGCAGTATTCCAAAGACTTTCATAATAGAAAAAAGCTACACCCAGTCCCCGTTGTTGGGCGGCACGAACTTGAGATTGAATCTGTTGAATTGATACGGGTTTAGTTCTTAAACCTGCCATAACACCGATTCCCGCAGGAATTTTTTGTTTTACTTCTTCCATTTCTGGACGGGAAAGCTTGCCAATAAAATGATCTAAATTTTCCTTATAAACTTGCACAATTAACTCATCTACTATGTCTAATCGTACCCAGTTCAACCAATCTTGGAGTTGAAATTTATAGGCATGATTATAGTAATTAGGAGAAACAGAAAAAATCATGTTCGGTTTGATTTGTTTGACTGTTTGATTAAGTCTCACCATGAATTCTGTAATTTTATTTGCCCGCCAATTTACCCATTCTGGGTTTTGAGGATCACTGGGTGGCATTTTTTTAGTTTCTTGTTGATATAAGGCGACCGTATATTTATCGTAACCAAATTCAGAAGGTAAACTCATGTGATCATCAAATTGGATACCATCAAGATCATACTTGTTAGTAAGTTCTACAAGCAAATCGCTAATAAACTGTTGTACTTCTGGATGAAACGGATTTAACCATGAAACCTCACCGCCGGCACTAATAGATGTTTGATTACCATCTTTTTTTTGTGTTAACCATTCTGGTTTATTCATTGCTAATTCTGAACTGGGAGGAGTCATAAACCCAAATTCAAACCAAGGAATTACCAGTAAATTTTGCCGATGAGATTTATTAATTAAATCGGCAAGAATATCATGTCCATCTAAACCTTGAAAGACAAACGGTTGGATTTCTAACCGCTTGGCTACTTCACTAGGATACATGACATAACCAGAATTCCAAACTACGGGATAGATAGTGTTAAAATTGAGTTGTTGCAGTTGTGTGACTGCTTCCTGAACTTTAGTCCTATCTTTAAGAATATCGAGATCATTATTTGTCATCCATACACCACGAATTTCTGAACGTGATCCTTCTTGTGCGGTAACAGGTGTGAAAGTGTTTCCCCAAAAAACCATCAGTAAAGAAATTAAAAACAAAGGCAGAAATAACTTTTTCAGTAATTTTTGAGAACCAAATTGATGGAAATTGAATTTCATTTTAATTTCGAACTATTACAATGATATAGTAGGATTCAGAAGTCAGAGGTAAAACCCTGTTGTGAACGAAGTTTCATTATAGCGGTATGCACTTAAATTAGATACATGATAATTCTCCTTCCCGCTTGCAGTGAACTAGTAGTTTGTCAAGATAAAAATGATGGACTGTAGTGTGAGCGTCTCGCTCACGCGGGCAAGACTTGTACTGAGCAGTTCGACCCTTCGACCCTTCGACAGGCTCAGGGCATCGCAAGCTCAGGGCATCGCAAGCTCACTGTAACACTTGTCGATAGCGCAGCGTGGCGTTAGCCATAGTATGCCCGCACTACCAAAAACCCGTCAAAATAAATTTGACAGACTACTAGCACTGTAGGCGGACTGGTGTGCCACTTGGTGGAGCTTTGCTAATACATAGCGTGTTGGAGGCATCCACCCAAAGGGGGAGAGGTTCTTGTATTTCACTCAACCAATAACCGCTATATTAATTGATATCCTAACTACCTTGTCTATTGCTATATTTGACGGATTTAATCCAAAATAGTGCCTGCTCAGTTTGTGCCTGTAAGGAAGCGATTAAATTAGCCCGCTCTTCTTCTCAGGGTTTTCGGCATTTTCCTAATAATCTAGAATCTAAAATGGTCATAATTGCTGAGTTTGAGGAAAAATCCAGAAATTGTGGCTTTTTTGCTACTTTCTTATTTTTTCTCCATTCTCAGCATTTACAACTTAGTCACCATTCCCAAACCGCTTGATTAAATCCTCTGGACGAAGATTAGAAATAAATTCGCGGAAAGCTTCCTGTTCAGCTTCATCAGCATCACGATCTACAGGAATAGAAGCATTAGCCACTACTTCTTCCATGACCCAAATGGGAGTATTTGTGCGGAGTGCAATAGCGATCGCATCACTGGGACGAACATCAATTTCTTTTTTGACATCCCCTTGCTGAAGAATTAACGCAGCATAAAAGGTATCTTTTTGTAAGGTATGAATAATAACTTTATCTAAAGTCATATTCCATGTTTCCAGCATATTCACGATTAGGTCATGGGTTAAAGGTCGGGGGGGCTTTTGATTTTCCATTGCCCCCATAATTGCTCTTGCTTGTTCCTGACCGATGTAAATGGGCAAAGCGCGACGATCTGAACCATCCTTCAGAAGCACAATCGGGCTGCGAGTGATCGCATCTAATGCTATACCAGCGACTTTCATTTCTATCATTGGTTCAGCCTCTAAAGTTCTTTAATCGCTTGGAAATATGTAACAAATAATCCACTTTTTTCCGAATTTAAGAATTAAAAATTAAAAATTAAAAAAGCAAATCAAACCAGCTTTTTAGGAATTTTTAATGGTTAGTTGACTCTTACTGTGGTGTCATAGAAATCAGGTATAAATAAACTAATTTCACACCTTGTTAATAACTCATTTATTGATCCTTCATATTTTATCCTTCATCTTTCTTTTAGCTCCTAATTCAAGTATGCCTGGGGATTGATGTTAATATGTTAATATTCATTTACCAAAACCAGGAAAAAAATAAACTTACGGGCTTTACATTTTTTCCGAGAATTATTAGTTGATTTCCGCCAAAATTAAGCAATAAATAAAATTAGTTTCCCAAAAGCTGTGTTTACAGGATTAATTCAAGGTTTAGGAACCATAAAACCCTTAACAGGAGATTCGTGGCAGATTAATTATCTTAGTCAGCCAGAGATGATCATTCATGACTTGGCCTATGGTGATAGTGTGGCGGTAGATGGCGTGTGTTTGACAGTTGAAGAAATCTTAAAAGATGGATTTATTGCCACCGCTTCACCGGAAACCCTAGGACGCACAACATTAGGCAAAGAAGAAATTCAACAAAGATACGTCAATCTAGAAGCATCACTACGGGTGGGTGGTAAAGTCGGTGGTCATTTTGTTATGGGTCATGTAGATGGAATTGGTCAGTTAATTACATCTGAACAAACTGCTAGTTCCTGGGAAATGACCTTTGTGGCCCCAGAAGCGATCGCTCGTTATATAGTTCCTAAAGGTAGCATTGCTGTCAATGGTATCAGCCTCACCGTAGCTAAATATAAATCAGAATCATCTCAATTTACAGTTGCCGTCATCCCGCTAACATATAGCGAAACCAATCTGAGCTATTTAGTAGCGGGTAGTTGGGTAAATCTAGAAGGAGATATCCTGGGTAAATACGTAGAAAAATTCCTCACCCCTGGCAATAATCACCACCAACAAGCGGAAATTACAACTGCATTCTTAGCAGAAAACGGATATTTGTAAGGAGAAGAGGAGTCAGGAGTCAGGAGTCAGGAGTCAGGAGTATGGCTAACGCCACGCTTCGCTATCAGAAGTTCAGGAGTTCAGGAGGAAGAAGAAGGAAATTTCTCCCCTGCCCCCTGCCCCCTGCCCAATTACCGGGCTTGGGCTGTTTTCGTGCCTTGTGTGCCTTGTGCCAACTGGCTAAGGCCACCTTCTAATTGCACACCTGGGTCAACAGCAACCCATCCATTTTGGGTAAGGTGACGGATTTCAAAGTGCAGGTGAGGTCCATTCGAGTTACCAGTGCTACCAACTCGACCAATGACAGTTCCAGGCTCTACCCATTGACCAGGTTGAACAAAGATTTCTGACATATGCCCGTAGAGACTTTGTTGCGCTGAACTATGATTAATAATTACGGCTAAACCATAACCACCTAACCAGTTAGCTGATTCTACTTGACCTTTAGCCGCTGCTAAAATTGGTGTTCCCGTGGGCGCACCTAAATCTGTACCAGCGTGAAAACGGCGATCGCCCGTGATAGGATGAACACGCCAGCCAAATAAAGACGTAATTGGTGCAGCCATAGACAGAGGGAAGACAATTCCCGAACCACCACCACCACGATAAGCCAGGGTATTAGTATAAGGAACTTGAGGTAATACAGATGCCAGTGAAAAATCATAGGACACCAGACTGGGACGAGGAGCAAGATTACCCTCAATCATCGGTGCTGGTAAACTACCTACTTGGGGAGCAATAGGGATAGAACTCACCTTTGTCGTGCTAAATTCCCTAGGACTGGGGATAAAGCTATTGGCATGATAGGCAGCCTTTGTATGACTGCTGGTGTTAGTTCTGGAAATCCGCCAATTATTTTGAGGTTGACTAATTTTGCTCACACTAGTAGCAACAGCTTCACCAACATTCTCACGTTGATTGCGGTTTGCAGTTATGGCTGTCCTCACTGGGGACACGATTGGTAATTTAGCAGTTTCACTTTTTTTCAGCCAAGTCGGTGATGAATCTTTAGACTTAGCCACGGCAGGAGTTTGGGTAGTTTTAGCACAAGCACTTTGCCCTGGAACTACATTTGCACTACAACCGCTAGAACGTTCTGTGACGACTACAGAACTGGGCGGTTCATAGTTATCTGTGGTTGCATTTTTGTAGTCAGTGGGATCAATATAAGCGTTGTTATAATCCTTGAGACTACTTTCTGTATCCTTGACAGTATTTTGCGAATTATTGGTTGTTTGAGCGACTTCTGGGAGTTTTTTAACCAATGGGTCAGGTTCACTAACACTGGCTGTAGGTTGAGTATTTTCACCTTTGGGCTGGGAAATTCTCACACTGGCTGTAGGTTGAGTATTTTCACCTTTGGGCTGGGAAATCCTCACACTAGCTGTAGGTTGAGTATTTTCACCTTTGGGCTGGGAAATTCTCACACTGGCTGTAGGTTGAGTATTTTCACCTTTGGGTTTAGCATCTCTGACAACTTCTGTAGATTCAGCAACACTTTTGCTATTTAGCTTCTTTTTCAGCCTAGCTTGTCGGTCAGAAAAATCTGGCTGTGGCTTGGCTGTTTCAGGAACAATAGTTTCTTTCTGAACTGGATTTGTAACTACTGCTGGTTGGGAATTCTCAATTGTGGGAACAATATTGTCTATTGATGCAGTTTCAGTTTGAGCAGTTACAAATCCGCTACCAAGAAGACTAAAGCTACTTAACAAACAGAGGCTTTGTGCTGGTAGTCTAGAAGCAAAACGTTTACTCGTGCCACCGTAGTAAAAATTTTTATGGGCAGATTTATGGTGCTGCGTCATTTTTTCTCTTGTGTTGTGTGTAATAAGTCTAAAGAAATGATATCATTCCATGCTGGATATACTATCCTATGAAGTGACATTTTTAACAAATTTAATCATTAAACTGAAGCTTGACGATAACCCAAACTGATTGTACCTGGTTGGCAAAAAATTTCTGGTGTTACGGCTGCTTTTGGATCATAAGTTGTCATTTTTAACCGGAGATTACCCTGTGGAGTTACTCCAACTACTGTACCTAAAAGATTATTGACATAAACCTGATCACCCATATTTGTGAGTAGATCAAGATAGCGAGATAAGAGGATGTTTATTCCTTCTACCTGTAGACACTCGATACCGGACTTAATTCCTAGTAAGACTTGTGAGGTAAGCATTTCCAGGTGATGAATCATCTGATAATTTTGGGAATTTTGCCATAATTGCAGATTAATTCCCGTTTCTGGAACTTGATTTGCCCAATTAATGCCAACACCAATCACAGCTTGAGTGATATGTCCTTGATTGACTTTGGTTTCGGTTAAAATGCCTCCTAATTTGCGACCATCTAATACTAAATCATTTGGCCATTTTATGCCGACGGGTATACCACATTTTCGTAATTGCGCTGTAATTCCCCACGCGCTGGCCAAGGTGAGTTGATAACTGCTGGTAGCTTCCATGTTGGGTGTTAATGCCATTGAAAGATATAGACCACCAGTAGAAGACTGCCATTGACGACCCCATTGCCCCCTGCCGGCGGTTTGCTGGGTGGCAATAACTACACAACCTGGTTTTTCTCCTTGGTTGATTAGTTGCCACAGGGTTTGATTTGTGGAAGATAAAGTGTTAAAAATATGTAGAGAAAATGGTAAATCTTGATGCTTATATTCTGCTTTTAAGCTATCTACCAAAAGTTGCCGATTAAATTCCACCACAGTTCACCATTGTTTTAAATCTTTTTTGGCAGTTGTTCAAGTTAGGATTGATTGAAAGTAATTAATTTTCTATTGAGGTTTGGTTAAAGATGCACACTTGGCATTGGCACAATTGGGAAGGTCTACCTTACCTGACTTGTAATCTTCTAGAACCCTGGTCTCATGGTTTCTTTACCCAACGGTTTTGGCCTCGTTTACCTCATGAACTAACTCAGGCACTACAACCAGAGGCTTTAGCTTATCGTTTAAAACAGGTGCATGGCAATACTGTTTTAACTCCCCAGGAAGTTGATGATCATGTCAATGCCAGTGATGATGATTTGGCGTTGGCAGATGGTTTAATTAGTCAGCAACCGTTACAAGCTGTCTGGGTGGCTTCTGCTGATTGTACACCTGTTTTGATTGGAGATGTGAAAACTGGACAGGTGGCGGCTTTACACGCTGGTTGGCGGGGAACAGCGGCGAAAATTGTTCCTGAAGCTATTACCAGAATGCAATCCCACGGTAGCAATTTAGCGGATTTGCGCGTAGCTATGGGTCCGGCTATTGCTGGGGAAGTTTACCAAGTTTCTGTGGAAGTAGCTGCGGAAATTGGCAGTACCATTCTACCACATTATGAACCAGAAAAAATAGTTGCTGCTTTACATAATTTACCGAATTCACCTTTAATCAAAGATCCAGAACCGGGAAAGGTCTGTTTAGATGTGCGGCGGGTGAATGCTTTGCAATTGGAACAATTAGGAATTAGTTTACAACAAATTGCGATCGCTCCCTATTGTACTTTCCAAACTCCAGAACATTTCTTTTCTTATCGTCGAGAACGGGAGAAAAAGGTGCAATGGTCAGGAATTGTGAGTACAGGTAAATAATAGCATTATATTACCATGACTTACCAAGATGATCCGGTTGTTGAATTTCAACAACCTATCCCCAAATTATTTCCATATTTAAAATAAATTCTGGCAAAATATCTTCACCTAATAATTCTTGGGGAAATTCTAATATCTCTACTGGTTTACCAAGACGATAAATTTCCACTTGGCGCATTTTTCGATTAATTAACCAACCTAATTTAACTCCATTATTGATATATTCCTGCATTTTTGCTCGCGTTTCCTGCAAACTATCACTAGGTGACATTAATTCTAAAACAAAATCTGGGGCAATTGGTGAAAACTTTTCTTGTTCTGCGGGTGTGAGTGTATCCCATCTTTCTTTTTTAATCCAAGCAACATCAGGAGAACGATTTGCACCATTGGGAAGTTTAAAACAGGTGGAAGAGTCGAAACAAACTCCTAGTTTATATTTACGATTCCAAAACACAAAATCTGCGGCAATTTCCACATTACGTTTTCCTGTTCCTCCTCCTGTTGGTGACATAATCAATATTTCTCCTTTGGCATTGCGTTCAAATTTGACTTCAGGATTTTCTCGACAGAGTTGATAAAATTGCTGATCACTTAATTGGATAATAGGGTTTAAGTTGACGGTGATAGCTGTCATAATAACCTCGTGAGGATGAGATCAACTTTAGATAAATTATAAAATGATATCTGGGAAATTAAATTTTAATCTCTAAGCTTAATTAAAAATTACTACACCGACAATAAACGTATACATGAAATAAAGTTATAATTAAATTCATATCAATAAAAATTTAAGCTTATAAGCGAATATATTGATTTGCGCTAAACTATCAGAGGCTTATAAGCGATATTTCAAGTCTGTATTCAAAATGAAAATCTGGTAAGTTATAGGTATAACAGCTTATGATATTCATGGGATAATACTCTAGACATATCTCGCTGAATGAGCCAAAAGCCTATTTGCAAGATATTAGCCATTGGAATTATCACCAAAAGTGTAAAACTAGTGATCTCAGAGACAGAAAACTACAATTTTCAAATTCTTTCTATACTAGTATAAACAAAACATAAGGAGAAATAATCATGACTAATACCCAAACACAAGCTACTGGGGACATTCAAGAAAAAATCCAAGAAGAACTTGAACAAGCCCGCACTGTATGTGATATCTCAGGTAGCAACTCCGCTGAATGTGCTGCTGCTTGGGATGCTGTAGAAGAATTGCAAGCGGAAGCTTCTCACCAGCGTCAAATCAAGCCTAAAAACGCTTTGGAACAATATTGTGATGCTAATCCAGAAGCAGATGAGTGCCGTCTGTACGAAGATTAGAATCAGCAGTTGTGCTTTTTTCATTAAGTAACAATTTACTGGAATATCAATGGTTTAAACCTCCATTAATTAATGGATTTGAACTAGACGGGGAATAAACTCCCCGTTTTTCGCTTTTGAGAAAAGTCCCCAAACTGAATTTTTCTAGAATAGCTAACGCTATCAAATATCTATTCACAAATTTTCTATTTTTGTTATTGACTTTATGACACAAGTATGGTTTCGCCCTTATGTTTGGATGGATTATAGACTAGCGTTATTATTTACGCTGATTATTCCTTTAATTCTTTCAATTTGGGCATTTGTGCAAAAAGCTGAAGGAATGCAACGCTTATTAATGATTTACTGGCGAGTGGCTAGTTTATTAATTGTTAGTATGTACTTAATGATTGGTAGCTTTGGAGTTAGTTTCATCTCTGCTTTAATGGCGCGGATTCTGATCCCAATTGCGCTATGGTTTTGGGTAGATATCAATGATGAAATTGACTATTATCCCCATAGTCCATTAAAGTTAAGTTTTACTTCTTGGCGTTGGGCGACAACAGTTTATTGTAGTTTAGGAGCAATAGCCCTTTTACCCTTCCTAGGTTGTGCTTTTTCAGGAACTGCGATTAAAACTCCTTACTGTAGTGTCTGGTTAGAAGCACCATTAATCTTTAAAGACTATTTTCACCACAATAGCAAACCTGCTTTTCTAGGGTTTTTGGGGATAGTGACTTTAGCAATTTACGTAATTTATTTAAGTTATTTTGTCGCGGTTAAACTCGGTAAACATGGACGTTCCGCTACACATTAAGCAATTGAAAAGTTAGAAAAAATTCTGAACTGTGATTATTCGGATTAATTATCTAAATAAAATTCATCACACAAATCATAGTTCCGACTTGTTTTCCTGATCAATAAATCATCCAAATCAAATTCATCACAAAAATCGTAGTTCCGACTGCTGAATTAATGAATAACTCTGTTGGTAAAAGACTGGAACAATATACAGTCAAAAAATCCCAAGAAGTTCTCATCGTCACTGTCAAAATTGATGATGAACCTGATCAAATTGCTGTGTTTAAAGGCTTTTCTAGTTCTTTAATGCGCCCAACAGCTTATGATCCAGATGTCCCAGTGTTACCAGATACAGCTACAATTATCGCAATTGACAGAATAGCAAGTCCCTATAATCCTGATTCACCCCGTTATCTTCAACAAGATATTTCTTGGGAAGATATGCAAATTTTGTTATCGGAAATTGGGGTGTGAGATAATTAATCATGAATAATTTTAAATTATCACTATGTCGCGTTCTGGATACACTTTGCCCGTTTTTGCTTGTGCTGCTGCTGTTGCGGCTTTGCATTGGTTACGCTATCATCAACCCCTGACTGTGACTTCTGTAGATTTGATTACACCTGCTGAAATTGCCGAAATACCCATTGAACAAGTCGCAGGAATATCAGAAAATCAGGCTTTGGCTATGACTCGCAGTGATCCAGGTGATAACCTAGATTTAACAAAGAATACACCGATTTGGGCGATGGTGGCATGGTATGAGGGAGATGGAGAAGCGGTAATTATTCAGGGTGGAGAGGGGATTGGGAAGCAACTCAATGGTGAGGGGAAAGCCGCAATTTATGGTTATGCCCAAAAGTTATTCCAGGAAAATTTACAGCGATTATTAAAACCGACGGAAAAAATCAAGGTAACAATTATTTTACCAGAAGGGCGATCGCTTGCAGTCCGTACTTCTAATTCCGCGTTTGGAGTAGTGGAAGGACTGTCTTTATTAGGAACAACAGGGATTTCTCAACCTTTAAGTACACCAGATCAATTAACAGCTTTTCGTGCTGATTTAGCCGAAAAAGCCAGTCAATTTCCCACTTTGGTCTTTTGTATTGGGGAAAATGGCCTAGATTTAGCTCAAAAACTCGGTATCAACCCCGCACAAATGGTAAAAACTGCGAATTGGTTGGGACCCATGTTAGTAGCGGCTGATGTTTTAGGTGTAAAAGAAATTTTATTATTTGGTTATCACGGTAAATTGATGAAACTAGCGGGGGGAATCTTTCACACTCATCATCATTTAGCTGATGGTCGCCGGGAAATTTTAACTGCCCATTCTGCTATGCTAGGATTGGGGTCTTCCGATATTCAAACCATTTTTCAGAGTCCTACAGCAGAAGCAGCATTAAAGCATCTGAGAATTCTCGATAGTAATAGTGGTAGTAATTGGGTAAATCAGGTTTATAGCTCCATTGCAGAAAGCATTGATACCCGTACTCAAGAATATATGAATAGCCATAATGAACAAGGTAAAACCATGATAGCTTGTGGTTCTGTACTTTTTGACCGCGATCGCCAAATTCTCGTAAAAAGTAAAACTGGTTGGATATTACTGGAAAAATTGTGCTAAATTAATAGGAATTATCGTAAGTACCACAAATAAATATTTTTAACTATGATTTGTATAATTAATTTGTTTAGATGATTCATTAATCTGTTATCACCATTAATCACAAAAATCATAAAAATCACAGTCCAGACTTCTTATCCTTAACAACACACCCTCCATAGCATGAATACAGCGGTGACTCTACCAACCGAAAAAATACCTCAAACACCAGAAAATTTGGGGAAACTTAAAGGTCAAATAATTGTAATTTTAGACTTTGGCTCTCAATATTCTGAATTAATTGCGCGTCGTATCCGCGAAACTCAAGTATATTCAGAAGTTATTTCCTATCGCACCACAGCCGAACAGTTACGCGACATCAACCCCAATGGTATCATCCTTTCCGGTGGACCAAATTCCGTATATAGCGACTACGCTCCCCATTGTGACCCAGAAATTTGGAAATTGGGAATACCCGTTCTCGGTGTTTGCTATGGTATGCAACTCATGGTTAATCAACTGGGTGGGGAAGTTATCCAAGCCGAACGGGGTGAATATGGTAAAGCATCTCTATACATAGATGACCCCACAGACTTATTAACTAATGTCGAAGAGGGTGCAACCATGTGGATGAGTCATGGAGATTCAGTCACAAATATGCCTCCTGGCTTTGAGTTACTGGCACATACTAATAATACTCCTTGTGCAGCGATCGCTCACCATGACAAAAAACTCTATGGTGTGCAATTTCACCCCGAAGTCGTCCATTCTCAGGGTGGTATAGCCTTAATTCGCAACTTTGTTTACCATATCTGTGACTGTGAACCAACTTGGACAACAGCCGCTTTTGTCGAAGAATCAATTCAGGAAATTCGCGCCAAGGTAGGAGACAAACGGGTATTATTAGCATTGTCTGGCGGTGTAGACTCTTCAACTCTAGCTTTTCTTCTGTATAAAGCCATTGGTGAGCAGCTAACCTGTGTATTTATTGATCAGGGTTTCATGCGAAAACTAGAACCCGAAAGATTAGTAAAGTTATTTAAAGAACAATTTCATATTCCTGTAGAATATGTTAATGCCCGGGAACGATTTATCTCAGCTATTGCTGGAGTAACTGATCCCGAAGAAAAGCGTCGCCGCATTGGACATGAATTTATCAGTGTTTTTGAGGAGACATCAAGGGATCTTGGGCATTTTGACTACTTAGCTCAAGGGACACTTTATCCAGACGTGATTGAATCTGCTGATACCAACGTTGATCCAAAAAGTGGTGAACGGGTAGCAGTGAAAATTAAAAGTCATCACAATGTGGGTGGTTTACCAAAAGACTTGAGATTTAAACTGGTAGAACCACTGCGAAAACTATTTAAAGATGAAGTTCGCAAAGTTGGGCGTTCCATTGGTTTACCAGAAGAAATTGTCCAACGTCAACCTTTTCCCGGCCCTGGTTTAGCAATTCGTATTTTAGGTGAAGTCACCTCCGAACGCTTGAATATTTTGCGAGACGCTGATTTAATTGTTCGTCAAGAAATTAACCAACGTGGTTTATATAATGAGGTTTGGCAAGCTTTTGCGGTTCTGTTACCAGTTCGTAGCGTTGGTGTGATGGGTGATAAACGCACCTATGCCTATCCTATTGTTTTAAGAATTGTCACTAGCGAAGATGGCATGACCGCAGACTGGGCGCGAATTCCTTACGATATATTAGAAGCAATTTCTACCCGCATTGTCAATGAAGTAAAAGGTGTAAACCGTGTGGTTTATGATATTACCTCTAAGCCACCTGGAACTATTGAGTGGGAATAGGTAATTGGTAATTGGTAATTGGTAATTGGTAATTGGTAATTTAAAAAACTATTACCCATTACCACTAAACTTGAGTCTAAAATTAAGAAGTATTGCATTTCTTTGAAAATATTATGGCTGCAAAAGTAGAAATTTACATTTGGACTACTTGTCCGTTTTGTGTTCGTGCTAAAAGTCTACTGAAAAGTAAAAGTGTTGATTTTATCGAATATAATCTTGATGGAGACGAAATAGCCAGAGATAAAATGTCCCAAAGAGCTAATGGAAAACGCTCCTTACCACAAATTTTTATTAATGATATTCACATTGGTGGTTGTGACGATATCCATACTTTAGACCGTCAAGGTAAATTAGATCAGATGCTAGTTTCTTAAAATATTGTGGATCAGATCCCCGACTTCTTTGCTAAATTTTGCTCGAAGATGACTAAGTTCATTTCAGAAGTCGGGGATCTTTAAGATTCTTTAATATTAAAATTCGTAGATGAAAGAGGTATAAAGGATGAAACTAGCTTTTATTATTGATCCTATCCATCGGCTTGATCCATGTCATGATACCAGTGTTGCTTTGATGGAAGCAGCGCAAATTCTAGGACATGAAATTTGGATAACTCAGGCAAATTTGCTGAGTGTTATTGATGGTAAAGCCTGGGCTTCCTTGCAGCAGGTAGAACTCGTTCCCGTGGAGTTAGTGGAGGGACGTTGGTTAGCAGTTAATTCTTGGTTTAAATTAAGCCCTAGTTCCTTTACTGCTTTAGAAACAATGGATGCCGTGTTTATGCGGACAGATCCACCTGTTAATGATGCTTATTTTTATGCTACTTATATTCTCGATTATGTTGACCAAAATAAAACTTTGGTAATAAATGATCCGGCTGGGATTCGTAGTGCTAATGAGAAAATGTATGCTCTTCAGTTTAGCGAATGTATTCCCGAAACAATTGTCAGCGCTGACAAGCAAGTTATTCGCCAATTTGTCGCAGCTAAAGAAGCAACAATTCTCAAACCCTTGGGGAATAAAGCTGGGGAAGGCATTTTATTCTTACAATCAGGCGATCGCAATTTTAACTCCATTGTCGAACTTAGCACGCTCCAAGGTAAAGTTCCAGTTATGGTACAAAATTATTTACCCCAAGCCAAGGAGGGAGATAAACGGATTATCTTACTCAATGGTGAACCCATAGGTGCGCTAAATCGTCTTTCTAGTAGTAGTGATTTTCGTAATAATATGGCCACTGGTGGAACAGTGGCTCAAACCACTATTACCCCAAGAGAACAAGAAATTTGTAGCCATTTAGCCGCAAAACTCCGGCAAGATGGCTTAATTTTTGTTGGTATTGACGTAATTGGTGGCTACCTAACAGAAGTTAATGTCACAAGTCCCACAGGTATCCGGGAAATTGACCGTCTCGACGGGACTCACATAGCTCATCAGGTTATTCAATGGGTAGAAGCGAGTAAATAGACAGGGAGCAGGGGAGAAATTTATTTACTTCCTCCTCCTGATAACTGATAATTTGTATACAGCACCTAGCCTCAACTGAGACTGTGAATTTAATGTGACATACTCTACACACTCACCTGAAAGGGAGTATGGGTTTCTCAGCGACTCTTCTTTGAAGACGTTGACTGAGCTTTAAAGCCCTATGCCCTAGGGTCTTTTGGAGATAGATTTTTGAACTTTTTTAATAGGCTGCTTTTCAGCATTTAATTGAGTTACACCTATTGATTAGAATTATATCAGATACTTGGAGAGAAACCAAGAAAGTGTTCATTCCTCATCGACTAACATTGCTGATTTCGCTAGTTAGTCAAAAAAGTCACTCGCGCCTATTCATCTCATCACTTCCCTATCGGTTAGATGAGAGGCTTCTACTATTTAAGCTAAAATCTCATATTCACAATCAATTAATTTCTTGGTGGTGTCCGTCGTCTTTGCAGAAAATCGGGAATATCCAAAGAGGGTTTTTCTTTTGGTGGTTCTACAGATGGAGTGGGGTTATTAACAGGTTGTTGTAGTGGTGTAGGTCTTCTAGTGGTAGTAGTAGTAGTGGGAATGGCAGTGACAACTCTAGGAGTAACAGTAGTTTGTGCAGATGGAGGTTGGATATCACCTGTAAATCCAGTCGCAATCACAGTAATTCTGACTTCTCCTTGGAGTCTGTCATCAATTACCGCTCCAAAAATAATATTGGCATTAGGATCAACCACTTCATAGATTGTTTCCGCCGCAGCATTAACTTCATGCAGGGTTAGATCACTACCACCAGTAATATTAAATACAACTCCTCTAGCTCCTTCAATAGAACATTCCAATAAAGGTGAAGAAATGGCGGCAATTGCGGCTTCTCTGGCTCTAGATTTACCCGAACTCACACCAATTCCCATCAAAGCTGATCCTGCATCTGCCATCACAGCCCGCACATCAGCAAAGTCAACGTTGACCAATCCAGGAATAGTAATAATATCAGAAATTCCTTGTACACCTTGACGCAACACATCATCAGCATAGCGAAAAGCTTCTTGCACAGGAGTTTGCTCAGGAATGACTTCCAACAGCTTATTATTGGGAATAATAATTAAGGTATCCACCCGACTTTTCAAGCCTTCAATTCCTTGTTCCGCTTGGCTAGTGCGTCTGCGTCCCTCAAAAATAAATGGTCGAGTCACTACACCAACGGTGAGAGCGCCCATTTCCTTGGCTATTTCTGCCACAATTGGGGCTGCACCTGTACCTGTACCACCACCCATACCAGCGGTAATAAATACTAAATCCGCACCTTCTAAAGCTGTGGCAATTTCATCACGAGATTCTTCCGCCGCTTTTTGACCAATAGCCGGATTTCCCCCTGCACCCAAGCCTCTAGTTAGTTTCTGCCCAATTTGCAAGCGACTAGGAGCGCCCGCTAAAGTCAGAGCTTGAGCATCAGTATTAATTGACCAAAATTCAACACCGGATACATCAGACTCAATCATGCGGTTGACAGCATTACCACCACCACCACCCACACCAATTACTTTGATGTTGGCAACACGGCCTGGCACAATTTCACCAATACCGCTATTTTCGAGAGAAATTTTCTTGCCATCTTTACCTTGAGCAAAGTTCATTCCAGAATTATTAAAGGGATTGCTTGAGTTAACTGCCAGAGAAAACCCTGGTTGTCCGGGATTTTGAGAGTTATAGATCAGTCCTTGGTTATTATCAAGTGTCATTGGATTTGTGAAAAGGTAGATAAACGACTTTTTGCGGTGTGATTCACCTAAGAGTCAAATAATTGCCAAAATAAATTTTGGCACGCTATTTTATTTTTTTTACTATTCCCTAGCCTACATGATGGCAGGTGAGATGTGGCAATTTGTCCATGAGAGAGGTATAAAACCTCAGTTGCAGAGTCAGATGTCCAGCCTGGTGCCTTCTAACTCTTTCTCCTTTGGGATTGTTGATTAGCTGTACAGTTTATGATACTAGCTGCTCATGTTGCTGACTCCCCCCCTATTCCTTTTAAGAATAGTTCTAAAAAGTATAGACATTTATTTATCTCATCTTCTTTGTCAGCAGCAGATCACTTCAACAATAGCGTTAACTAAACTCAATACCTTCGCCATTTTTTGTAGGTTGGGTTTCATCCTTCAACCCAACCTACGAATCAAGGCTTTTTTCAATTTGGCTAAGGTATTGCTAAACTCCTGGGCAGATCCCAGTATAACAACCCTATCTTTGGGCAAAAAGCTGTGATGACTGGTTGATATAAGATATTCAACTGGTTATTAACTGTTTGATAGAGCTTAAGCTTAGTCCTAGTAATAAGTTTTAATAACCTCCTGAATTTTTTTAGAATATTTTTTAGTTATTAATTTTACAACCCTTAGCATGATTTTTTAACTAACGGTTAAAAAATTCTATATCTATATGTATAATATATACCTAATTTACAAAAATATAAAATTAGCAACTCAAGTTACTAATTTAAAAGATTTGCCTATTCAGCTAGACAAAGGCCGAAGGGAGTAGAAAGAAAAAATGTTGAACTTCAACGGATTGGTGTTTTGTACAGTGGCTCTGATTTCTTAATAACTAAGCCTGGATTTTTTTGATTCATCTGTACTAATGGAACGGCGGGATTTTTGATATCAATGTAATCTATATGACTAGGATTAACTTCATTCGGTAAACGGCGCATTTGTACA
This sequence comes from Dolichospermum flos-aquae CCAP 1403/13F, assembly GCF_012516395.1. GTDB lineage: Bacteria > Cyanobacteriota > Cyanobacteriia > Cyanobacteriales > Nostocaceae > Dolichospermum > Dolichospermum lemmermannii. The sequence continues at coordinate 3,604,434 of NZ_CP051206.1, forward strand.
AGTGCTTGAATTTGCTCAGGTAATCTATTGCTAGGGCTGCCTAAATGCACAATTCCTAATTCAGTTTTCAAAATTAAATTTGTAGGATCTTGAAAATTAATTTCTGTCACTTTTAGAGAACTGTGACTGATAGCTTCATAAAGTTGAGTCCAGAATGGCTTGTATTGTGCGATCGCACCAATTACTATGAGTCGAGGTAATTTTGCTTTGGGGTTAATGGAGATATACCTTGATAAAGGCATCCACACGCCACTAGCATCCAGTAAACCTAGTTCATTTTGTTGATTAGCCATACCGCTATTTTGCAAACAAGACTTAACCTCAGAAGGCTTACCCGTGAATGAAGGAGTCAGAACACAACTGGTTATCCTTTGATTTTTGGTTATTTGGGCGATCGCTACTGGTACTCGTTCCTGGATTTCAATAATTAAACCAGGAGGTAATAACCGCCGTCTAACCGTAGCTTGGGCAATGTTCGGTTGTTTTCTTAAAGAATCAGCAATTAGGGAAGGTTCAATCCGCCATAAAGACTGGGGAGATGACAACCCCAACAATGAATAAATATCCTTTTGGGTCAAAACTTGACCACCAGATTTGATCACTATTTGCCCCGAATCCTTTAACACCCACATTGGTTGAATTGCTACCCAGAACAAAACCGAGGCCAATCCAGTGACAGCCAGCGTCCGCCAAATAGCCTGAAGAATTTTGAGTTGTCGCTGCCGACGTAATTTTTGGCGGCGTTGAGCTAAATTTGTCCGAGAAACTGATAATATCCCAGCCATTGTTTTCCTCTTGTAAATATCAGTCCAATTTATTCTGGATATTAAATTCGCTTATCTAGCAATTAAATTTAGCTAACATCATGGGTATTATGGAGAAAATTAGCTTTTAACAATAGCACCCAACGCATTGTAAATTCGGTAAAACTTTCCCACCTCATAAATTTACAGAAATATCCGGTAAGAGTAAAGCTCAGTCCTTCGACAAGCTCAGGAACCATCACTTTAGTGCTGAGATATGAGATACAAGCGACACGAGCAGTTCGACTTCGCTCACTGACCACGAATTTATTCGCTTAATTCATTGACTGGTAACATTGGATGTGATAATATTCCATGAATTCCAGAATTTAAGTATAACTAAACGACGTAAAAACTTAACTTATGTGGTTGAGTGCGTAGTCATACCTAACGGTATTGCAGTTTAGGAAAGCTAAATTTGGTGAAAAATGAAATGCAAAAATCGAGTACGGTAGGGATACGGTCATTAAAGCTTTAGGAGAATCAACCTCTGTTTTTGTTGGAGTAATCCAGTAATTGTAAGTTGGCTCGTTGATTAAAGAATCTCAGTGTCTTTAGACCTGAGAGTGTCAATCTTGATGGTGATGCTTTCACCATCAAATCCAAAAATATTTAATTTGTTAATTTTAAATATTGAACTATTCTGACGAGTTATCAATTTTGAAAACATCATGAGTATAGCTGGTAAGAGCATCCTCATCAGTAACTTCCTCAGACAAATTTACCAATAACGCCTGTACTCGCATTCGGGCAATATAAGGCCAACCGCCCTCAGACTCAATATCTCTGAGCAGCGAGTATAATCTTTGGCGATTATCAGGCAAATTTTCTTGAAACACTCCATCTCGAATTTCTTTGTGCAACTTTTCTAAATGACGTAACAAAGCCAGTAGAGAAATTACATCTCCACCGCAAGTTTGAGCTACATCTTTAACCGCACCAGAAATCGCTTGTAGCTGGCAGGACAAATCCCCAGATGTCCAATTTTGATCATGGTTCATGGAACGTTTTACTCCATAAAACTAATACGATACTGGAAAAGTCCCTAAATTGATCAATAACAGAGTCAGATATCTTCAGATATAACGGTATGCACTGGAATGAGGAAGAAAAATTAGGTCGAAAGCCACCAGATAGCACTCGAGTTTCAATCCTGGCTCCTTCTTTCTAATTCCTGACTTCTGAATATATATCTTTCTAACTATTCTCAAGTAACAAGAATCCTTGATGGTAAGGTAGAGAAGGCTTTTCCATGATTTGTGCTGGATGACAGCAGAATTTAACCACTAGAGTGCTTTGATTTTGAGTTAAAAAAAATCGTATGATCTGGCTAATTTCCCTATCCAAACACTTTTGATGTATGTACTGACAACACATACATCATCCAGAATGGATGCGGTTCGCTGCTTAGTCTATGGTTTGAATTCCAGGCTCAGAAACGCAATGCGTTTAAGTGCGTTCAGTAAAGCAGTTTGACAACTTAGATATTAATTTTTGAGATTGAGGTTAACCATGAGGTATCGCGCTTTAATTGTTGCTTTCTTTGCTCTATGCTTAGGGCTAATCACAGCTTGTAGTGATGCACCTTCTGCCAGCGTCAGTGATGTCCTCACCTACGAACAAATTCGCGGCACAGGGTTGGCTAACAAATGCCCCCAACTGACAGAAACTAGTCGTGGTTCAATTACTGTTGATCCTAATGTGACATACAGCATCAAAGAACTTTGTTTAGAACCAACCAGTTTCTTTGTCAAAGAAGAACCTGCCAACAAACGTCAAAAAGCAGAATTTGTATCTGGTAAAGTTATGACCAGATATACTTCTACCATTGACCAAGTACAAGGTCAGCTAACTAGCAATCCAGATCATAGCTTGACTTTTACGGAAGAAGATGGTCTTGATTTTCAAGCTATCACCGTTAAACTTCCTGGTGGTGAATTAGTACCTTTCTTGTTTACCATCAAAAGCTTGGTTGCACAAACACAACCTAATTTAACTAGCATTAACACATCCACTGACTTTGAAGGAACTTTTAAAGTCCCTTCCTATCGTGGTGCAGCTTTCTTAGATCCTAAAGGTCGTGGTGTTGTTAGTGGCTATGACAATGCTGTAGCTTTACCAGCCGGATCTGATAATGAAGATCTAACTCGTACTAATGTCAAGCGGGCAGAAATCCTCAAAGGTAAAATTTCCTTGCAAGTAGCCAAAGTAGATAGCACTTCTGGTGAAATAGCTGGGACTTTTGAAAGTGAACAACCTTCTGATACTGATTTAGGTGCAGGTGAACCTAAAGAAGTGAAGATTCGTGGTTTATTCTACGGTCGAATTGAGCCTCGCGCCTAAATATTGATACAACCTCATGGGAGTTTAAGATCCATAAGTATTTTGGTAATTTAGTAATCTAATATACCTCCATGAGTTTGGAAATGAACAAAAATTCAGCAGTCATGAAAATTTATTTGTGGCAATGCCTTAACCAAGATGCAGAGTGCATCTTGGTTTTTTTTGGAAAACTAGGGTTGTTTAATTTCCACGTAAATTTACTGATTTAAAATTTTATTTTTTTTTGCTGAAAAGTTGGAGATGAATTTAATTATTTAATTACGTAATATTACTCATTCAATCCAGAGAAGACAGCAGATAAACAAAAATAATCGCAGCCCAAAGCTTGATCCTCATCAACTATTGCCAATTCTCAAGACCTATAAGCAAATCTCATGGTTAATTAGTTAAATTAGGCGCAATCCCGGTTTATTATTAGATTGCTAATTGTATATTTTAAGTTTATGAGAGTTGTTTAATAAATTAGGAAGTATACTCAACTAATTTGAGTAAAAAAAATATCAGACAATCTTGCCATTGCTAATTGTATTGTGCAAAGCATTTACGGCGATTTTGTCTGGACAAGATTTTTTCTGTGATGTAGGATTTGCAACCATTCAGCCAAAAGCAGAAATAGTGACTAGTTTTAAAAGCGATTATATACCAAATATACTTGTTTAAGAACCAAAGTGTTATGCCTAATCAAACCACTGACGAAACATCTACTAACAAACTGAAACATGAAAATTCACAGTTGTTGCGAGAGTATCAGCAATCCCGTTCGGAAAGAGTTCGCAATCAACTGGTAAAACTCAATTTTGGACTAGCCAGAAAGGAAGCCCATTATTGGATTAATCAGTGTAATGAGAGCTATGAGGATCTTCTCCAGGTAGCCTGTATGGGCTTAATTAGAGCAATTGAGAAATTTGAACTTTCTAAGGGAAATGCTTTTAGTTCCTATGCGATGCCCTATATTCGTGGTGAAATTCAACATTATCTGCGAGATAAAGGCGTAACTGTGAGAATACCCAGACGGTGGTTAGCACTCCAACAACAAGCTGTTGGGCTTTCCCGTTCTCTGTCCGAGCAATATAATCGCCCACCGACTGATAGCGAATTAGCGGCTGCATTGGCAATTTCTCTGAGTGAATGGCAGGAAATTAAATTAGCATGGATTAACCGCGCTCCGTTGAGTTTGGATGTACCTATCCAAGATGGAGAAGAAGGCTCTACTTGTTTGGGTGAGTTAGTTCCAGATAAGAACTATCGCAGTTTTCAATTAGCCCAAGAAGACAAAATTAGGTTACAACAAGCCCTGATTCAGTTAGAACAGCGGACTCGTGACGTTGTTGAGTTTGTATTTTTCTATGATTTAACCCAAAAACAAGTAGCAGCACATTTAGGCATTAGTGTTGTCACAGTTTCTCGCCAAGTTAAAAAAGGCTTAGATATGTTGAAAAAGATTATGGGGGTGACGGAAGATTAGTTATAGAATAACCCGGTAAGCGTAAAACTCAGTCCCTTTAGGCTGAGATATAAGCAACTCGTGCGACTTAAGTCGCAGTCTTTTCTATAGTTTTTGAGAGCAGCTAATGGGTAAAAATTCGCATATTACAGCTACAGCCGCAGCTATTTTAGCAACCTTGGCACTGACTGGCTGTACGGTGGGTGAACCGCCAACAGCTACTAATACTGCCAGTCCTGCCCCAACTCCTAGTCTTCAAGCAACTGCGCCGCAAACGACACAGCCACCATCTTTGGCTCAACCTTTTAATAATCCTCTGATATCTACCAAACCACCAGTGAGTCCTGGGTCAGTTGGTAGTTTGATTCAACCGACAAATGGCACAGAGCGGTTGGGTGTGGTACAGAAAGGACGAACAGACCCCTTTGGGCAAATTGTGGAGAAGATAGGTTCTAGAACTACTAAGCTACCAGGTGAAAAAATTGCAGTTCCTAAATTACCCCCTTTACCTACAGTAACTCAGCCTAAATTAATTCCACCGAAACCAATCAAGACAATAGCAACTAAACTGGCAATTTCATTACCCAAAAAATCCCCACAGATAGCTATAAAACCAGTTTTACCCACTGTTTTAGCGGGATCTCTCCCCTCTCCTAAACTCAAAACTGTGTTACCAGTAGCACGACAGCCGGAAACCGCTAGAGCAGTGATTGTGAGTGGTGTAATCTTAATTGGTAAAGTACCTCAAGCAATTGTGAAAGTACCGGATGAGCCAACTAGTAGATATGTAAAACCAGGTCAAAGGCTGGTGAATGGGGTGTTAGTAAAACGGATTGAAATGAGCCAAGGTGCTAATCCTACCGTGATTTTGGAACAGTACGGTATTGAAGTTGCTAAACAAGTAGGGGAAAAACCTTCTAAAACATCTAAACCAGCGACTACAGCTTCTGTGGGTAATGGTATTTCTGTGATTAAGCAAGCTTGAAAATCTTGTAGGAGCAAAGAATAGATATGGTGACACAAGAGAAAATAGAGTTTGCTGGTTTACCCTTGGCTGTATATCGGGAAATAGCAGCGCATCTCCGGCAGGTGGTGGGGGTAGAAGTGGGATTAATACCGCAAACATCCTCAGAGTTTGATTACAACCAAAGTCAAATTTCTGGGTTATGGATTTCATGGACAGCAGCCGCTGATGAGGAAAGTCGGTCAAGGTGTAAGCAGATAGTGGCTTATTATCAAAACCGCTATGAATGTGGATAAAATTCAAGAAGGTAAGTTGCTGGTTAGCTAACAACTAACAACTAACAACTGTACGGGCGAAGCATTTGGAGAACTATTTTTGGCAATGACCGATAATTTATCTTCCAAATGCTTCGCCCCTACTAACAACTAACAACTAAACTTAGGTTAATAGCAGATGGCTGGGTTAAACTGACAAGCAAGTTAATGCAAAATATTAATTGGCTGCTCTTAGGTTTAGGCGTTATTTATAATGGAAAACTGGCAATTTCTGATACAGAAACAGGGAGACCGCACTTGGCGGACTTTGGAGTCGCCAAATTTAAAGATTTTAGCGGATAATTACCGAGTTTTGGCTCGGTCTTATCTGAATAATATGGATGTTGATGTGCGAGTGACTTACATATCAACCCAGGAGGTTCCACCGAAACGGCGAATTCTCAAGCGATCGCATCGGACTAATAGTGAAGGATTGATGGCGGTAATTCCTTTTACCTACTTTAAACCAGGGATTTGGGAGTTACGATGCTCTGGAGATATTATGTCAGAGATGCTCGGTAAATCCTGGCAACATACTCTCCTTATCCAAGTATCACCCCCAGAACCTAGTCCCCAGTCTCTAACTCAACTGGCTGAGGAATCTGATCTGGCTTCAAATGCTGATACTCAAGTCAGTATAGTTATGAATCATGGAACTCCAGTCTGGTTTAAGGGGGAAACAACTGAGCAGATTTTACAAAACTTATTAGATTTAGCCTTACCTCAAGATGAACCTTTGCTGGACGAGGAGACTATTGAGAATGCTCCTACTTTACCGCCACCTTTACCACTGAATTTGAGTTTAGATCAAGATACTTATGTTGCTCGTTGGGGAGACAATTTTATCATTCATGGCGATGTGGAAGTCAATGAAATGGAGAATCTGGAAGATGAGAGATTTGCCATGAATGGTGTGAGTCAGCTACGGCTAGAAATTGCCCTGCGATCGCCTTCAGAATCAAGAATCCTTAACCACATAGATCAGCCATTAACAGATCAAGTCTTACCTTTTAGCTTTAGTACCCTGATTGATATTCCCCTTGATTGTGAATCTAAGTTGCTTTTAGCAGATATTAATTTATATGGTGCATTAGCTGATGTTGGTGAAGTCATACTTTTAGCTAACCATACTTTCACAATTACAGCCGATGTCACTGATTTACTAGCACTACAAACTTCTCGGTCGGATTACCGTGACTACTCTTTACCAGAAACTAATCCACCAGTTAAGCCCAAGCCCTCTGTCAAGATTCGATTAGAACTTTTCAATGTGGCTAAAACTCCCAAGTTAGCACAGTTTCACATTTTAAAGCCCTCCCCAAACCAACCTTTACCACCCCAAATTAAACCCCTGATATCCTGGCAAGTTCTTTCACCACAGTTGCCAAATTTACCTCACAATTCTACACGTGAGATTAATACTGATTCGGAAACAGATTCCCTCACAAAAACCCTGGCTATTCACCCAATTGATTTGAAAAAGTTGGTAATTAAACCAGTTAATACTATTTTTCCCTACTTGAAACGATTAAAAGTTAAGCCTGTTCCAGGGAAAACAGCCAATGATCAGTTAAATGTTGAAAAATTAGCAACTTTGCAGAAATCCCCACAGCTACCGACTGTAGTAACTTTACCAGCAAAAATACCAGAATTACCACTAGATAATCTTCCGCAGTCCGATCAGTCTATGATTGATGATACATCCTATGCAGAATTAATAGCAGAGATTGTGGCGGGGGTGATTAAAAGTGAAGAATTAGATTTGGTGGATTCTCAGGAAAATTCTGTAATTATCCAGAGTGAAGAATTAGATTTGGTGGATTCTCAGGAAAATTCTGTAATTATCCAGAGTGAAGAATTAGATTTGGTGGATTCTCAGGAAAATTCTCTAATTATCCAGAGTGAAGAATTAGATTTGGTGGATTCTCAGGAAAATTCTCTAATTATCCAGAGTGAAGAATTAGATTTGGTGGATTCTCAGGAAAATTCTCTAATTATCCAGAGTGAAGAATTAGATTTGGTGGATTCTCAGGAAAATTCTCTAATTATCCAGAGTGAAGAATTAGATTTGGTGGATACTCAAGAAAATTCCTCTCTTTTGCAACAATGGATAGACAGTCAAGGATACTTATTGACTGAAGCAGTTTTTCAAGAATCCTCAGACAATGATCTTGGGGAAGAAACTCAAACTGTAGATGTGGAAGTGCTGTTAAGTAGGGAAAAAGAAATTCAGGAAGATCCCATTGCTGACAATATTCCCTTAGAAATTAATAAACCGGAAACAGTCAATATACTGAATCCAATACCAACCGAGCCTGGATGGTTATCACAAGAAATAGTTATAGATGATTTGGTTATGGAACGGGATGCGGATAGCTGGAGTGATGAAGCTATAGCAGATCATCATTATTCCCCCCTACCAGAGAATGAAACTGCGGCAGATTTCTCTGGTGTGATGATGGAGTCTTTACCAACTCCCCAATTGTATTTATCAGAGGGTGAACTTGTCGCTGGCACATCTGTAATGGTGCGTGTAAAATTACCTGAAGTTTCATCTTCGGTAGTGGTCAAGTTATGGGTTGAAGATTATCAAACCCGGAGTCTACTAGATAGACCACATATCCTGCCACATTTGCGTTCTAATGCCTGGGGAGAAGGGGAAACAGCGATTTACCTAAAAATTCCTTTTGGCTGCTTAGAAATCCGTTTATCAGCGATCGCTCTCCATCAAACTACTCAGCAGGAAAGTGACAAATTCACTATCATCAAGACAGTAATTCCCCCTAATTTACCCACGATAAAAATGGATGAAGTGTTGGGAATGTAAACAGGTGTGTTAAAAATCTTGATAATTTAGCAAATAAGGGAGGATTTTGCAGTAAGCTCAATTTGAATTGCAGTAAGACTTTACAGGACTTTAATTCTATGTCAAGTTCATTTTTGCCTACTATTTTGGCTTATTCCTCCTTTTTGCCTTCTGTTTTCGTTCCCCTAACTGGCTTGGTTTTACCAGCAGTTATTTTCGCATTTTTGTTTTCATACATTGAACGCGAAGATATTGCTTAATTAGGGTATGGGTAATTGGTTACTTAATTGTGTCACCAATTATCTATTTGAAAACAAACAAAACCGCCTATCTCATGGAGTTAGGCGGTTTTTATGGCGATTTTTGCAGAAGAAGTTCAAAAATGATAATCAAGCAAAAATCCAGTTTTTTGTATTTCTAATTGCTATCTTCTTCCAGAATAGTAGTTACCAAGTAGGTTAGGACGGAGATTGGATGAACTACCCCATCTTACTTCGTTGAAGATGGGGTTTCTACATCCCCTTAAAAAAGTCATCTTACAAAAGACTTTCAAACTTCCTATTCCCTGTTCCCTGCTATAGCATTACATTGAAGAACCAATTCCTGAGTAAGATCCATAAAAGAAAATACCTACAACAGTAATTACACCTAAACCTGCAATCGTAGCGACGACCCACAGGGGAATTCTTCCACTTCCAGACACAGTTTTTTCCTCACTTACAAAAATTGTCAGTTGTCAGTTGTCAGTTGTCAGTTGTCAGTTGTCGGTTGTCGGTTGTCGGTTGTCAGTTGTCAGTTGAGAATATTCTTTCTGTAACTTGTTACCTATTACCTATTACCTATTACCTATCACCTAACTAGCAACTGACGTAAAAAAGTCCAGTTAGTTAAAGAAGTAACTGGAAAATAGAATTCCGAGAACGAAGACTAATAGTAGTCCCAGGTAAAGAGAGGTACGGTTTAATTCAACCGGTTGTTGATTAGGATTAGGCGTTCTTTCCATGATTAACTCCTAGCGTTGAATAAACTGCATTGAGGCGATCGCGCCCAAAAAGAAGACAGTAGGGACAGCTAAGGTATGCACCGCGATCCATCTAACTGTAAAAATGGGATAGGTAACTGGTTGATTGATGTTATTACCGCTAGTCATGATCTCAAATTATTTTCCAATAAAGGTTTCTACTTGTTTTTTTGCTTCAAAACGATTGCTGACAATTGGCACTTCTTGACGGACTTGAGTAAAATACTCATTAGGACGAGGTGTGCCAAATACATCATAAGCCAGTCCAGTGCTGACAAATAACCAACCTGCAACGAATAATGCGGGAATGGTGATGCTGTGAATTACCCAGTAACGAATACTGGTAACAATGTCAGAAAACGGACGTTCTCCAGTGGTACCTGCCATTTATTTCACTCCCTTATCAAAAACTATTATTGAGTTTATTATCCTACAAAGTTTAGACAGAGTTACAACTTACAACTTTCTTCTGGTGAATACATCCATTATTGGGTGTAATTACGCCGCTGGGGCTGCTGTTGCTGCTGTTTTGGGGTTATATTTCAGTAAAACACCGCGATCGCCAATTATAAAACCTTGATCAGGGCTAAAAAATACAATTTTGTAAAGATTAGCTGCAACTGTCTCCACATCACGGTCTTTTTCCCAAGTTTTACCACCATCGGTGCTGCGAAGTAAATTACCGCTACCACCACCGATCCAAATTTCATCGGGTGTGCGATAAGCTAAATCGAGTAAACCCCAACTCGTGGATAACTCTGGATATTCTACCTCTAACCACTCTTCCGGTTTAGTAGGATCACTAAACTGAACTTGGCCACCTCGTGCTAACAACCACAATTGTCCATCGTTAGTAAAACCCATATTTTCTAAGCGACGGGAACTATTGCGGTTATGGGGTTGCCAAGCATTTTGTCCAGGTTCCCAAGTGGAGTAAAAACTGCCTTTAGCAGAAACAGCGATATACTTACCATCAGGCGATCGCTCCAGAGTCCGCACCACACCAACGGCCGCGTCTAAATTAGCTTTCCAATTTTGACCACCATCTGTGGTTTGATAAATCGCTCCGATGTCGGTAGCCATTTCCGCTGTATTCTGAGCTATTGCTGTAATGGCAATGGGGCTGCCGGGTAACTTTTCGCTTAAAGCAATCCGTGACCAAGACTTACCCTCATCAGTAGTATGGAGCAATAAAGAAGGTTCTCCAGCAATCCAACCTTCCTGACCAGAAAAACTAACGGAGTTAAAACGATATCTGGGATCATCCAACTCTAATTTTAGCGGTTGCCAAGTATCACCACCATCTTTAGTTTCTAAAAGAGTGGCATTACCACCCACCAAGTAACCATGCTGAGAGTTATTGGCAAAGCTAATATCTAACAACTTCGACTTTGTCGGGACATTAATCACCTGCCAAGGATTGTTGCTTATAGAAGGAACACTACTACACCCTATACAGGCGATAACTACTATTAACGCGGCAACAAAACTTTGCCACTTTTTCAAAATTGATTGCATCAGTATTACTGAGGGTTTCCAGTGGAGGTTTAATGAGATTTTCGCCGAATTGCGGTAAATAAAGATAGCGGTTTTTAATCTAGTCCGTAAAGACTAATAAAAAACAAGAAGCCAAGAGCCAAAGCCCCAAAAATCAAAATGTTCTTTTGAGTTGGTGTCAGGGTATTCACACCCAAACCGTAACCTAAGTTTTCCTTGAAACCAGAGGCAGTACCCGCTGGTCCAATATTCGCAAAAACAGTTTTCTTAGCTACACAAACTGGACAACGCCAATTTGTAGGTAGTTCGGCAAAAAGTGTTCCTGGGGGGACATCACTCTTGTCGTCTCCCTTCTCAGGTTCATAAACGTAACCGCAAGAGCGACACTCATAACGGTCTAACACTGGAGTTTCCATAGCTTGTTCAGCTTGTTCACTCATAGCTCGTAGTCTCGCAGAGGGGAATTTAAATATACGTTACAAATTATGACATAATTGCTGGACTTTTCTATCAACTCCCGGTTCGCTCATTTTTTTTGGAGTTCGAGAAATTGTCGAAAAACAGAAAATCTAGGTTGAGTAATGGTTTTATTGATTTCCGTTCTATAAAACTTACCCAAAATTATCAAGGTCTAGATACATCTGGACACCGATAATTTTGGCGTTTACTTCCTGTTTCATAAGAATACCCGGTAAGTGGGAAACGAGCGCGTCCTTAGACCTGAGAGGGAAGCGGCGCGAGCGGTTTTAACCGCTGCGGTATTTTCTGTATTATCCGTGATGCGGATCTTCAATATATTTTCTCACAGCTTCGCTACTAACGTTCCCTGCTGTACTTACAAAATAACTACTTGTCCAAAGAGACGGTAGTTTTTTTAATTGGGGAAATTCTTTTCTCAGGTAGCAACTAGAACGCCCTTTAAATGCCTTGATAACTAAATGTGGGGTGTCTGTAGGCTTGACGCTAATAAATAAATGGATATGGTCTGGAGCTACTTCTAAGGCTAAAATATCCCAACCTTTTTCTATGGCCAGTTCAGCAAAAATCTGTCTCGTTCTTGTTGCTATCTCCCCTACTAAAACCTTCTTCCTGCGCTTAGGAATAAATACAAAGTGGTAATTAACCAAGAATTTAACGTGGTTATGGGTTTTGTAGTCTTCTTGCGTTAACATATTTTTGTGTTGTTTTCTCTATACCTATTGACAATCCTAGTTTAATCAATTATTCTTGAGAAGTCAACTTTCATTACATCGTAAATTGGTGGTAAAAAATAAAAAGTCAATGGGAGTACAACAGGTTTTGTTGTCTCCCGACAATGAAATAAAGGCAATATTAGAATATCTTTGTCAACAGTCGGGTAAGCTCTATAACAGTGGTGTTTATTTGGCTAGACAAACATTTTTTAAAACTGGGAAGTTGTTGACGGGTAAGTTTGATTTAGCTTATGAACCTTCAGTAGCTAAAACTATGGTCGCTCAATCAATGCCATCTACACCCGCACAGCAAACTTTATTGTCTGTGATTGAGGCTTTTAAATCTTTTAAAGGATTACGCTCTTTATTCCTCAACGGACAATTACACTTTAAGCCTAAAGCTCCCGGCTATTTAACAGGTTCTAAACTTTTCAAAGTTGCCTATCCTAATAGCGGTGGACAAAAACCAACTCTAATTAATGGACAACTTAGATTTTCGTTAGGACTAACAGTTAAAAGATGGTTTGGAATTTCTGAATTTTTCCTACCAATGCCGTCAAACATAGATATCGCTCATGTTAAAGAGTTTACTATTCTACCTAAAAACGGTGCTTTTTATTTAGAGATGTCTTATGAAGTTGAGAAGCAAAACCACGTTTTAGACATCAATCAGGCATTATCTATTGACCTGGGAACGGCTGATAATTTAGCGGCTTGTGTTGATACATTGGGTAATTCCCTATTGATTGATGCCCGTGCAATGAAGTCAATGAACCAGTTGTGGAATAAAAAAGTATCAACACGAAAAGAAGGAAAACCGGAGGCTTGTTGGGATAATTGGTTAGACCGTGTGACCCGTAAACGTAACCACCAAATGCGTGACGGCATTAATAAAGCTGCAAAATTAATTATTGATCATTGCTTAAAATCCGGCATTGGTACATTAGTAATCGGCTGGAATGATGGTTTTAAATCTAACGCTAACATGGGGAGAATTAATAATCAAAAGTTTGTCCAAATGCCGTTAGGTAAACTCAAGGATAGGTTAAAACAACTATGCGATTTACACGGTATTAGATTTCAAGAAACCGAAGAGGCGTATACTTCAATTGCTAGTTTTCTAGATGGAGACTCCCTACCCGTTTATGGTCAAAAACCAGACGGGTGGAAAGCGTCAGGAAGACGAATTGAGCGGGGATTGTATAAGTCGGGTAATGGTTCAATGATAAATGCAGACTTGAACGGCGCAGCTAACATTCTGCGAAAAGTAGCCAGCAATTTAGGCATAGACCTAAGCTCACTGGGTAGACGGGTCTTGACGACCGTAGCGAGAACTAGACTTTGGGCGTTACCTAAGTTTACTCTGTCCGCAGAATCTCAGTCCCTTTAGGGCTGAGAGTGTCAATGAATTTTCCACATTTGCCATTTTTTACGGTTGCTGTGTCAAAATCAACTTATACATGAAGAAGTGCTAAAACTATATAAATTACAACTGCAAACTTGATTATGAGCGTCTTAATACCTCAGAAAATTTGATTATGAAAGAAGTCACTGCCAATTATGATGAATCATGGAAAGAAGCACTAAACGAGTATTTTGAAAGCTTCTTAATCTTCTTTTTTCCTGAAGTCCATCAATTAATTGATTGGACACAAACTCCTCGTTCTCTTGATAAAGAACTACAGGAAATCACGGCTTCATCAGCCACAGAAAAACGTATTGCTGATAAACTTTATCAAGTTTGGTTACTGGACAAACGAGTGATTTGGATATTGATTCACATTGAAATTCAAAGTCAATATGAAGTAGATTTTGGTGAACGGATGTATGTTTATAATTATCGTTCCTTTGATCTGTATCACAAACCTGTGGTTAGTCTAGCTGTTTTAGGTGATGAAAGTAATAAATGGCGACCTAATACTTATAGTTATGCCATTGGCGGGTGTGAAGTTAGTCTTAAATTTCCCATTGCTAAACTGCTTGACTATGAATCGCGTTGGCAAGAATTAGAAACTAATACCAATCCCTTTGCTATCATAGTAATGGCACATTTAAAAACCAAAGCAACTACTGGGAATTTATCAGAACGGGAGCAATGGAAATGGACATTAGTTCGCGGACTTTATGAGCGAGGATTAAATAAAGAGCAAATTGTGAAACTCTTTAAAATCATTGACATGATGATGACATTACCTGAGCAATTACAGCAAAAGTTAGTGAAGAAAATTAACAGTTTTGAGGAGGAAAGAAAAATGCCTTTTATCAGTCCTACAGAACAAATGGCAATAGAACGCGGTAAGGAGATTGGTGCTTTACAAAACGCTCGTAATTACATCACAACTGTTTTACAAGCTCGACTAGGTGAGGTTTCTTTAGAGATTATAGTATCTCTATCTCTGATTTCTAATCTATCTATTTTGGATGAAATGCTGAAACTGTCTATAACAGTTAATTCTTTAGATGATTTTAAACAGGCTTTAGAATCAGCAACATTGACATAATTAATATTCCTGGCCAATTATATTCGCCCTTTTATACTAAAAATGGCTGAATTGTTGGATTTTCTAGGTAAGGGTTTAGCTCATGCTTTACCCTTAAACATTTGTTTTTTTTGTGGAGTTATGTAGATAAAAAATCTTTAAATCTTTGTTATGAAAGAAGTCACTGCCAATTATGATGAATCATGGAAAGAAGCACTAAACGAGTATTTTGAAAGCTTCTTAATCTTCTTTTTTCCTGAAGTCCATCAATTAATTGATTGGACACAAACTCCTCGTTCTCTTGATAAAGAACTACAGGAAATCACGGCTTCATCAGCCACAGAAAAACGTATTGCTGATAAACTTTATCAAGTTTGGTTACTGGATAAACGAGTGATTTGGATATTGATTCACATTGAAATTCAAAGTCAATATGAAGTAGATTTTGGTGAACGGATGTATGTTTATAATTATCGTTCCTTTGATCTGTATCACAAACCTGTGGTTAGTCTAGCTGTTTTAGGTGATGAAAGTAATAAATGGCGACCTAATACTTATAGTTATGCCATTGGCGGGTGTGAAGTTAGTCTTAAATTTCCCATTGCTAAACTGCTTGACTATGAATCGCGTTGGCAAGAATTAGAAACTAATACCAATCCCTTTGCTATCATAGTAATGGCACATTTAAAAACCAAAGCAACTACTGGGAATTTATCAGAACGGGAGCAATGGAAATGGACATTAGTTCGCGGACTTTATGAGCGAGGATTAAATAAAGAGCAAATTGTGAAACTCTTTAAAATCATTGACATGATGATGACATTACCTGAGCAATTACAGCAAAAGTTAGTCAAGAAAATTAACAGTTTTGAGGAGGAAAGAAAAATGCCTTTTATCAGTCCTACAGAACAAATGGCAATAGAACGCGGTAAGGAGATTGGTAAGGAGATTGGTAAGGAAATTGGTAAGGAGATTGGTAAAGAGATTGGTGCATTACAAAATGCTCGTAATTACATCAAAACTGTTTTACAAGCTCGATTGGGTGAGGTTTCTTTAGAGATTACAGCATCACTGGCTCAGATTTCTAATCTATCTATTTTGGATGAAATGCTGAAACTGGCTGTAACAGTTAATTCTTTAAATGATTTTAAACAGGCTTTAGAATCAGCAACATTGACATAATTAATAGTTAAACGGGCGGTTTCTAACCGCGTCTACACAGGCAAAAGCCACACTATGGCTAACGCCACGCTACGCTATCGGCAAGCTCAGTGACCGCCTACGTGGGTTTCAAATCCTTGATTTTTCGTTAGTCCGCGCAGGCGGACTTTGTCTGTGTAGCCGTGACTTCTAGTCGCCGGGGCTTAAATTGACTCGCCGTAGGCATCATATATATTTAAAGTTTTCTGTCCTCTAAGAGGTTGTTTGAAAAGTATTAGATGAAACCGATAATCTCCAGAAACCTAACCCCCCTTCCCCCCTTCCCTACAAGGGAATGGGGGTTTCAAAGCCTCTCCCCGCGTCGGGGAGAGGTTTGGAGAGGGGTTTATTTATACATTAAAAACTTTTCAAACATCCTCTAAGTCCTATGTGGTAAAACCCCGAAATATCCTACTCAGGTGAGATTTTTTGGGAAAGAAATAAATATCTAACTTTTGGTGGATGTAAAGGTTTTTTTATACTTAATATTATCGTCTTGGGACAATTATTTACAAAAACCAGGTTAATTTTATGACATCTACACTTGCTAACGGTTTGATTGCTGATGAGTTGTACCTTAACCCAGCCCTAAAACAAGTAGGACTGTATCTGAAAGATTTTGCAATACTTTGTCCATTTAAAAAAATATCCTAACTTGTCGCATAGATATAGAGCTTGACACTTATCAGTATTTGTGTCAAACTTGTGCGTGTATAGTCTTTAACTAAAAAGTGTTACAGGTTGTGACACATCCTATCGCCTTCAAACATTATTTTAATACCAATAATTAATTAAATCCATGAATACTGTACTCAATTCTGCTCTGAAGCTGACCTATAACCAACTCAGCACCTTTGCTGGTTTAGATAATTTCTGGAATCTATTCGATACCGCTTTTGGTACACAATACAACCGCAGCGGTGCGGAAATTCTGCGTTTACAGTGGCTATCTGGTGATTTTAGTCAACTTCCCCAAATTGAAATTCTTGATAGTAACATTCTTGGCGGTGCTAATGGGGCTTATGCCAGTAGTGAAAATAAGATTTATTTATCAGCTAATTTTGTCGTAACTTCTACAGCAGAAACTTTGGTTGGTACGCTGTTAGAGGAAATTGGGCATTTTGTAGATGCTCATATCAATCTCAGTGATAGTGCTGGAGATGAAGGGGCGATTTTTGCCGCTTTGGTACAGGGTAACAGTCTGGATACTCAGACTTTACAGGCTTTGAAGGCTGAGGATGATCACGCGACCATTACTGTAAATGGGCAAAATATTCAGGTAGAGCAGCAGAATTTTACAGGAACTAACGGGAATGATACCATTACAGGAACTTCTGGGGATGACACTATTAGTCCCTTACGAGGACAAGACCAAGTAGATGGTGGAGCAGGAAATGATGTATTAATTGTAGATTACTCCAGCAATACCTATACAGGAACATCACCACAAGCTGGGATTTCTAGCAATGTTTATAACAATGGCAATGGTGGTTTTGATGGTTATTACTCTGCTTACTACAACACAAGTTATAACTCTGACCAAGTAAGTTTCAGTAATATAGAACGGTTCCAAATTACGGGAACAGGTGCTAACGACACCATCGTTACCGGGGATGGTAATGATACGATTAATGGTGGCGCTGGGAATGATGTAATTACCGGGGGAGCAGGCATCAATGTCATTGATGGAGGTGCAGGAATTGATACCATCACTGATGCCAACTTCAGTTCAGCTACCACAGCTTTAAGCATTGACGATAGTAATACCGCTAAAAACTTTACCTTACCAGATGGTACGACTATTACCAACATTGAAAGGTTTACTGGTCTAATAACAGGTAGTGGTAACGATGTTATTAACTTCAGTCAACGGATTAATAAAAGCTTGAATACAGGTAATGGAGATGACACCATTAATGCCGGGTTAGGACAAAACCAAGTAAATGGAGGAGCAGGGAATGATGTATTAGTTGTAGATTACTCCAGCAATACCTATACAGGAACATCACCACAAGCGGGGATTTCTAGCTCGGTTAATAACAATGGCAATGGTGGTTTTAATGGTTATTACTTTGCTTACTACGACACCAATTGGAACACTGACCAAGTAAATTTCAGTAATATAGAACGGTTCCAAATTACCGGAACAAGTGCTAATGACAATATCGTTACCGGGGATGGTAATGATACGATTAATGGTGGCGCTGGGAATGATGTAATTACCGGGGGAGCAGGCATCAATGTCATTGATGGAGGTGCAGGAATTGATACCATCACTGATGCCAACTTCAGTTCAGCTACCACAGCTTTAAGCATTGACGATAGTAATACCGCTAAAAACTTTACCTTACCAGATGGTACGACTATTACCAACATTGAAAGGTTTACTGGTCTAATAACAGGTAGTGGTAACGATGTTATTAACTTCAGTCAACGGATTAATAAAAGCTTGAATACAGGTAATGGAGATGACACCATTAATGCCGGGTTAGGACAAAACCAAGTAAATGGAGGAGCAGGGAATGATGTATTAGTTGTAGATTACTCCAGCAATACCTATACAGGAACATCACCACAAGCGGGGATTTCTAGCTCGGTTAATAACAATGGCAATGGTGGTTTTAATGGTTATTACTTTGCTTACTACGACACCAATTGGAACACTGACCAAGTAAATTTCAGTAATATAGAACAATATAGAACGGTTCCAAATTACCGGAACAAGTGCTAATGACAATATCGTTACCGGGGATGGTAATGATACGATTAATGGTGGCGCTGGGAATGATGTAATTACCGGGGGAGCAGGCATCAATGTCATTGATGGAGGTGCAGGAATTGATACCATCACTGATGCCAACTTCAGTTCAGCTACCACAGCTTTAAGCATTGACGATAGTAATACCGCTAAAAACTTTACCTTACCAGATGGTACGACTATTACCAACATTGAAAGGTTTACTGGTCTAATAACAGGTAGTGGTAACGATGTTATTAACTTCAGTCAACGGATTAATAAAAGCTTGAATACAGGTAATGGAGATGACACCATTAATGCCGGGTTAGGACAAAACCAAGTAAATGGAGGAGCAGGGAATGATGTATTAGTTGTAGATTACTCCAGCAATACCTATACAGGAACATCACCACAAGCGGGGATTTCTAGCTCGGTTAATAACAATGGCAATGGTGGTTTTAATGGTTATTACTTTGCTTACTACGACACCAATTGGAACACTGACCAAGTAAATTTCAGTAATATAGAACGGTTCCAAATTACCGGAACAAGTGCTAATGACAATATCGTTACCGGGGATGGTAATGATACGATTAATGGTGGCGCTGGGAATGATGTAATTACCGGGGGAGCAGGCATCAATGTCATTGATGGAGGTGCAGGAATTGATACCATCACTGATGCCAACTTCAGTTCAGCTACCACAGCTTTAAGCATTGACGATAGTAATACCGCTAAAAACTTTACCTTACCAGATGGTACGACTATTACCAACATTGAAAGGTTTACTGGTCTAATAACAGGTAGTGGTAACGATGTTATTAACTTCAGTCAACGGATTAATAAAAGCTTGAATACAGGTAATGGAGATGACACCATTAATGCCGGGTTAGGACAAAACCAAGTAAATGGAGGAGCAGGGAATGATGTATTAGTTGTAGATTACTCCAGCAATACCTATACAGGAACATCACCACAAGCGGGGATTTCTAGCTCGGTTAATAACAATGGCAATGGTGGTTTTAATGGTTATTACTTTGCTTACTACGACACCAATTGGAACACTGACCAAGTAAATTTCAGTAATATAGAACGGTTCCAAATTACCGGAACAAGTGCTAATGACAATATCGTTACCGGGGATGGTAATGATACGATTAATGGTGGCGCTGGGAATGATGTAATTACCGGGGGAGCAGGCATCAATGTCATTGATGGAGGTGCAGGAATTGATACCATCACTGATGCCAACTTCAGTTCAGCTACCACAGCTTTAAGCATTGACGATAGTAATACCGCTAAAAACTTTACCTTACCAGATGGTACGACTATTACCAACATTGAAAGGTTTACTGGTCTAATAACAGGTAGTGGTAACGATGTTATTAACTTCAGTCAACGGATTAATAAAAGCTTGAATACAGGTAATGGAGATGACACCATTAATGCCGGGTTAGGACAAAACCAAGTAAATGGAGGAGCAGGGAATGATGTATTAGTTGTAGATTACTCCAGCAATACCTATACAGGAACATCACCACAAGCGGGGATTTCTAGCTCGGTTAATAACAATGGCAATGGTGGTTTTAATGGTTATTACTTTGCTTACTACGACACCAATTGGAACACTGACCAAGTAAATTTCAGTAATATAGAACGGTTCCAAATTACCGGAACAAGTGCTAATGACAATATCGTTACCGGGGATGGTAATGATACGATTAATGGTGGCGCTGGGAATGATGTAATTACCGGGGGAGCAGGCATCAATGTCATTGATGGAGGTGCAGGAATTGATACCATCACTGATGCCAACTTCAGTTCAGCTACCACAGCTTTAAGCATTGACGATAGTAATACCGCTAAAAACTTTACCTTACCAGATGGTACGACTATTACCAACATTGAAAGGTTTACTGGTCTAATAACAGGTAGTGGTAACGATGTTATTAACTTCAGTCAACGGATTAATAAAAGCTTGAATACAGGTAATGGAGATGACACCATTAATGCCGGGTTAGGACAAAACCAAGTAAATGGAGGAGCAGGGAATGATGTATTAGTTGTAGATTACTCCAGCAATACCTATACAGGAACATCACCACAAGCGGGGATTTCTAGCTCGGTTAATAACAATGGCAATGGTGGTTTTAATGGTTATTACTTTGCTTACTACGACACCAATTGGAACACTGACCAAGTAAATTTCAGTAATATAGAACGGTTCCAAATTACCGGAACAGGTGCTAATGACAACATCGTGACCGGGGATGGTAATGATACGATTAATGGTGGCGCTGGGAATGATGGCATTACTGCAGGTGCTGGTAATGACACTATTGATGGTGTGAATGGAGCAAGTCTTACTCCCGGATTAGGAGAAATAGATAGCCTCTCAGGTGGAACAGGAAGCGATAGATTTATCCTTGGTGACTTCAATTGGATTGGTTACGACGACGGACTGAGCAACAGTGCAGGTACTAACGATTATGCTCAAATCACCGACTTCAACACCAGCGAAGGGGATATCATTCAACTCAAAGGCGTAAGCACAGACTATCTCCTAGCTGTATCTGGTGCAGACACCCAGATTTTGATCAATAAACCCGGAACCGAACCTGATGAACTCATTGGTATCATCAAAAATCAAACCGGTTTAAGTCTCACAGCTAACTACTTCGCCTATAATCAGCCATCCATTTCCCTCACTGTTGCGCCTAGTAGTGTCTTGGAAGACGATGCAACCAACTTAGTTTACACCTTCACCCGCACAGGCGACTTCACCAACGCCCTCACCGTCAACTTTGGCATTGCGGGTACAGCCACCTTCAACACTGACTATACCCAAGCAGGAGCAGCTACCTTTAACGGCACAACCGGAACTATCACCTTTGCCGCTAATGCCAGCACAGCTACCCTCACCATTGACCCCACTCCCGATAATTCCATCGAGTCCGATGAAACCATTACTCTCACCCTGACCACTGGTACAGGATACATCCTGGGGACAACTACCGCCATTACAGGTACAATCACCAACGATGATATTGCCAATCAAGCCCCAACGGATATTACTCTCTCCAAAAACACCATTGCTGAAAATTCAGTCCTAAATTCCCTAGTTGGTAACTTCAGCAGCACCGACCCCAACGCACTTAACACCTTTACCTATAGCCTAGTTGCAGGTACAGGAGACAGTGATAACGACCTGTTTACCATCCAAAACAACCAACTGCAAACCAACGCCATTTTCGACTACGAAAACAACAATATTTACACTATTCGAGTTCGTACCACAGACCAAGGCAACTTATCCTATGACAAATCATTAACCATCAATATTACCGATGTTAATGAAAGCCCAACCAATATCACTCTATCCAACAACACCATTAACGAAAATCAACCCATTGGTACAACAGTTGGTACTCTCAATACCATTGACCCCGACCAAGGAAACACCTTTACCTATCGGCTTATAAATGGAGCAGGTGCTACCGATAACGCTCTTTTCACCATCCAAAACAACCAACTGCAAAGCAACGCTATCTTCGACTACGAAACGAAGAACACCTACAGTATTCGAGTCCGAACCATTGACCAAGGACGCGCTCTGTACGATAAACAGTTAACCATTAATATTGGCGATTTACCCGACTCTTACACCCCAATTGAATCAGCAGGGAACACCAAACTAGTCAAAGATACCACCAACAAATACTTTACCCAAATTGGAACAAATACCCCAACTGCTATTAAAAATGGTGGACAACAAATCTACCAAGATATCTACGGTTCAGGATGGCAAACGATAGCCGCAGAAACGGTTAATGGAGATAACCAAGTTCTCTGGAAAAACGTTTCTGGAAACTATCTGCATATCTGGAGTTTAGATAGTAACTGGAATTTTGTTTCTTCTCAAGGAAATTGGGGATTAAATTCTGCTGATGCTTTCACCCAAGAAACTAACTTTGCCATAGATGCTAATGGTGATGGTATTATTGGCAATCCTTATACTGCAATTGAATCAGCAGGTAATACCAAATTGGTTACAGATACCACCAACAAATACTTTACCCAAATCGGAACAAATACCCCAACCGCTATTAAAAATGGTGGACAACAAATCTACCAAGATATCTACGGTTCAGGATGGCAAACGATAGCCGCAGAAACTGTCAATGGGGATAATCAAGTTCTTTGGAAAAACGTTTCTGGAAACTATCTGCATATCTGGAGTTTAGATAGTAACTGGAATTGGGTTTCTTCTCAAGGAAATTGGGGATTGAATTCGGCTGAAGCTTTAGCTCAAGAAACTAACTTTGGCATAGATGCTAATGGTGATGGTGTTATTGGCAATCCTTATACTGCAATTGAATCAGCAGGTAATACTAAATTAGTCAAAGATCCAACCAACAAATACTTTACCCAAATCGGAACAAATACCCCAACCGCTATTAAAAATGGTGGACAACAAATCTACCAAGATATCTACGCAGGATGGCAAACGATAGCCGCAGAAACTGTCAATGGGGATAACCAAGTTCTTTGGAAAAACGTTTCTGGAAACTATCTGCATATCTGGAGTTTAGATAGTAACTGGAATTGGGTTTCTTCTGAAGGAAATTGGGGATTGAATTCGGCAGAAGCTTTAACTCAGGAGACTATTTTCGGCATAGATGCTAATAGTGATGGTGTGATTGGTAATCCCTCTAGTCTGACTTTGACAGGTACTAGTGGTAATGATTTCCTCGTTGGTGGTGCAAATAATGATATTCTCACTGGTGGGGGTGGTAAAGATACTCTAACTGGTGGTTTAGGTGCTGATAAGTTTGTTTACCAAAATTTTACTGATTCTCTCTTAGCTAACTTTGATGTGATTACTGACTTCAACGCCACCACAGGTAATGATTTATTCCGTGTTTCTACCGCACGAGCCGGGTTTGTGAATGTGGGCGCAGTTAATACCCTGGATGCTGCTGGTATGGGGGCAAAATTAACAGCCGCAGCCTTTGGGTCAAATTTTGCGGCTCAATTCAGTTTTGGACAAAAAACCTTTGTGGCTATTAATGATGCAACCGCAGGGTTTAATGCTGCTACTGATGCCATTATTGAGGTTACAGGATTAACCGGAACATTGAATGTCAATAATTTTGTGATTGTTTAGAAGATATTCAGCAAGTCAAACTTCCTACTGTTAATTAACCAAAACGGTTGGGACATGGACTTTGACAAAATTACGAAAAACCTAGATTTGTAGGGGTTTAGCAGTGCTAAACCCTTACCCACAGAATCAAATGATTAAGCCGTGTTGAGTATAAATAGTTCGACTTGTTTATAAGTGCTTAGAAACTGAGGTTAATAATCAAAAGGATTCAAATATACTGAGATCACCGACTTTTCTAAAAAGTCGGGGATCTCAATACAAATTCGAGAAAGCCCTAAAAGATATAATGTAAAAGAACATGATCCATATATTGCAGTGAACAGTTATCAGTAAACGCCTGTCAAGCTATAATTCTGATAACTGATAGCTTATTCCCTTACACCATTAGCGGTAGAAAAACATTGTGTTTGTTCTTAGCGGTTACGAGTACCTTCTAGGCTTTTTTCTCCTGTGTAGCCTAGTTCCAGTCCTAGCACTGTCAGCCTCAAAAATTCTTAGACCCACTGGTAACAGTCTGGAAAGACGCACAACTTACGAATGCGGACTAGAACCCATTGGCGGAGCTTGGATTCAGTTCAACATTCGTTACTATATGTTTGCTCTGGTCTTCGTTGTCTTTGACGTAGAAACAGTATTTTTGTATCCTTGGGCAGTTGCATTTAACCGTTTGGGTTTATTGGCATTTATCGAAGCCCTAGTCTTTATTTCGATTCTTATCATCGCCTTAGTTTACGCATGGCGCAAAGGAGCTTTAGAATGGTCGTAAATTCTAATATCATCACCCCAGACAAAGAACAAATCATCAACCCCATTCAACGGCCGACAGTTACCCATGAACTGTCAGAAAACGTCATTTTAACCACCGTTGATGACCTTTACAACTGGGCGCGGCTTTCTAGTTTGTGGCCTTTACTGTTTGGTACAGCTTGCTGCTTCATTGAATTTGCGGCTTTAATTGGCTCTCGCTTCGACTTTGACCGTTTTGGGTTAATTCCTCGTTGTAGCCCCCGACAAGCCGATTTAATCATCACTGCGGGAACAATTACCATGAAGATGGCTCCCCAGTTGGTGCGTCTTTATGAACAAATGCCCGAACCCAAGTATGTGATTGCCATGGGCGCTTGTACAATTACTGGGGGAATGTTTAGCGTTGACTCACCTACCGCAGTACGCGGAGTTGATAAGCTGATTCCTGTAGATGTATATTTGCCTGGTTGTCCTCCCCGTCCAGAAGCGATTATTGACGCAATTATTAAACTGCGGAAAAAAATTGCCAACGAGTCTATGCAGGAACGGGATAACATCAAGCAAGTTCACCGCTACTACAGTACAACTCATAATATGAAGCCAGTTCCCGAAATATTAACTGGTAAGTATATGCAGTCAGAAACCCGCTTCAATCCCCCCAAAGAATTGACGGAAGCAATTGGTATGGCTGTACCCCCAGGATTGTTGACAGCAAAGACACAGAAGGAGGAACAAGCACGTGGCTGAAGAAGAATCCAAACCAGTTCCCGTAGCGGAAGCACCTCTAGTTAAACCCGGTAAAGTTTCCCAATGGTTAGGGTCAAATGGCTTTTTCCATGAGTTTCTAGAACTTGACGCTAACGGAGTAGAAATAATTAAAGTCCCCGCAGATTTTCTACTGCCTATTTCTACAGCTTTGTATGCCTATGGGTTTAATTATCTCCAATTTCAGGGAGGAATTGACTTAGGTGCAGGAGAAGAATTGGTAAGTGTTTATCATTTACTCAAAGTTAGTGATAATGCTGACCGTCCTGAAGAAATCAGGGTGAAAGTGTTTTTACCCAGAGAAAATCCCTCTTTGCCTTCAGTTTACTGGATTTGGAAAACAGCAGACTGGCAAGAACGGGAAAGCTATGATATGTATGGCATCATTTATGAAGGTCATCCTAACTTAAAGCGGATTTTGATGCCAGAAGATTGGGTAGGTTGGCCTTTACGCAAGGATTACATCTCACCTGATTTTTACGAGTTACAAAATGCTTATTAAGTATTGCTGAAATTGAATTTTCAGTAGTGACAATTAACCCCTTTCCAGTTGTGGAGAGGGGTTTAAGTTATAAGTCTTTATTTGTGTAATAGTGAATTATAAATAATTATCCAAGCATCAATTAATGTAATTATAAGTTAAGAATTTTAGGGACTTTCAAGAAATAAATTATCCTGATTAACGAACCACAGAGGCGCAGAGGACACAGAGGAATAAGGGTTTGAGAGATTTTTGCATTAGGTTGTTGAGTATTTTTTTTATTTGGAAGTCCCTTAGTTATAATAAAAAATATAAATGCTGGTTAATTAAGAGTTAGAGATAGGTAAAATATCATGTTAAAAATACAACCTCCAACCATAATTGATTTTTATCCTTTAATAGCTGCTAAAGATAAGGATGATACAGCAAATTGTCATCAAACGTGCTACAGGTGGAAAGGGTTAAACCCATTACTAAACTTCGTTTGGCAATTAATTATTTTAGTAAAATTTCTAATTTATAAGGATGGTTAAATGAACAATAATAAATGCTGTAATGGCAATAACTGGTTAAACTAGAATTTACAACCTGAATACAGGAAAACCCATCATGATCATTGCTACCCAAGCATACCAAATCACTTGGGAAAAACTACCCGATGATTACATTCTCCCAGATGATCCAGTGGACAACATCTATCAACCAGCCCAAGCCTCTGCCCTGACTGAAAGCCTCCAACTAGCTGGTAAACTTCCCCCCAGTTGCCTCACAACGACTAACTACGGTATCTGTGCCACCGTAAATGGCAAAATTGTCATTAAAGCTCCTGATTGGGCTTATATCCCGGAAATTCGCGGCACTAAAAAAGAAGTCTTTCGTAGTTATACACCCGAACTCCAGGGAGATATTCCAGTTATCGTTATGGAATTTATCTCTGATACAGACGGAACAGAATATTCCATTAAACCAACTTATCCTCCAGGAAAATGGTTTTTCTATGAAAAAATCTTAAAAATACCCAATTACGCTATTTTTGAACCCGATAACGGTAGTTTAGAATTTTACCAGCTAAACTCTAATACAGGTTTGTACACTTTGCAAAATCCTCACGAAAACCAACTTTACTGGATAGAAGAAATGAATCTTTATCTGGGAGTGTGGGAAGGGACAAGAGAAAACTTAACTGGTAAATGGTTAAGATTGTGGGACGAACAGGGAAATTTATTGTTGTGGAGTTCAGAGTTAGTAGAACAAAAACAACAAGAGATAGAACAAGAAAAACAACGCGCAGAACAGGAAACACAGCGTGCTGAAAGACTAGCTGCACAATTAAGAGCATTAGGTATCGAACCAGAAAACTAAAAGTAGGGTGGGACTCGCCCACCTTATAATTAATTAACTAGCAATAACAGCAATACAATCAATTTCTACTAACACATTTTTAGGTAAACGGGAAACTTCCACACAAGCACGCGCTGGGGCGGTATCTTCGGAAAAATATTTTGCATAAACCGCATTTACAGCGGCAAAATCATTCATATCAGCTAAAAATACACCAGTTTTGACCACATCTGCAAATGTAGCCCCTGCTTCTGTGAGGATAGCTTCAATATTTCTCATTACCTGTTCTGTTTGCTTAACCACATCTTCGGTATAAACAACATCACCTAACCGGGGATCTATGGCAATTTGTCCAGCTACAAATAACATTTGTCCAGAAGCGAGAATTGCTTGATTATAGGGTCCAACTGGTGCAGGTGCTTTATCGGTACGGATTACTTTACGAGTCATAATATTTATCTCTTTTGGCTCTTTTGTTAATGGTGTTTCTGGTTTACCGAATTCTAAATCTGTAGGTGTTTGGTAAACTTCTCCATCTGGCATTATCGCACCTGTCAGGTCAGCATTTTTAAAGGTTGCACCATAAATATTCGCGCCGGTTAAATCTGCTCCCGTTAAATCTGCATTATAGAAGTCTATTTCACTCAGATTTACACCTTGAAGGTCTATACCTCTGAGATTTACGGAATGAAATTGTCGTTGTCCAGCAGCGTATTTTTGTAAAAGTTCTTCAGCGTCCATAATGCACCATTGAATACCATACAAACAGTATAAAACAATACTTGATGTTAAAGTACAGGTATTGATGGCAATGTTGCCTAATGATTAACATAGTGCTACAGTAGCACCATATAACACTGCATGACAAAAAGAGGAAAATCAAGAGAAAATGAAAGCATAGAAATACTAAGCATTGCCATTATGCCTGAAGGAAAAAGACTAAACATATATTTCACTGATGAAGATGATTTAAAGCTTTATGCAGAAATATCAACAGCAGCGAAAAACGAAAAACGCTCAATGAGCCAAATGATAAAAATACTTGTCAGTGATGCCATAGCGAAGCGCCAACACCAAAAACAATAAGAACTAACATGACTACAGAACAAAGACTTGACCGCGTGGAAACTGAATTTGCTACCATTCGTCAACTACTGATCTCAGCCGCTACCTATGCTGAATCAGCTAATCGGCGGATTGATGAGTTAGGTACAAAACAAGACCGCACTCAAATCATGTTGGATGAGTTAGGTGCAAAACAAGACCGTTCCCAAATCATGTTGGATGAGTTAGGTGCAAAACAAGACCGTTCCCAAATCATGTTGGATGAGTTAGGTGCAAAACAAGACCGTTCCCAAATCATGTTGGATGAGTTAGGTGCAAAACAAGACCGCACCCAGACACAACTTGACCAGTTAGGAATGCGAATTGATCAATTATCAAGTAGAGTTGATGAATTTATCTTTCATACTCAGCGTCTATTTAACAAAGCAGGTGGTGAGATAGAAGAAACAAAGGCAAGAACTGAAAGATTAGAAGCAATTATGTTAAAACTTGATCGAAACTATGAAGAGCAAAAATCGCAGTTTCAGGAGTATCAACTGACAACTAATGCAGCATTGGAACGAATTGACCGAGTTTTAGATTATCTATTGAGACAGTCAGGAAATTAAACAGCTTGGGTTTAGCATTGTGCTTTACCCCTACAGATTTCTTCTCTCTTCTTCTCTTCTCTTACTTTGTGCCTTTGCTCCTTAGCGTCTTTGCGCGAAACCATTCCAATCTCCTACCCCAACCTCGGACGAATCCCATAATTTCTATATTGCCAATAATCCCGCAAAATCCGGTCATGATCAAAACACAAATTACCTGGAACACACCAAGGCTCAAAAATACCCAACCCCTTAGCATCATCACCCGCTAAAGGCTCACCCGTAGCTGTTGCTAAAAACACAATACTAATCGTATGTTTACGAGGATCGCGCTCAGGATCAGAATATACTAATAACTGTTCTATTAACTCTACTTTTAAGCCTATTTCTTCTTCTGCTTCCCTAATTGCTGCCTTTTCTACCGATTCACCATAATCAACAAAACCACCGGGTAGCGCCCAGCCTAAAGGTTCATTATGTCTTTCAATCAGGATAATGGGGCGATGAGGTCTATCAATTAATTCAATAATAATATCAACGGTGGGTGCAGGATTTCTGTAAGTCATGATTCGGTTATGGTAGGGATTATAGATCCCCGACTTCTCAAAGAAGTCGGGGATCTGAGTTAATCTTCTCATTTCTTCACGAATCACAACAGTCAAGACTGACTATGCCATGATAAATTCAATGCGTAAGTCCTAAAAATATATTTCAGGTTAAATATGCCTTTTCCTAGATCCAGTGGTATTTTACTTCATCCTAGTTCTTTTCCCAGTCGGTTTGGTATTGGGGATTTGGGTTTGGAAGCTTATCGGTTTATTGATTTTCTCAAACATAGTCATCAGCAATATTGGCAAGTTTTACCTCTAGGTCCGACTGGTTACGGTAATTCCCCTTATATGTGCTACTCCGCAATGGCGGGAAATTACTTTTTGATTAGTCCCTCAAAGTTGCTAGATGAGGGTTTGTTAATTCCAGAAGATTTGGCTGATTTACCAGATTTTTCTGTAAATAAAGTAGATTTTAACGAAGTTATCCCTATTAAGGTTAATCTACTCATTAAAGCTTGTGAGGATTTTAAAACTAAAGCAAATTCAACTCAAAAAGCAGCTTTTGCTAAGTTTTGTGCTGATAAAGGCTATTGGTTAAATAATTATGCGCTATTTATGGCGATTAAAGATATCCAAGACGGTGCAAGCTGGTACAATTGGGAGCCAGAATTAGCAAAGCGTGAACCAGCAGCTTTAGCCCAGATGGAAAAAGATTTGGAAGAGGAGATTTTTTATTACAAGTTTGTTCAATATGAGTTCTTCCGGCAGTGGTCAGAACTGAAAAAATATGCTAACGAAAATGGGATAGAGATTATTGGTGATATTCCCATTTACGTAGCCCATGATAGTGCTGATGTGTGGGCTAATCCTGAGATTTTTGCTTTAGATGAAGAAACGGGAGAAGTGGCTTTAATGGCGGGAGTTCCACCCGACTACTTTAGCGCTACTGGTCAATTGTGGGGAAATCCGGTTTATAACTGGGAAGAATTGCAAAAACAAGATTTCAAATGGTGGATATTACGCTTTGAGGCGATGCTGGATTACGTGGATATAATTCGCATTGATCATTTCCGGGGTTTTGAGGCTTATTGGGCTGTTCCCCAGGGAGAAACTACTGCCATGAATGGCGAATGGATTGAAGCGCCTGGAGTGGCTTTATTTGAGGCAATTAGAAAGCGTTTGGGTAAGTTACCTGTTTTGGCGGAGGATTTGGGAATTATTACGCCAGAAGTGGAGGCACTGCGAGATCAGTTTGAGTTTCCAGGGATGAAGGTGTTGCAGTTTGCCTTTGGTTCTGATCCCGGAAATCCATTTTTACCCTTTAACTACACTCGTAATGCTGTAGTTTATACAGGTACTCACGACAACGATACGACTGTAGGCTGGTTTAACACGGGAAATGATTATGAAAAGCAAAATTTATTGTTGTATTTGGGTTGTATAAGTCCTGATGGTATACACTGGGACTTAATTAGATTAGCTTTAAGTTCGATCGCTAATCAAGCGATTATACCTTTGCAGGATGTATTAGGTTTGGGAACTGAAGCCCGGATGAATTTTCCTAGTACAGCGGAGGGAAATTGGGAGTGGCGTTACCAACCAGGTGTATTAACGCCAGATTTAAGCGATCGCTTAAAAACTCTCACTCTCCGTTACGGACGCGCTCATAGAGAAAAGTAGGGGAAGTGGGGGAAGTAGGGGGAGTAGGGGAGAAATTTTCTTCCTTCTGACAACTAACCACTGACAACTGACCACTGACCACTGACAACTGACTCCTATGAGTTTGGTTTAGCAGCAATCTTGATTTCTTTGGATTTCCCGATTTCTCCCATTTCCTTTGCTTCCTGCTGATTCACGCTCATTAACACACCACCAGCATTATCAGTTTTTACTGTCAGTTGGTCAGTGGCGTTCCAAGTGCGACTAGAACCTTGTGGTAAAACTCCCTCAAAGGCGGTTTTACCATCTGTAACCACACTAATCCAAGATGAGGTTTTTAAAGTCACACCAATTTGTACGGATTGATGCTCTTTCTTGCTGAGTAATGTATTACTAGCTGTTTCTTGCCCTTTTGACTGCGCTGCTGTATTTGGTTGAATTTGGCGGTTATTTGCCTGCAAGGTGGCATTATTCAACAACTGGGATAAACCGTTCACAGAACAGAAAATTAACCCGATATAAAGCAGGTAAAGATGAATAGGACGTAATTGAGGAACAGCTTGTGCTTTCCAATGGGATTTAACACCCACTGATTGAGAACCAATGGGGAAATGACTGGCAAATTCTGCTCCCCGAACTCCTAAAGCTTCTGCAAACTGTCTAATTAAGCCTTGAATATAAATTGGTTCTGGTAAGTCGTTTAAATTACCTTCTTCAATTGCTTGCAAAAGTCGTCGAGGAATTCTAGTTAATCCGACTAACTCATCCAGATTTAAACCTTTTTCTTGCCGTAGTGAAGCTAGTTGTGAGCCAAGTTGTCCTAACTTTTCGGCTTGATGTTCCTTGATAGAAGGTTTGATTGGCTGTTCATCCTTCTTTCTGAACCATTTCATATTTTTCCTTTACTCCTTAACTCGGCTTTGTCTGAATCGGTGTGCGAATTATCTGCTTATTTAAAAAACTCATCTCATCTTCACTAAGATGACGATATTTACCAGATGGCAAAAATGCTGTTGTTGAGGTTTTTAATTGAATTAAACCAATAGCCGTACGATGTAGCTTGATAACTGGATATCCCAATTGTTCGGCTATGCGGCGAATTTGACGGTTTCTTCCTTCCTGTAAAACGATCTCTAACCAGCTTTGATCAATATAAGTTTCAATTAAGCGCACTTGAGCAGGTCTTGTGATTCTTCCTTCCAGAACTATACCCTGACTCCACTTTTTGAGAACTGTTGCTGGAGGACGGCCTTGAACAACAACACGATAGGTCTTAGTAATACTATGACTGGGATGGGTAAGTCCATAGGTCAGTTCCCCATCATTGGTTAAAATCAATGCTCCTGTGGAGTCTACATCCAAACGGCCTACCGGGTGAATACCCCATCCGGTTCTTAACTCTGACGGTAGCAGATCCAAAACGGTTGGTCTTCCTTGAGGATCATGGCAAGTAGAGACAATTCCGGCTGGTTTATGCAGTAATAAATACATTTTGGATGGTCGCTGTTCTGCCAGCACAGGTTGACCATCAATAGAGATTTTGTCTTGAGAGGGATCGACTTTTTGACCTAAATGTGCTACTACCCCGTTAACACATACTCGTGATTGCCTCATCATTTCTTCGGCTTCACGTCGTGAGGCGATACCCCATTGAGCTAGAATTTTTTGTAACCGTTCCTCCATGTTTAAATTGTGATTTTCTTGCTGAATATTTTTATACTACTAATGTTTGCACTTTGTTGTTAACAAACTTCCATGTTAAAGTTAAGAACTGTTTAAGATGCTCAATAATTAGGCATATTTACATTGATGTAACCGTCGAAAAATGACAGAACCAAGTTCCCCAAATCCAAATAATAGCAGAGTCAGGATCATTACAAAAGTTTTAACATCAGCGATTAAGCTCTGGTTAAGAAGCCAATTAAATCAAGTATCTCATTTAGAGGTACAGATAGAAGCAAGCGATCGCCAATTACTTTCTGGTTACATTCCTGGAGTATCAATTTCTGCTAGTAATGCAGTGTATCAAGGTCTTCGTGTTACACAAATCGAACTTGAGGCAGAAAAAATCCAACTGAATGTTGCTGCAATATTAAAAGGACAACCTTTGCAATTATCAGCAATAGTCCCTGTGGTTGGTAAGCTGATTATCACCGCACAGGATCTTAATAACTCTCTTTCATCTCCATTATTATTAACGGCTATAAATGATGGACTGATTCCACTATTAGCAGAATACAGGCTAAATTACCCGTTTATTACTTGGGAAAAAATCACCCTTGACAACCAGGTATTGATCCTACACGGTATCCCCATTTCTGAAACAGAAGGGGCATTTTTCAATATTCATTTAGGCTTAGAACTACGCAATGGTCAAGAACTGCAATTAACGCAGGTTCAGGTAAAGACCGATCAAGAGGTGCTTTTGGAAAGGAATTCTCCTTATATGATAAACCTGGGAACAGATGTTGATATCGAAAAAATTTCCCTGCTGCCAGAACAATTAACTTGTTATGGACGTATTAATATTAACCCATAACTATTAAAAAATCAAAACTCAATATTCCCTGAATTTACTTTAAATTGTATGGCTATTGTGAGTGACATGAGCAAGTTGAGATTAAATCTTATCTTAGTTCCTATTACAGCGTTTTTTCTAATAAAGGTAAAAGTAATGTAACGAAATAATACACTAGAGGAGCAGTGAAAATATAGCTATCGGTGCGATCTAAAATCCCCCCATGACCAGGGATTAATTGACCTGAATCTTTGACACCGGCATCACGTTTCAGCAAGGATTCTGTTAAGTCACCCAACAAACTAGCGATACCAATAATTAGACCTAATGTGACACCAGTGATTAACCAATGGGGAAAATGGAGAAGGTAAGCTCCTACCATAGCAACAGCGACACTGGCAGTAATGCCAAAAACAGCACCTTCTACAGTTTTTTTGGGACTAATATCTGATAATCGCGTTTTCCCGAAGAATTTACCAAAAGTATAAGCGCCAATATCCGCAGCCCAAATACATAAGAACGTGAGGATAGTCGCAGTTAAACCCGCGGGGAAGGCAGTTAAATTACCTTGTCCAATATCTTGCCAATTAGATGGCCAATAACCACCTAAAGGTAAATTACTGCTAATAGCATGATCAATTCCTCGTAAGCGGACCCAGTAACTTGGTAAGTAACCGACATAAAACAAACCCATAATAGAAGCGGAAATATCCGCAATGGTGGCTAATTTGGGTTGAAATAGTAAATAAAAACAAATAAGTGTCCCGGCTATGGGCATAATTGCATCAGCTAAACTACCATTCAGGGTACAAATTGCCAGTAGAACTTGACTAACAATCATAGTAGTTTTGACTGAGGGTGTGATGCCGCGAGAACGGACCAAATTAAAATATTCTTGTTGACCTAAAAATACGACAATAGCGATCGCTATCGTAAAATACCAACCCCCTAAGAGGGTTGCAGATAGCGCCATGATAATCGCAATAATTCCACTAATAATTCGAGGCCAGGGCATAGGATAATATTGGGGATTTTAGATTTGGGATTTTGGATGCAACCCAAAACCGAAAACCTAAGGAATTTAATCTAATTTTTCACCACTAAGAATGAAAATGGGATCGGCTGCTACAAAGGTTTGAGAATAGCCCCGTGTTTCTAAGCGATTTACCGCTGACTGGACAACTTCAATATTCCTAACTCTCAACTGAGAAAAGCTTTGAGAAATAGCATACAGACTTTCTAGACTAGCAGCAGTAGCGACCACTCGGCCAGATGTTGGTAAATATTGCCAGGCCGCTTGGACAATTTCCTGTATGGCTTTTCCACCTTCAATGCAGATCCGATCAGGTAGTAACTTGATTTGATCTAAGCATTCTGGGGCGCTACCTTCAATTACTTCGACGTTTTTGACTTCAAAGCGATCGCAGTTGCGTCTAATTAGGTTCGCAACATCCTCATCTCTTTCGATAGCAATCACTCGTCCGTGGGGACACAATAAGCTCACCTCTATAGGAATTGTACCTGTTCCTGCGCCAATATCCCACAATACCGAATTGGCTTCTAGTCGCAGTTGGGAAATTATCAGCAATCTTAATTCTCGCTGACTGAGGGGAATACCTGGTAAATTCTCAAATAATTCGTCGGGAATACCTGGGGTAATATAAGGCCAAAGTGGGGAAGGCATAAGCAATTAAAAATTAACAATTAAAATTTAACAATTGGGAAAGGGGAAGATAATTTTGGTAGTTATGCTCATCAATGACATCAGGAAACTGCAATGATGAATAGGGAAATATTAGCTAATCGCTATGAAGTTCAACAACAGCTAGGCAAAAAAGCCGGGAGAAGGACTTTCTTGGCTACTGATTTAGTAACTGGAAAATCGGTAATTGTCAAGTTACTTGCTTTTAGTAATGATTTTGAATGGGATGATCTCAAATTATTTGAGAGAGAAGCTCAAACTTTAAAATCTTTATCACATCCCCATATTCCTGCATACTTAGACTATTTTGAGGTCAATTCCTCTAGATATAAAGGATTTGCCCTGGTTCAGACTTATATTTCAGCCCAAACCTTAGAACAATATTTACAAGCTGGGAGGAAATTTACAGAAATTGAAGTTAAAGAAATTGCTAAAGCAGTTTTAGAAATTCTTATATATTTACATGAGTTAAATCCACCTGTTGTCCACCGTGATATTAAGCCTAGCAATATTTTATTAGGAGAGCGCTCTGGCAATAGTGTCGGTTTAGTTTATTTAATAGATTTTGGTTCAGTCCAAACCGTCCTAGCAGCAGAAGGAGGGACAAGAACTGTTGTCGGGACTTATGGTTATATGCCACAGGAACAGTTTGGAGGGCGTACTGTTCCCGCTTCTGACCTTTATAGTTTAGGATGCACAATGATTTATTTGGTGACTGGTACTAACCCAGCGGATTTACCCCAAAAGGATTTTCGCATTCAATTTCAGCAAGTTGCTAATCTTAGTCCCAATTTTGCTAAGTGGTTGGAGCAAATTACAGAACCCAGTTTAGAAAAGCGGTTTTCTACTGCAACCCAAGCACTCAGAGATTTAAAGCAGCCACAATATGCTGATACGTTGGCTTTAAATATTGGTAAACCAGCGGGTAGTAAAATTCAATTAACCAAAAATGAAGAGATTTTAGAAATTATTATTCCTCCGGTTGGCTTTCAATCTTCAATGGTATTTGTAGGTTTTTTTGCCATATCCTGGAATTCTTTTATCTTATTTTGGACTATTGGTGCTTTGTCTGCTCCCTTTCCGGCAAATATCCCCTTTGCCTTATTTTCATTACCTTTTTGGGGGGCAGGATTTTCGATGATATACGGTATAGTTTCCAGTTTATTTGGTAGTACAAAAATACATATAGATTCTCAACAAATTTCTCTTAATCACCAGTTAGGGAAATGGAAAATTCCCCGTCGTCGTTCATTGTCCAGAGAAAATATTGATAAATTAGTTTATACACCGAGA
Organism: Dolichospermum flos-aquae CCAP 1403/13F; assembly: GCF_012516395.1. Taxonomy (GTDB): domain Bacteria; phylum Cyanobacteriota; class Cyanobacteriia; order Cyanobacteriales; family Nostocaceae; genus Dolichospermum; species Dolichospermum lemmermannii. The sequence goes on from NZ_CP051206.1 coordinate 3,641,112, forward strand.
TATTTTACTAAAGACTCAGATGGAGATAAAACTCAAGTACCTGCAAAATTGGTAATTTGGGCAGGAGTCGAAAAATTTGAGTTTGATGTTAATACTTTCACCATCAAATCTGAAGCAGAATTAGAATGGTTAGCGAGGGAATTAAGTGATTGGTTAGGGATAGAAATCACCAGTCCTTAGTTTTTAGGGGTTTAGCAATGCTAAACTCAAACCCATTAAAAAAATCCCCCACCTTACGGCAGGGGATTTTTAATTACCTAAAACTAGTAGTCAGGATCAACCGAACTTACCAGCAGTAGAAGCAATGAGGAACGCTGCGTAGGTGAGGATGTAGCCAACAGTGAAGTGAGCTAAACCAACCACACGAGCTTGAACAATGGAGAGAGCAACGGGTTTGTCCTTCCAGCGAACCAAGTTAGCTAAAGGAGTACGTTCGTGCGCCCAAACCAAGGTTTCAATTAACTCTTGCCAGTAACCTCTCCAAGAGATGAGGAACATGAAACCAGTAGCCCAGACGAGGTGTCCAAAGAGGAACATCCAAGCCCAAACAGACAGGTTATTCATGCCGTAGGGGTTGTAACCGTTAATCAACTGAGCAGAGTTAGCCCAGAGGTAATCACGGAACCAGCCCATCAGGTAGGTAGAGTTTTCGTTGAACTGAGCAACGTTACCTTGCCAAATACCTAGATGTTTCCAGTGCCAGTAGAAGGTTACCCAACCAATGGTATTCAACATCCAGAACATAGACAGGTAGAAAGAGTCCCATGCGGAGATATCGCAAGTACCGCCACGGCCGGGACCGTCGCAGGGGAACGCATAACCGAAGTCCTTTTTATCGGGCATCAGTTTAGAACCACGCGCATCCAAAGCACCCTTAACGAGTACCAAGGTGGTGGTGTGGATAGCCAAAGCGAAAGCGTGGTGAACCAAGAAATCGCCAGGTCCAATGGTCAAGAACAAAGAATTTGTGCCAGAGTTGATGGCATCTAACCAGCCAGACAACCAAACGTTACCAGCATTGGGGTAAGCGGTGTAAGCAATACTGTCGGGGTTAGACAACAGTACATTCAAGCCATACAGAGCTTTACCTTGGGCAGCTTGGATGAATTGAGCAAATACTGGCTCAATCAAGATTTGTTTTTCAGGAGTACCGAACGCAACAACTACGTCGTTGTGAACATATAAACCCAGGGTGTGGAAACCCAAGAAGAGAGATACCCAGCTAAGGTGGGAGATGATCGCTTCTTTGTGTTGTAACATCCGGTCAAGGACGTTACCTTTGTTTTGTTCAGGATCGTAGTCACGAACCCAGAAAATTGCTGCGTGAGCAAAAGCACCAACCATCAAGAAACCAGCGATGTACTGGTGGTGGGTGTACAGTGCTGCCTGTGTGGTGTAATCCTTAGCGATGAACGCATAAGGAGGCAGAGCGTACATATGCTGCGCTACCAAGGAACAGATAGTTCCCAAAGATGCCAAAGCTAATGACAACTGGAAGTGCAGGGAGTTGTTGATGGTGTCGTAAAGACCTTGGTGGGGCAGGTTGAACTGACCTTCGCTCTTGCTACCGGGAACTAAACCAGATTTGGAGTTCAGCATTTCTTTGATGCTGTGACCAATTCCGAAGTTAGTCCGGTACATATGACCAGCGATGATGAACAAAACTGCGATCGCCAAGTGGTGGTGAGCCATGTCAGTCAACCACAAGGATTCTGTTTGGGGGTGGAAACCGCCCAAGAAGGTGAGAATCGCAGTCCCAGCACCAGTGGAAGTACCAAATAACTGGCCAGCGGTGTCAGGGTTTTGAGCATAAACGCCCCAGTTACCTGTGAAGAAAGGAGTTAAACCTTCTGGATGGGGAGCTACAGTCAAGAAGTTATCCCAGCCCACGTGGATACCACGAGATTCAGGAATAGCAACGTGAACCAAGTGACCTGCCCAAGCGAGAGAACTAACACCGAATAAAGCCGATAAGTGGTGGTTTAGACGGGGTTCAGCACTCTTAAACCAAGAGAGGCTAGGACGGAACTTGGGTTGTAAATGTAACCAACCAGCAAACAGGAACAATGCTGCCAACAAGAGCAAACCAACAGAACCAGTATATAGTTCTGTGTTTGTCCGCATCCCGATGGTGTACCACCAGTGATAAACACCGGAGTAAGCAATGTTTACAGGGTTGCTTGCACCAGCCTGGGTGAAAGCTTCAATTGCAGGCTGACCGAAGTGAGGGTCCCAAATTGCATGGGCAATGGGACGGACGTGCAGGGGATCTTTAATCCACTGTTCAAAGTTACCTTGCCAGGCCACGTGGAACAGGAGGCTGGATGCCCACAGGAAGATGATTGCCAAATGACCGAAGTGCGTAGCGAAAATCTTTTGGTAAAGATTTTCTTCCGTCATGCCATCGTGGCTTTCAAAGTCGTTGCCTGTAGCGATCGCATACCAAATCCGACGAGTAGTCGGGTCCTGTGCGAGATCCTGGCTAAATTTTGGAAATTTTGTTGCCATAGGTGTGATCTGTCCTCTGACCTTTAGCCATTATTTAGTCAGCAAAATTTTAGATTTCAGATTTTGGATTTTGGATTAAATCTAAAATCTTAGAATCCAAAACCCAAAATTCCACTGATTGTTATCCTACTGAAAGGATGTGTGCGTGGAAGAATGCCCAAGTGGTGGCAATTCCTCCTAATAGGTAGTGAGCCACACCTACAGCCCGACCTTGAGTGATGCTCAGTGCGCGAGGCTGAATTGTTGGGGCTACTTTCAGTTTATTGTGCGCCCAAACAATGGACTCAATTAATTCTTGCCAGTAGCCACGACCACTGAACAGGAACATTAAGCTGAACGCCCAAATGAAGTGAGCGCCTAAGAACATGAGTCCGTAAGCGGATAACTCAGTTCCGTAGGAGTTGATTACTTGTGTAGCTTGCGCCCACAAGAAGTCACGTAACCAACCGTTGATGGTGATAGCACTTTCAGCAAAGTTACCGCCAGTAATGTGATTTACTGTACCATCTGCATCTACTGTTCCCCATACATCAGACTGCATCTTCCAACTGAAGTGGAAAATTACAATTGATAAGGAGTTATACATCCAGAAGAGTCCGAGGAAGATGTGATCCCAACCGGAAACTTGGCAAGTACCGCCACGACCTGGACCATCGCAAGGGAATCTGAAGCCTAAGTTAGCCTTGTCTGGAATCAGACGAGAACTGCGGGCATACAATACACCTTTGAGCAAGATGAGAACAGTAACGTGAATGGTGAATGCGTGGATGTGGTGAACCATGAAGTCCGCTGTACCCAAAGCAATGGGCATCATTGCGACCTTACCGCCTACAGCTACCAATCCGCCACCAAAAGCATGACTAACTACTTGAAGAGCGTTAGGTGCTGTGTTGCCGGGAGCTAATGTGTGCAGGTTTTGCACCCATTGAGCAAATACTGGTTGCAATTGAATTGCACTGTCGGAGAACATATCCTGGGGACGACCCAAGGCACGCATGGTGTCATTGTGAATGTATAAACCAAAGCTATGGAAGCCTAAGAATATAGATACCCAATTGAGGTGAGAAATGATAGCGTCACGGTGACGAATCACGCGATCCAATACGTTGTTTTGGTTAACAACAGGATCGTAATCCCGCACCATGAAGATGGCTGCGTGAGCAGCGCCACCAACAATCAAGAAACCACCGATCCAAATATGGTGAGTGAAGATACACAATTGTGTTGCGTAATCAGTTGCCAAGTAAGGATAGGGAGGCATCGCGTACATATGATGGGCGATGATGATTGTCAAGGAACCCAAGAAAGCTAGGTTAGTAGCTAATTGAGCGTGCCAAGAAGTGGTGAGGTTTTCGTAAAGACCTTTGTGACCTTCGCCAGTGAAAGGACCTTTATGAGCTTCTAGAATATCTTTGATGTTGTGACCGATACCCCAGTTGGTACGGTACATATGACCAGCAACGATGAACAGTACAGCGATCGCTAGGTGGTGATGAGAAATATCAGTCATCCACAAGCCGCCTGTAACTGGGTTTAAACCGCCCTTAAATGTGAGGATATCCGCGTAAGCGCCCCAATTTAAGGTGAAGAAAGGTGTTAAACCACTGGCGAAACCAGGGTAAAGTTCTGCCATTTTTGCTGTATTAAACAGCAATTCATGAGGCAATGGAATGTCCTTAGCTGCCACACCTGCATCTAACAGATTGTTGATTGGTGCAGAAACGTGAATTAAGTGACCAGCCCATCCTAAAGAACCACAGCCTAGCAACACTGATAAGTGATGATTCAGCATTGACTCCACGTTCTGGAACCATTCCAGTTTAGGAGCGCGTTTGTGGTAGTGGAACCAGCCAGCAAATAAGAACAAGCCTGCTAATACCAAGCCGCCAATTGCAGTTACATATAGCTGGAAGGAGCTAGTGATACCCCAGCCACGCCATACTTGGAACAAGCCAGATGTGATTTGAATGCCGCGGAAACCGCCGCCCATATCACCATTTAAAATGTCTTGACCAACAATAGACCAAACAGTTTGAGCGCTAGGCTTAATGCCTAACGGGTCAGCCAGCCAAGCTTCGTAGTTAGAGAACTTAGCACCGTGGAACAACATCCCGCTCAACCAGATTGCTACTATGGACAAATGTCCGAAGTGAGCGGCGAATATCTTGCGGGAGATGTCTTCTAAATCGCTTGTATGTGTATCAAAATCATGGGCGAGGGCATGGAGATCCCAAATCCAGGTTGTGGTTTTTGGGCCTCTCGATAAGGATCTGTCGAAATGTCCTGGCTTTGCCCATTTTTCAAATGAGGTAGGAACCGGATCATTGTCAACGATCACTCTTGCTTTTTTTTCCTCTCGCTCCGGAGGACTAATCGTCATTCGACCTCCTCTCTATAAGGAATTGGGAATCATGAATACCACCTAGAATAACACATTCGCAGTTTTCAGATTTCTCTGGACTAACGATGTGGTTGCCGTGTGGAAAAGAAAAGTTGTTTCTGTTGAATTATAGAGTCAGAACTTGCACATTGTTATAGACCTGTTAACAATAATTAAACATAGCCAAGTTTATGGTCTAATTTACGTTACCAGTTCCTATACATTGTTCAAATGTCAATAGACTCTTCATTTAATTTACAAAGAACAACAATTTGCAAAACTGATGATTTATACGGAAATCGGCTTAAACCCTTGCTGTTTAGCTACTTTTACCCAAAATTAGCGGTCTATAGGCAAATTATTTTCCCGGAATTAAGTCAAAAAAATTACTTATTTGGCATTCTAATCAAAGAAAAGTAAGTAGATTTATAACTTTGGTCATAGATTTATGCTCTTAATCCATAGTCCATGAGTCATAATTTGCGCCACAATGATTGCGTCAATTGTTAAAAACTATTAAGGAATAAAAACATGAACACTGGGTGCAGAAAATTTTTTGAGTTACTTTTCTCAAATAGATTCCCAATTATTAAATGGGTTGTCACATTAGTGCTAGTTGTAAATTTGAGTAGTTGCGCTGAAGCAGCAAATAGTCAGGAAATATCTATCAATCCCTTCATGAAAGCGCCCCCAACTTCAGAAATTTCTGGGACATTTTCCGAAACCGCACCACCAAATGTTATCCAAGCATTGCGTCCCAGTTTGGAGGGTTATCAACCCCAAGTCAGCATCCTCAGTCCCCAGGTAGATGAAATTCTTCAAGACAATATAGTTAAAGTAAGATTACAAGTTAAGGACTTACCGATATTTAAAGACCCTCAATGGCAACTTGGTCCCCATTTGCACCTAATTTTAGACAATCAGCCCTATATAGCTGTTTACGATGTAAATCAGCCGGTGGTATTGTCAGACTTATCCCCTGGTACACATACTCTTCGCGTTTTTGCTTCTCGTCCGTGGCATGAAAGTTTTAAAAATGAAGGTGCTTATACTCAAACCACATTTCACGTCTTGACGAAAACTGAGGAAAACAACCCAGATTCTAAATTACCTCTACTGACTTATAGTCGTCCTACTGGTGGTTATGGGGCAGAACCAATTATGCTGGATTTCTACTTGACTAACGCACCGTTGCACAGTGTTGCTGAGACTAATCCTGACGATACAATGAGCAATTGGCGTATTCGTAGTACGGTTAATGGTGAAAGCTTTATTCTTGATCGTTGGCAAACTATTTATCTTAAAGGCTTTAAACCTGGTAAAACCTGGGTGAAACTGGAATTCCTTGATAATGAAGGACAACCTGTGAAAAATGCCTTTAATACCACAATCAGACTAATTAATTACCAACCCAATGGTCAAGATACTCTTTCTAAAATTGTCAGAGGGGAATTGACAGCAGATGAAGTTCGGGGCATTGTAGACCCAACTTATACTGCTAGGATTCCAGTTACTGAACCCACCCCTGCACCAATACCAGAAACCAAAGTCGAAAAACAACCAATTCCTGAAGTTAAACTTCCTGAAGTTACACCAACACCAGAAACTAAAGTCGAAAAACAACTAATTCCTGAAGTTACACCAACACCAGAAACTAAAGTCGAAAAACAACCAATTCCTGAAGTTACACCAATTCCAGAAACCAAAGTCACAGAAATAAAAGAATTAAATCTGGATAAACCAGATACAGGTTCGTCTAAGCAATCTCAAATTCAGGAGTAATTAACTAAAAATACTCAGTTGCAAACTTTGAGATAAAGTTTCCATTAGTGCCAAACCAGCTACAGGATTACCTACAATGTCTAAAGCAGGACTGTAGCTGGCGATCGCAGCGATCGCTGAAGACATCGCTCCCTGATTTGGTATAATGGCAATAAGTCCACCACCAATACCCGATTTTATTGGTAAGCCAATTTTGACAGCGTATTCTGCGGAAGCTTCATATAAACCACAAGTTAACATCACCGTATTCACAATTTGACGGTGTTTATTATTTATAACTTCGCTTTTACAGGCTAACACTTTTCCCAGGTTCGCTAAATCCTCTACCCGTCCAGAGATACAGCATATTTGTTCATAAACGTTTAGAGATAATTCAATATTATTTAAATTTCCAGATTCGTAGAGATAGTTGGCAATATCTATATTTATTTGAGAGTGACTAGCACGAACTGAAGCTAGAATATCTGTGTCTATATATAATTGAGTACCTGCTAATTTATTTAACCATTCACAAAACAATTGTGTGCATTCATTTCCATCTTTTCCTGGCAACTTATCAGCGAGAGTAATAGCACCACTATTAATCATGGGGTTGCGAGGATATCCATTATCTGCTATTAATTGCACTAAAGAATTAAAAGGCGCATCCGAGGGTTTAACCCCAACCCATTGCAAAACCTGTTTTTCCCCGTAATATTCCAGCAGGTATAGTAGAGAAAATGGCTTAATGACACTCATAAATGGAAATACACAATCGGTATCTCCTAAACTATAATTTTCTCCTGATTCACAACTTATATAAACAGCAAATGAGTTAGGATTAGCCGTAGCTAATTTAGGAATGCGTTCAATAACTTTTCCTTTTGCTGCTTGGGTTTTAGCTTGTTCTACCCAGATAGATAAATTATGTATATTAATGCTTTTTATTCCTAGCACAAGCCTAAACCTCAAATCATGAAGATAATCTGGATTATATCTTAATGAGTAATTACTCTAACTTTTTATGTAACTAATTTTAAATACAAAACCGAAAATTTACGTAATATTAGTAATTACGGGTAATTGGTAAAAAGCAATAAAAAGATAAATATTCCCTTTCTTCTGTTCCCTGTTCCCTGTTCCCTGTTCCCTCTTCTTAGATAAGATAGACTGATTAACAACCAAGTTGTCGGAAAAGATAAATTGGTTTATTTCCCTAATAACAAGGTTTTTAACAGTACATGAACAAAAGATTTATTTTAACTTTGATTTCTAGCCCCGTGTTGTTTACATCCATGTTATCTATGGTGATGATGGGTAGACCTGCTCATGCTAGTCAAACAGTTGACACTGCTGGTACTCATGAATCTTGTGTCATGTCTCCCCATTCTGCAATTCCGAACAAGGTATGTATACAGGTGAGTAATACTCCTTTGGGCGTTGCTAAAGAAACCATGCAAGTGGCACAAGCGGATACAAATAGTCCTAAAGAACTAGAATTTTCTGATGCTGAAAGCGATTTAGCTATCAAGCTATTTGGCTGTGATTGTCCAGTTTGCATCAATGCTGCTCGGCAATTGAATGGTTCAGCACCTTTGCCAGTTTAGCACGATGTGGTGTTAAAAAGGGCAGGGAGACCCTGCCCCTACTTCCCTAACAATACTTCTCTAATTATGTCTGTTGGTACTTCGTCGGTAATTTTAACTGCGCCAATTTGGATTGGTAGTACGAAGCGAACCTTGCCAGATTTAACTTTTTTGTCTAATTGCAAAGCATCAATAAGAGCTTCAATATCTAAATCTGCGGGTATTTGGGTGGGTAAACCTGCTTTTTTGATTAAGGCGTTTTGACGTTCTGTATCTCCTTGTGTCCAAAGTCCTAATTTTACAGCAATGCCTCCTGCTGCTACCATACCAATACCGACAGCTTCACCATGTTTGAATAAACGGTACTCTGTGAGGCTTTCTACTGCATGACCGATAGTATGACCATAATTTAAAATTGCCCTGATTCCAGATTCTTTTTCATCTTTGCTGACAACATCTGCCTTTGCTTGACAGGAATGAGTTAATATGCTGTTTATCAGGTCGGATTTTACATAGCGGAGTTGATCTAGGTGTTTACTTGCTGTTAGTTGAGTAAACAGTTCGGTGTCCCAAATAATACCGTACTTGATCACCTCTGCCATTCCTGCTCGAAATTCCCGTGCTGGAAGGGTTTTTAATACTTCTGGGTCAATTAAAACTAGACTGGGTTGATGAAATGCACCAATCAAGTTTTTACCGTGGGGATGATTTACGCCGGTTTTACCACCAATAGCTGAGTCTACCATTGCTAGGAGACTGGTGGGAACTTGCACAACGTTGATGCCTCTGAGCCATGTGGCGGCGGCAAAGCCTGTCATATCACCAATAACACCTCCTCCTAATGCCACCATTGTTGAGGAGCGTTCTAGGCGATTTTCAAGGGCGATGTCGTAGAGTTTCTGAATGGAGTTGAGGGTTTTGTAGCGTTCACCTGGGGGTAGGTTGTAACTGACGACTTGAAAACCGGCATTTTCTAAAGAGGCGATCGCTCTTTCGCCATAGTATTTAAATATCATGGGGTTGGAAACTAGCAATACTTTTTTACTTAGTTTCAAACTCGCCATTTGTTCACCTAGTTGATCTAAACTCCCAGGTGCAATGGTAATATCATAAGATTTTTCTGGTATATCTACTTTAATTACAGAACTCATAAAAATACCCGGTAAGTGGGAAACTCAGACACTTCAGTGCTGAGAGGGAAACGACTCGTGCGGTTTTAACCGCCTTGAATATTTTTTCATTACCGCCTTGGAGTTGGTAAATTCGGTGTACTTTTGTAATGTACTTTCAACGGGACAATTACCGATTCAAATTTCCCAACTCTGTACGCATAATGTGTTGCTCCGAAGAGCCTCCCATTTCTGGGGTAATGTTAGCTTCGTCAATGTTTTAAGAGCTTTTTAGACTTGCAACACTGTTTCAGTGACTTTAAAACTGTTTAATTGCAAATGACAGAGCAGGGAACTAGCTACGCATTCCAGGGTGTCGTGACTCAAAAAACGTAGTCAGTTAAGACTTAGACTGGTCAGTACAGCTTGCAATTTCTTACAAGCTCAGTCCCTTTAGGGCTGAGTTACTGACTCCCTAACCCTAATATAATCACTCGTCTGGGTATTTTACCCCAAGTTGACAACCTCTTTTCTATTCCCTGTTCCCTTTCATAATTATTGATGATTGAATAGAAATAAGTAACTAATCTGGAGCAAAACAAATGGCTGTAGTTGAATATATTGTCTTTCTAGGCGTGTTTATGGGTGTAGCTGTAGGCCTATTATTTGGTCTACGCGGAGCTAAGATAATCTAACCCTACAATTAGACGCTAATTAAACCCACTTTATGTGGGTTTAGGTATCGGTTTCAATCAGATTATCAAATGTCTATTTACTACTTTGCTGTTTGATTGCAAGTTTTCACCACTTCAATCTCTAACTCAAGTATCCGAGCAACTTTTTCTACAGTTAGTCCCTCATTTAATAAACCAATTCTCAATTATCAGATCCTCAAAATCCTGAAAATCTGCCACATTATTTGTTACTAAAATCAAGTCATTGCAGAAGGCAATACTGGCAATTTGTCCATCAATAAAAGCAGGTGTTTTACCAATTTTCGATAATCTAGCTCTTTCCTGTGCGTGCCATTTTGCAGCTTTGAGATCATAATCAAACACAGGCAAATCTAACACAGAATCTTGAATGTATTTCCATAAAGAATCCTTGCGTTTAGATGCTGGTAAACGCCAACAGCCATAAAGGATTTCATGAACAACAAGACTTGCTACTGCTACCTCTGAACGATAGCGATTTAATTGATCTAAAACCTGAGTATTGGGAATTGGCCGACTCGGTTCTGAGATAATATTAGAGTCTAGTAAAAAGCGAACTGTCATAAATCAATCTCGCGTCCTGGACTACGATCTCTAATATCTGCAAAATCTTCATCTGTAAATTCAATTCCTTCTCTTTCAATTGTTTCTCGAAACCTTAAAACCCCTTCCCAAAAGCTATCTCCTTTATTCTGTAATGGTTTTTCCTGTACTTGTTCTTTTATTTGTGACAGTTTATGTTTGAGAAATTGAATAAAATCTAAAACTTCTTGTTGTTTATCGGTTGGTAACTCTCGCAGGTTTTCTAAAACTGCTTGTTCAATGGTCATAGTTTCACCTCTACTACTAGGCTATAATTCTATTGTAAATGACATCAGCATTAATTTTTATTTTCTCCTCCATTGTTGAGATCAATTCCTAATATTGCAAATTGTTGATTTATCCAATCTGTAGAGGAAAATCAATTTATTCATATAAATTCAGCTTAATCTTAAAAAGGATTATCATCAATTTCTTGTTTTTGCCGCAAATATTCCCAAGTTTCCGTTTGTTCTTCTTGTTCTCCTTCTTCTAACCACTCTTCGGTTAATTCTTTGAGTAATTGATGTTGTTGATTTAAAATTTGTTGTTGTGCGTCTATTTCTAGGTGAGAATGGTTAAAAATCTCAGGTTTAAAAGTAACACTTTCTCGAAATACTCGCATTATTTGTAGGAGATTTGGCCAGTATTCTTTAGGTGTTGCTTGAATTTCTCGTAAAATTTCTATGAGATGATTTTCTTCGGTAGTGTTACTTAATTCTGGTTTATTGATTAAATCGGATTGAGACATAATTATTTATTCCTCATAATGTTGATAAAGCGTAATTAGTCATGGGAATCCTATCTTTATATTATGACAAAATTTGCCGTGATAGTAAGCTGTTAAATTGATCAGGGAAAATATATATAAATATTATACAACAGGAAATTAACTGATGATGCTTTTGATATCAATTCCTAATATTGCCAATTGCTGATTTATCCAATCTGTAGCTGTTGCTTTATCGGTTTCAATGGCTTTTTCTACTCCTATTTTAGCAATTTCTAGTAGTTGTTTGGATTTTAGTTTTAAATCCAAACTTTCGAGCAATTTTGAATTAATATGCTGTTGAAATTGAAAATCAAAAATAGGTATTGGTAAAGATTTTATAGAAGTTTGAGTTACAAGCGGTTGAACATAACTAAAGCTAGTGTAGGGGGCTGTTCTAGCAGTTCAAATAACACACTGGGGAGATTTTGCAGTAATGTGTAAAATATCGTGTCTGTCTTCATTTTATAAGTCGAAGCTGAAGTTAAGCAATATTTTCTCAGACGTTGTAGCGATAGCGAAGCGCTCTGTAGGAATCGCTCTACATTTCCGGCTTATTTTAGATTGTATCAATCAGCGTCCGAGTAAGAATAGGTTATCTGTTTAAGTGGGTAACTAAATATTAGGCAGTGAGTTAATAATCTCTACAGCCTTAATTGCTGAAGTGTCTGGCGGAAAACCAAGATGTGAGTTGAGAAGCTTTAAAGGGTCTTTATTAAATTGAGGACAAGCTTCGATACGAGCAAAGATACATATAATAATCCCCGGATCATAAATTTCAGTTAACACAGGAAGATGACCCTTCTGTGCTGAAATATCAAAAGTATATTCTCCCTCAACTCTCTCACTATCATCAAGAAATTGTCCATTCACACGCCATCCAACCTGATCACCGAAATCTTTCCAATCCGGTGTGTCGAAAATATAATCAAGTTTGCCACCAATGCTCAAGTAAATGTCTTTTTGAACGCTGAATCCAAATTTACTGTTGCTATGTTCTACCCACAATTCGTCAATTTTAAGAAGGTCTTCACATGGAAAATTTATCAGGTCTTCCTTGGTTAATTTTTCGTATTTATTCTTGCTTACAGCCTTGATCATCAGTTGATAAGTCAGATAATTAGCATCTTCCCATTCACGCCTTGATAGTAATTTAATCAGCTTTGTATAGTCTATGCCTTTTGAGCTAATACTATCTGTATGAGGTGGTTGTTGAGGAGTTTTTGTGAGTGATTTAGGCTGAGTTATTATAGTTATAGACTCTGACTCTGGTTCTCTTCCAGTAATAGCCAAAATCAGTTTGTTCATTGGGTTAAGTTCTTCTTTACGAAAATCACAATAATGAAAGTCTTTAAATTCTGGGTAACTGTTTTTTACGGTATTTATTATTCCCTCTCCTGTGTTGCGTAGGATAACTAAGCCTGTTTGAATTTCAGAGTTTTTTGGCAAAACTTCTTTTAAAAAGAAATCAATTTCTTCGTGTTGTATTGGTCCTGTACCATTATTACTAATAAAGACAAGGAAAGCTTTAACTTCACTAATATGATCTTGGAGTTGTTTTTTCCATTTTTTAAATGCTATTAAGTTATCCTCATCATAAAACGTTTTGATTCCTTGACTTTGCAAAATGCTTTTAATTTTTTCTACCTCTGGCTTGTCTTTGCTATTGTGGCAAATAAAAACATCATATTTTTCCATTTTATTCCTCCACACCTGCAATAGTCGCCAACGCCTTCGCATACTGTTCCAAACCATCTCGTAAAGCAGCCAACTCACTTCGCAACTTTGATTCTTCTGACCAACTCACCTCATGTTCCTTGGGACTCACCCCCAGAGGTCGTCTTGCTTCCCAAGCCTGTAACACAGGATGCCATTTAGCTAAAAATGGTCTTAACCCATTATTCAGCACCGCAATAGCAATACCCCCGACTGAGTTTTTAGAAGCACCTACATCAGGCCCAGCAGCTTTGAGAACTTCACGGGTAGTTCCGAATAAACTATACAGAGAGTTCAACGCTTCTCTCACTAACCCCTGGTCAACTTCTAAAGACTGGACAGCAATGCGCGTCACCAGTTCCACATACAACGACCAAGCGGCTTTTCGTTCTGTTGTGTCAGCTTCCCATTCCGCAGAACCTATACCAAAGGGAAGACTAATAGATACTTTTTTTAATTTTGCGGGATCATGCTTGGGCATAAAAAGCAACGTTAATAAAATCAGTAATTTGTTAAGGGACTTCCAAATAAAAAAATACTCAACCACCTAACACAAAAATCTCTCAAACCCTTATTCCTCTGTGTCCTCTGCGCCTCTGTGGTTCGTTAATCAGGATAATTTATTTCTTGGAAGTCCCTAAATCTAATTATATTGTCTTTTTAGGCATCCTAGCCCTAAAATTTGGAATAAAGACCAAATATTCTGGCAATTACCACCCAGGGCTATTTCGTTCTAGATACAACCTGCAACCCACTTTATTTTTAATAAAAAAAATAATTAAATTAACTCTAAACTTACCCTATCCTCACCATAATTAGCGACTAATATAAATAACTTCAACCATCGAGAACCCAGTAAAATTTCCTGTATTTCATCTCCAGCAAATACAGGAATTTCCCACTCTTGACCATCTATAATTACCCTACCATGATAAACATCAAATTCAGTTTCTCCTTGAGCAGTTCTTAATTTATTCTGACGTAAAAAAGGCCAATCAAGACTTTGTACATCTTGTTTATTCATGGCTAAATATTCAGTAAATCCTGTGTCTAACATTGTTTCTACAGGAAAACTGAAATTATCTCCATCAATTAAATCAATTTCCAAATAAATTTGACCTTTATCTCCAAATCTTCCCTCAATCATATTCTGCCACTAACTCCCGTTTCATTAATGCCATAAATATGATGAATCACATGAGGATACTTTTCTCTAGCCATTTTACTAGCTACCTCTTGATCCTGATCAATAAAATAATCACCGCTATCAGGTTCAATAGCAATATACCAACCATAATATTTATCTAATATTTCTGGTTTTAAACGCTCAAAAATTACCCAACAACGATCAGAAAATGCCTGTCTTCTAGCTCTATCTTCAGCTTTTTGTTCATCAGTCCACTGAATTTCGGGAAATACTCGGCCACGACGGACAACTCTTTGGTGTGTGGATTGTGTCATCTTGATCACCTGCTTAAAATTCATCCTAAATTCTAGCATATTCGAGTCCTCTCCCTGAATGGGAGAGGTAATTTTCAATTGTTATATCATCGCTAGATTAGGTGTTTTTTCCTGCTTTTGAAATGGGGGACGCATTTCCAAACCAAGCAAGTTCAACATTTCTTTATCTGCGTCGTAATCGGGACAGGGAGTTGTTACCGTCAACATTTTATTATCATCGCTGGAGAAGATGGAATTTGCACCAGCCATGAAGCATAAAGCCTGTTCTACTTGGGAAAGTCTCGCCCTACCTGCACTCAAACGCACGTCAGATTTAGGCATAATAATTCTAGCAGTCGCAATCATCCGCACTACATCCCAAATAGGCACATCTGGTTGATTTTCTAAAGGTGTACCGGGAACTTGGGAAAGAATATTGATGGGTACGGATTCGGGGTGAGGCTGTAAATTTGAGAGAGTATGTAACATTCCGACTCTATCGCTAACATTTTCCCCTAAACCGAGAATACCGCCCGAACATACGGTAACATTAGTTTGGCGAACATTGGCAATTGTATTCAGGCGATCGCCATAAGTTCGAGTTGTAATTACAGTGCTGTAATATTCCTCTGAGGTATCAAGATTATGGTTATAAGCATATAATCCCGCATCCTCTAACCGCTTGGCTTGGTTTTCTGTCAACATTCCCAAGGTACAGCATACCTCTAAACCCATGCCAGTTACATCCTTGACCATATCCAGGACTTCCTCAAATTGGGAATTATCCCGAACTTCTCTCCAAGCAGCACCCATACAAACGCGACTCACACCGCTTTCTTTAGCTGTTTTGGCAATATTTATCACCGTTTCTTTTTCTAACAGTGCTTCGGGTTTTACCTCAGTTTTATAGCGGGAAGATTGAGCGCAGTAACCGCAATCTTCGGGACACGCACCAGTTTTAATGGAGATAAGTTTACAAACTTGTATTTGTTCAGGTTTGTGATATTGACGATGCACAGTAGCAGCTTGATAAATTAGCTCTAGAAATGGGGTATTATATATTGTTAAAATCTCTGTCGGTTGCAAATTGTAGCGTATTTCTACCATGATTATCCTCTTTGTAGTTGAAATTAACTAGCCCCGGCGATTAGAAATCGCGTCTACACAGACGAAACCCACCTGCGTGGGTTATAAAACCCGAATTTTTTTAGTCCGCGTAGGCGGACTTTGGTTATGTAGCCGCGAATTACATTCGCCCAAAACTTTTAAAATATCATCTTACTAAAATATTTAAATTTGATTATATGACATCAGAGCCACCAATTCTGACAAGCGATCGCCTAATATTAAGAATGGCAGTGATGGAGGATATTCCCTACATACTCAAATATTTTACGGAAAATAAAGAATATCTTACGCCATTTTATCCTCAATGGGATGAAAACTTTTTTACTCACGATTATTGGGAGTATCAAGTAGAAACGAGTTTCTGGGAATTTGTGAACAACTATTCATTAAAACTATTTATTTATCGGAAACACCAGCCTAGACAAATTGTGGGGACTGCTAATTTTAGCAACTTTGTCTATAGTGCTGCTCAATTTTGTCAATTAGGATACAGTTTAGCAGAATCAGCACAAGGTTATGGTTACATGACAGAAGCCTTGTCTATTTCCACTAAGTATGTTTTTCAAGAATTAAATCTGCACCGCATTATGGCTAATTATATGCCCCATAATCGCCGCAGTGGTAATGTTCTTAAAAGGGCTGGTTTTGTAGTTGAAGGATATGCTAGAGATTATTTAATGATTAATGGTAAATGGGAAGATCATATTTTTACAAGTTTGACAAATCCCCACTGGCGATCAGATTTATAATATTATAATACCTCAGATCCCCGACTTGTCCAAGAAGTCGGGGATCTGAAGATAATTATGGAAAAATAAATTATGTCAATATATAATAATCGCGTGGCTATTTTGGCGACAATGCACAATAAAGAAAAAGTAATTTCTCCTTTATTGAAGGAACATTTAGGAATTAATTTGATAGTTCCTCAAGGCTTAAATACTGATATTTTTGGAACTTTTACTAGAGAAATTAAACGTCCAGATACACAAATTATTACTGCTAGGTTAAAAGCTAAAAAAGCCTTGGAAATGTATGATGAAAAAATAGCAATTGCTAGTGAAGGAAGTTTTGCACCTCATCCCCTAATTCCCTATATTTATGCTAACCGAGAAATCATTATTTTTCTGGATCAAGAAAATGATTTAGAAATTATTGGTGAAGTATTTTCTATGGAAACTAATTTTAATCATCAGACTATATCTAGTTTAGAAGAAGCTGAAGAATTTGGTAAAAAAGTAGGTTTTCCTGAACATGGTTTAGTAATTTCATTTAATAATATATCTACAGGAAAAACACAATTTATTAAAGGTATTACCAGCAAAGAAAACCTAATCAATTCCGTAGAAATTGCCATAAAAAACACAAATGGTAAATTTCATATAGAAACAGATATGAGAGCAATGTATAATCCTACCAGGATGAAAAATATTGCCTTTGCTACTCAAGACTTAATTAATAAAATTAATAGTTTATGTCCCCAATGTCATACTCCTGGTTTTATGATTAATCAAAAAATCCCTGGACTACCTTGTGAACTTTGTCATCAGCCAACTTCATTAATTAAAGCAGTAATTTTTCAATGTCAAAAATGCAATTTTACCCAACAACAATTATTTCCTAACAATCAAGAATTTGCTGATCCTAGTTTATGTGAATATTGTAATCCTTAGATCCCCGACTTCTTCAAGAAGTCGGGGATCTATTTTTTTATTTATCATTCTCAAGAAAATAAATAATTTTCATAAGCTACTTTAAAAACTCCATCACTTCTTGTAGAACATCAGCTATATGTGGTTTTTCGCAAGCAATTACATTGTCAAAAAGATGTTTATGGTGGGGGAAACTAGACAAGTTGGGAAAGTGTGGTGTACTGTCATAACGAAAAATCAGACTATTTTGCTCATCTTGAAAGTGATAGCGGTAATCAATATATTTAATCTGATTATCTACAACAACAAAGGCTTCACTGACTGCTAGTAAATATCTAATTGCAAAACGTATCCTAATGCGGAGATTAGCCCGCTCTGTCGTTAAAATGACTGCACTATATTCCTCAATGTATGCATTAGAGCAATTGAGTGAAAGTTGCTCAATTTCATCTAAATACGCTTGGATAAGTTTACGCGACATCTTGGAGTTTGCTGGTTATTTCTTGATGTAAAGCTAGATAATGCTGATAATTTCCTGCCCATTCGACAAACACTTCATCATCAGAAGTTTTTCCTTGGTTATATTTGGCAAAAAAATCTTCTGAACTCATTTGGTACTTGATTTCATAAACATTTAACTGTTTGGTAAGGGCAATCAACGCATCTAGTAGAGATGTATATTCGATAACTTGTTTACGCATTCATTTATCTGTTTAAGTTGATTAACTTAATCATATTGTAATTTTAATCAGATATTGATTTTATCCTCAAGAAGATAAATAATTTTCATAAGCTTCTCGTTGCTGTTCTTCAGAAAGATACGTTATTAAATAGAAAGATCGTAAGCTTTTTTGTCTATCATTAAATAAATATCAATTAAGCGTAATTATAATGACTCTGGATGAAACTCTCAATCATACTCATGCTACTAATCCCTTACTTACCCTCAACTATGAACCAGCCCTAGAATCTCTAGGTAATGACTACTATGATCAAGTTGTAGCCGAGGAATTTCCCCAACTTATGTTACGCTGGCGCAATGACGCACTACTGCCACGCTTAGGAGTTGCGCCCCAAGTAGTTAAAGACGAAGATTTTATTAACGCTTTTGGTAAATTTGAGGGAAGAGAACCGCTGTTAGCACTACGTTATCACGGTTATCAATTTGGACAATATAACTCCCAATTAGGTGACGGTAGAGGCTTTCTCTATGGACAAGTGCGGGGTATTGATGGGGAATTATATGATTTTGGCACAAAAGGTTCGGGAAGAACCCCCTACTCTCGCGGTGGTGACGGAATGCTAACACTTAAAGGAGGAGTGCGGGAAGTTCTCGCCGCTGAAGCACTTCATCGTTTAGGCGTTCGCACTTCTCGCTGTTTAAGTATGATTGAAACGGGTTTGGGTTTGTGGCGCGGTGATGAACCTTCTCCAACTCGTTCTTCTGTCATGATTCGCATGAGTAAATCTCATATTCGTTTTGGTACTTTTGAACGATTAAACTATTTCAAACGACATGATTTAACTCAAAAACTGTTAGATCATGTAATTGAACAGTATTACCCGCATTTGCAAGCTGAAAATGATAAATATGCTTTATTTTATGCCGAATTAGTGCAGCGTGTCGCCGAATTAGTAGCACAATGGATGGCAGCGGGTTTTTGTCATGCAGTTCTGAATACTGATAATATGTCAATTACCGGGGAAAGTTTTGACTATGGACCCTATGCCTTTATTCCTACTTACGATCTCCAATTTACGGCGGCATATTTCGATTATTATAAACGTTATTGTTACAGTCAACAACCAGGGATTTGCAAATTAAATTTAGAACTTTTGCAAGAACCTTTAAAGGCAATAATTCACCAAGGTGATTTGGATATTGCTTTATCTAAGTTTGCTGAATATTACCAAGCTGAATATCGAGCCTTGATGTTGAAAAAATTGGGTTTTGAAGATTTACAATTAGCCGAAGCTGATGAATTTTTGCGGTTAACCATTACCTTTTTACATGATAGTCAAGTTGGTTATCATCAATTCTTTGCTGATTTAGCTGCTACCTTTTCTAATACATGGCGAGATGATCCAGCTTTTGTGATGAATGGTTCAGAACTTAGCCCCGCATTAGGAAAATCAGCGACTTTTGATAATTGGTGTTTTCTTTATCATAAAATTCTCAATCATTTTGATCCTGAACAAATGGATAAAATTGGTAAAACTCTAGCTGAATCTAATCCTAAAACAGCTTTATTAAGACCTGTGATTGAGTCTGTTTGGGAACGAATCACTGAAGATGATAATTGGCAACCTTTTTATGATTTAGTGGAAACACTGCAAACAGGAAGGTAGTTTGTCAGCAGAGGCGGGGTTTCCTCGCCCATGAGTCGGGAAATTCGCCTTTTTAATCACAAGTATTTAATAGGAAATAATATGATAAACAAAAAACTAATTGACTATACAATTATTTTACGCCCCGATGATAATGGAACATTTGTTGCTTACGTTCCAGCAATTAAAGGATGTCATGCGTGGGGAAAAACCCATGAAGAAGCTCGTTCAGAGTTAAACCATGTTTTTGAAATGATATCAGCAGAATATTTAGAGGCTGGTAAATCCTTACCTAATGATATTGAGGTAACTATTGCTTATGCCAGCTAAAGCCAAAACTTTAGAAAAAGTTGCCAAAAAATTAGGCTTTGAGAAAATTCGTCAAAAAGGTAGTCATGCTCGCTGGAAGCATCCCGATGGTCGCGCAACAACTATTCCTATTCATGGAAATGCTGAAATCGGCAGTTGGCTATTCCAGGAAATTCTTAAACAATTAGAAATTACAGAAGATGAATTTAATAATCTCAGATAGCTTTTCTAATTTTCCCAAAACTATGATCAGCATTAATTTCAATTACTAAATCAACAGATGATGATTGAATTAAGGGATTAATGAATAATTCGGGATGTAAAGAACGCCAAAAATAATTTACAAATTCTTCTATTTCTGCGTCACTCATTCCTGATTTACCAGCAGCAATCATTTGTCTTTCTGCTTGCTTGCGCCATGCTAAAGAATAACGGTAATCTGTGGGATAAAGAACTATTAAACTATCTAATCTTTCCCACAGTGGTAAATAATCTTTTAGCTGATTATTCATATCAGAGGCAAATTGTTTGTCTACGTCTGTAAGAATAGGTGGTGGTGGAGTTAATAACACTTTAGGAGGAATTGGTTTTACGCCCACAAACCAGCCTTCAAACAGAACAATATCTATAGGATTTGTGATAACTTCAGGAGTAGTGCGATCGCCAATACCTCCATAGGCAGATTTATCAAATCTAGGAACTATCACAGGACTCTTGCTTTGAGCAATCTGATCGAGTACACTGAAAGCTAGGTGAATATCGTGGGTTCCAGGGGGACCACGCCAAACTAAACGGGGATCTTGCTGCATTAAAGCCAAACGCTCGCTATAAGTTTTGTACAAGTCATCCAAAGACAAACTTAACGTCCGATATCCTAACTGCTGGAGAATCAAACCCAGTATCTGGGACATTGTAGTTTTACCAGTTCCTTGTGTGCCTAAAATTCCCTGGACAAAAGGTTTCCCTAACTGTTGACGTTGTGCTGCAATTTGGATTCCCAAGGGTAGCCATAAATCCCACAATACCTGTAACACTTTTGGCGGTTGAATTTTTAGGGTAGTTTGACAAAATTGACTAAAATTAGGGAAAACTAACTTCAGTAAATCCCCTCTCCTTTGGATAACTTCAGCCACATTATCAGAAGTAATATTAAACACCTTAGCTCGCAAAGGATCTGCCAATGCTGCGGCTTGTGCTGACACTTGCCAAGATGTGTCTGTTGTTAAAACTTGACTCAACCATTCACTACTCATAAAATCACGAACCCAGTTTTAACGCTTCTAGAAATAGACTGTAGATAAAACCAACCTTGAGATAGTTGAGTATTTCTACCCAAAATGCTTGGCGAACAAAAAAACTCCGACTGTAAAATATTCTACTGGTAATTTCAGTCAGTAGCACTAAAAATCCAGCAACCACAATGTCTAATTCTGCCTTTTGTCCAGCGGTTGTTGATACTGCTGATCCCAAAAAAAAGCCAAACAAAAAACTAATTAGTATTAGCGATAACCGCCGCCAAGGATTCAGAAACCATTCACTCAAGCTACTGAAAATTGTTTCTAATAGGTTGTTCAAGCGAGTATTTTGCATGGGAATAGGGAACAGAAAAAGTCGTTTTGACTTGATGAAACTGGATAATTTATTTTGGAGAACCTAATTAAACCACTCTAATTACGGTTGGGGATCATTTGTAACCATCGGGTTTAGCTTACAAAAAATCTTATTTCTAAAGCTATATCATTATGAAAAACTTCCTTGATCGGTATGGTAACTTCATTATCAGTCTTTCTGCCTTAGGATTGGTGGGGATCATGACAGGATGCTTAGATATGCGGATATCTTTTCAGTCTACAAATCCAGAAACAACCCCATCTATGATGACAAATAGTGGTAAAAATGGGGATGAAATTAACTTAGATAGTACACCAAGTGACTCAGTAGAATCAAGTCCGCAAAAAAATCAGTCCACAGTTGTAGCCTATCAGGTTAACTCTGATAGTAAAAACAAGGCTGCTGGATTGCTTCGCATTAGCAACAAAACTACTCAACCTGTCCGTCTAGCATTGTTAGCTAGACAATCATCCCTCAAAAGTGCGACTGCGAATAAATCTAAATCTGATATTCCGGCTCATTGGGATTTTGCTCCTGAAGAAGGAAGTGAGAGCGGGTTAGTTTTATCTTTACCTCAAGCTAATTTAAGACTTGAGAAAGGTGATATTTTGGTGGCTTTTGCTCAAGATGGTTCTCGACGTTATTGGGGTCCCTATGTTGTGGGAGAAACTTCCTCTCCCCAATGGAATCCGCAAACTCAAGAATGGCAGTTAGTGTTACAAAATAGGTGATATTGGAGAGGTTAGGAGTCAGGAGTCACCGAGTCAGGAGTTCAGGAGTCACCGAGTCACCGAGTCAGGAGTCACCGAGTCAGGAGTCACCGAGTCACCGAGTCAGGAGTTCAGGAGTTCAGGAGTTCAGGAGGAAGAAGGAAGGAGTTCAGGAGTTTTTTTGAATTGTAAACTATTGTGTATTGGCAGGACGCGATTTCAGTGTCTTTAAGTATGAATTCATGAGTATAAAATTGAGTGTTTCTTGGCAAGTGGTGGATAAGTGGTTGAATAATTTAGAACAGCGTCCAGTCCTAGCTGTGGCTGTTTCGTCCCTGTGGTTATTGGTAATTGGTTGGATAGCTTTTGGCTGGAATTTGGGTAATGTGGGCTTAATTGATGAGACTGAGCCGCTGTTTGCGGAAGCTTCCCGACAAATGCTGGTAACTGGTGATTGGATTACGCCGTTTTTTAATGGTGAAACTCGCTTTGATAAACCTGCTTTAATTTATTGGTGTCAAGCGATCGCTTACTCTATTATGGGAGTAAATGAATGGGCTGTGCGTATCCCTTCAGCATTGGCAGCAATGGGCGTAATTGCTTTGGCATTTTACACTGTGCAGTGGTACTTTGCCAAAAAAGATGAATTAGAACAAGTTACTAATTTGCCCAGACGTTACTTTACAGCCGCCATTGCCGCTGCTTTAATGGCACTCAACGCAGAAATGATTGTTTGGGGCAGAGCCGGGGTTTCTGATATGTTACTCAATGGCTGTATAGGTTCAACTTTATTATGTTTTTTCCTGGGATATGCTCAGAATAATTCCCCAATCGTCACTGCTAATTGGCGACTTCCCAATAAATGGTATTTAGCAAGTTATGTCTTAATTGCTGGGGCAATATTAACTAAAGGTCCTGTAGGCATTGTCTTACCAGGAATAATTATGATTGCTTTTGCCTTGTATGTGGGGAAATTTTGGGAACTTTGGCGAGAAATGCGGCCGATTTTGGGAATGGGGATAGTTTTAGTTATCTCACTTCCTTGGTATGTTTTGGTAACTTGGCGCAACGGCTGGAATTTTATTAATGCCTTTTTTATCTATCACAATATAGACCGTTTTACCGAAGTTGTTAATGGCCATTCAGCCCCTTGGTATTTTTACTTTTTAGTCGTTTTGTTGGGCTTTGCACCATATTCAGTGTACATCCCCGCGGCTCTAGTTAGAGTAAATCTTTTGCAGCGATCGCAGTGGTTAAAGCAAGAACGCTCTCAACAATTAGGTTTATTTGTCTGTTTATGGTTTTTGGGTGTATTTGGATTTTTCACAATTTCTGTTACCAAATTACCCAGTTATGTATTACCCTTAATGCCAGCAGCAGCTATTCTTGTGGCATTATTTTGGAGTGATCTTTTCCCCAATTCACAAACTCCAACTCCTCCCAAATTTTTACGCATCAGTGCTTGGGTAAACGTAGCTTTTCTAACAGTTATTTCCATTGCCCTCTTTAATCTTACCCAAATTGCTGGGCCTGATCCTGCTGCTCCTGAATTATACGTACAAATGGAGAAATCAGGAATCCTCAAATTTGCGGGAATAATTTGGTTACTATCTACAGTTACTTCGGCTATCTTAATATTAAGTCACCGTTATCAACAGATAATTACAATTAATTTATTAGGATTTATAGCCTTTATTGCTATTGCTTTAATGCCTGCTGTTTTGATTATGGACCAACAGCGTCAACTACCTCTGAGAGAATTATCAGCCCTAATTGTTGAATCAAAACAACCCAATGAAGAATTAATTATGGTTGGGTTCAAAAAACCTACCGTGACTTTCTACACGCGCAAAAACGTTAATTACATTAAATTTTCTCAACAAGCTCTTGAATATATTCAAAAGCAATCATCACAAGAAAACAGACCACCATCATTGTTAATCTTAGTTGAACAGGGAAAATTTCAGGAAATGGACTTACCACCTGATACTTACAAAAACTTAGCCACCAAAGGCGCTTATCATCTCATTCGCATTCCTTTGAAAACAGCTAAACTAGATAACTTGTCTTAAACTATGATTTTTTTGATTGATGTGATTTATGTGATGATTGATTGTTGTGATTGAAGTGATTATTACATAAAATCATCATAATCATCTTAAACTATGATTTTTTTGATTGATGTGATTTATGTGATGATTGATTATTGTGAGGATTATTTTCATCATCATAATCATCTTAAACTATGATTTTTTTGATTGATGTGATTTATGTGATGATTGATTATTGTGAGGATTATTTTCATCATCATAATCATCTTAAACTATGATTTTTTTGATTGATGTGATTTATGTGATGATTGATTGTTGTGATTGAAGTGATTATTACATAAAATCATCATAATCATCTTAAACTATGATTTTTTTGATTGATGTGATTTATGTGATGATTGATTATTGTGAGGATTATTTTCATCATCATAATCATCTTAAACTATGATTTTTTTGATTGATGTGATTTATGTGATGATTGATTGTTGTGATTGAAGTGATTATTACATAAAATCATCATAATCATCTTAAACTATGATTTTTTTGATTGATGTGATTTATGTGATGATTGATTATTGTGAGGATTATTTTCATCATCATAATCATCTTAAACTATGATTTTTTTGATTGATGTGATTTATGTGATGATTGATTATTGTGAGGATTATTTTCATCATCATAATCATCTTAAACTATGATTTTTTTGATTGATGTGATTTATGTGATGATTGATTGTTGTGATTGAAGTGATTATTACATAAAATCATCATAATCATCTTAAACTATGATTTTTTTGATTGATGTGATTTATGTGATGATTGATTATTGTGAGGATTATTTTCATCATCATAATCATCTTAAACTATGATTTTTTTGATTGATGTGATTTATGTGATGATTGATTATTGTGAGGATTATTTTCATCATCATAATCATCTTAAACTATGATTTTTTTGATTGATGTGATTTATGTGATGATTGATTGTTGTGATTGAAGTGATTATTACATAAAATCATCATAATCATCTTAAACTATGATTTTTTTGATTGATGTGATTTATGTGATGATTGATTATTGTGAGGATTATTTTCATCATCATAATCATCTTAAACTATGATTTTTTTGATTGATGTGATTTATGTGATGATTGATTGTTGTGATTGAAGTGATTATTACATAAAATCATCATAATCATCTTAAACTATGATTTTTTTGATTGATGTGATTTATGTGATGATTGATTATTGTGAGGATTATTTTCATCATCATAATCATCTTAAACTATGATTTTTTTGATTGATGTGATTTATGTGATGATTGATTGTTGTGATTGAAGTGATTATTACATAAAATCATCATAATCATCTTAAACTATGATTTTTTTGATTGATGTGATTTATGTGATGATTGATTATTGTGAGGATTATTTTCATCATCATAATCATCTTAAACTATGATTTTTTTGATTGATGTGATTTATGTGATGATTGATTATTGTGAGGATTATTTCCATCATCACAATCAAATGAATCAAATAAATCAAATAAATCATAGTCTAATTTGCTAAAGATTGATTAATCTGAATTAATAGTTCCTCCATTGAAATCGAACGGGGTAATATCTGGGTAGCAATTCCCCGAACCGCAGTTTCTACAGAAGATGTATATCGTTGTTTCCGAGATTTTGTTACATTTCCATAATTGGGTTCATTGAATTTCTGGTCAAGTACCAAAATTGGCGGCAAATTAAATGGTAAATTCCCTAATGATTCAAGAGCTTTTTGTACTTCCTTATTCATTGCCGTCTCGTTCAAGCAAATCAAAAGTAAATCAACACTTTGATGACTGACTTGTTGGACAACTTCCGACCAACAACCGGCAATAGAAGCTCTAAAACCAGCAGTTTGTAAGTATTGAATTAAAGCTTGAAACCACTCATATCCTCGATTAATTTGCTCATCTTCAAAATTAACAAAAGAACTTTTGATTGACTGATAATCTTTAAGTGGTTTGCGTTTTACCGTGGATAAATCACTCAGCATACTTATATCTACAACTAAAATATTTATTGGACAACAAATACCAGCAGCAATTTGTAATACAGATGCTAAAGCATCTTGTTGATAATTTTGATGATTATTTTTCTGTGTTAAGGGACTTAAACAAGGAAATACAGACAATCCTGGTATTTGGGAAGCAGCTAAAGTAGTCGCAACATCACAAGTTACCAATGGTAAAGTTGCCAATCTTTGATGTTTTGTTAATTGTTCTAAATAAGTGCGAGCAGTAGAAATTTCCATATCTAGTAAAATTACATCAAACTGCCAAACTCGCGCTAATAAATCTGCTTGATCTAAATCATCTACTTCAATAACTCGATGTTCTCGCAGAGAAGGGTAGAGATTAATAGCCTCTATTTCCGGATTTACTAACCTGAGAATTCGCAAAGGAATATTTTGAGAATTGATCTGATGATTTTCCATCACTGAATTCTTAAATTCAGTTGTTGTTGATATTTTTTCTAACAATGATGCCAATGCTTGATGCTTAATTGGTAAACTCAAAAAACTATCAGCCTGTTTATTAAATGCTTGTTCCTTTTCGGCCGCTGTGGCTGTGACAATAACATGAATATGACGAGTTAAAACATCAGATTTTAGTAAAGTCATCACATCCCAACCAGAAAGTAAAGGTAGTAAAGGATTTAAAAATATTGCCTTTGGTTGCAAACGTCGAGCTTTTTCTAGTGCCTCTGTTCCTGATCTAGCAATAACAACACGATAACCTAAACCTTTAAGTTGTTCAGTTAATTCTTCAATATATTGAGCTACTGCTTCCACTACTAACACCAGTCTTTGGGAAGAACTATTGAGGTTTTGAGGAGAAGAATTGATGATATTGCCTATTTCCCTCTTGGTCGCTATGTCTTCAGACTCATTAAAACTGGCTTTTGGTGGACTTGGAGGTAAAAGCAAAGTAAACTGACTCCCTTTCCCCTCACGAGATAAGAAACTGACATCTCCACCATGTAAACGAGCCAAAGCTCTAGTTAATACTAATCCTAAACCCGTTCCTTCAAACTGACGAGTGAGTGGGTTTTCTAATTGCTGGAATTTTTGAAAGATTAAATGTTGTTGTTGTTCAGGAATTCCAATCCCTGTATCCCAAATAGTAAAGGCAATCCAGCCTTCCCAACGGCTAACCCGTAAACCAATTTCCCCAGATATTTCCGTGAATTTAAAGGCATTAGAAAGTAAATGTACTAACATCTGTCGCAAGCGTAATTCATCTGCTACCATTTCTTCTAAACCTGGTTCAATTACTAGGCTAAATTGGTGATTAGAATTAGATAAATTTCGATTTTCCGCTGGGGATGATTGTTTAGTTTTGTGAGTTTGATAATGAATGTTTTTAACGTCTGAGAAAGCCCGTTCACATACTACTTGAATTTGTACCGAGGTGAGGGTAAGTTCCATCTGTCCCGTTTCCATTCGCGTTAAATCTAAAATATCATTCACCACACTCATCAAATGTCTACCACTTTGATGAATTAATCCAGCATAACGAGCTTGACGCTCATTTAATTGTCCCAACTGTTGATCTACCAGAAGGCGAGATAGTCCTAAAACTGCTGTTAACGGTGTTTTTAATTCATGACTAATGCAAGCTAAAAATTCATCTTTTAAGCGATTGAGTTGAATCAAATCGGCATTTTTTGCTGCCAACTCTTTGCAAAGTTGTTGTTGTTCAGTTACATCTGTGGCTAATATTAACCATAGTTCTTCTGAATTTTCTGGTAATTCTGACTCCGAAACCCAAATTTTTAACTCGTTACTATCTAAAGGAATTTTTGCAAATTCCCAAACTCGTTCCTGACCAGTTTTAATTTCCACCACACAAGTACAAATACCCAATTTCTTATCGAAAACACAGTGGTTAGAACCGTCATTTATAGGCAGAGATGGTTCTTGCAAAAAAGGGAAAGCTGATGGTGAGTCAGGAGAAAAAACTGTCGGTGAGATACTTTGTTTGTGCGTCGTGAAAGTATCGGTTTTCTGATTTTCTTGAGGATTGGTATAAATATATTTTGGAGTAAGTATAGTCTCTACCTGTTTTCTAATGCCTTCAGGATCTTTTGATGTTCCTAGTTGTTGCCACCAAGGGAGGTTTTGCATAACTACTTCGCCTTGACCAGTTTGTAACATCATTGGCCAGGGCAATCTAGCTAATAAGTGGACTATAGACTTGTGTATTTTTGGCTGGCATTTATTGGCTGTATCTTTGATGTTTTTTTGGTGTGGAGAAGTTTTGGTGTTTGTCACATATTTGTGACTTCCTTCTGCTTTGGTTAAACTAATGGAAATTTTCTTCTGAGCTAACAATATTAATAGGCTTAAAGTATTTAGGATTCCTAAATATTTACCATCTGAATCAACTAGCGCCCAATCTAAGTTACTTTTTTGTTGTGCTTCTTGATGCTTGAGAAATAAACTAAATTTTTCCAGATTTGCTGCGGCTGGTATGGTCTGTATTGGCGCTATGAGGGATTTATCCACCTGTGAGAGTGGTTGTTGCAAATGCTTTAAGAGGTGGTTATCGGCATCCGCGGCTAAGAATTGTGGCAGTAATCGAGCAGAATACAATACACCAATTGGGCATTGTTGGGAATTAACTATTACCAAGCGATCGCACTGTTCTTCGACAAAAATATCCAGCACTGCTGCCAGAGTATTCGTTTCCCAGCACATTGGTACAGTTACTATAAATTCATCAAGTGGGTACTGTAGCATTAAAATAAGTCCTCGGTGGTCTTTCTGCTTGTAATCAACTTCAGCATTACCATCAGCACTTGGTTTAGATAGTTTTCAAGCCTGAAGCAATATCCTCCAGGAATATTGAGAATGGCTACGCGACGCTATCAGCGATTCTGGTGACAATTGACAGACCTCTTCAAACTAGTACATCACGGCGTAAATGAAGCAACCATATTCAATCGCCAAAAAGCCTACTGTATATTAGTTTTGACTTTTGACTTCCGCCCTGCGGTACTAGCTATTTAGCTATAGCTTGTGGTCACACTCCGTCATGGACATACATTGTCTCGAAGTCAATCACCAATAATTTTTACCCTTGTGATCCAATATGTGAGTTTCTACCCGGAGCAAGTAACCATATTTACCAGAAAAGCTACTGATATTGGAAATCATCATTTTCTATGGTGACAACTACAACAATAATTATGGCTCCAAAGATTCGCTTTAGAACCTTGAGGAATTATAATGATTTAAAATGCGACAATTCTTTAAGTTCGTTTAAGTATCTTATCAATAAGTGAAATAATGTCATCTATCTGCCGTCGGATATCCTCATACTATCCATTAGCCATGACTCTCTCTCAATGTAATGAGCCATCAAAGAATTTATCAGTTATACTACTTAGCCCTGCTATGTATAATTAATTGCGTGACTGTGTATTGCACTTTCAAAAATTCATGATCTATAAATAGTAGATGTTATTACCTATATTGCTTTTACAAACAAATATAAAACAAATTCTCGATAGACCATTTGTAGAAGAGAGGCACAAAAGTTTAATTGTTCAAATATGGAACTTCCTTGAGAAATTCATCACTCAATGTTACTGGCAACCTATACTTTGTCAAATATACTATTTGCCCCATTGTCAGCCACAAAACCCAGATCAAAAAGATAATTATTTCTTTACAGTTAGCCAGGAAAAAAAGACACAAAATTTTCAGGACATGGCTGCTATCGAAAAACAGGAAATTTTAAAATCACTTAAATCAGATTACCGTCAAATAATTATCAATTATTTTATCAGTGACAAAACACTACCAGAAAAACTTGATAAATTTGTTAATACCCTATTTTATACAGGTATTCCCATACCACAAATTATAGAAATGCACATGGAAGTCATTGATGAATTTTCTAAGCAATTAAGGATGGAAGGCAGAAGTGATGAAACATTGCTCGATTACCGTTTAACCTTAATAGATATTTTGGCACATCTTTGTGAAATTTATCGCTGTTCTGTTGCTAAAATTCCGTTGAATATTCCAAAGTAGAATTTGCATTCATGATGAATTAATGCTTGATTGTGTATGTAAAGAATACGGCTTTTGGTCTTTCACCTCTATGTTTTTAGGAGTTTATATTGTATGAATGAAGCTAAAAAGACCTATGTTCTCAAGCTATATGTAGCAGGAAATACCCCTAATTCAATGCGGGCTTTAAAAACCCTCAAAAATATCTTAGAAGAAGAATTTCAAGGAGTTTATGCTTTAAAAGTAATTGATGTCCTGAAAAACCCCCAGTTGGCCGAAGAGGATAAAATACTCGCCACACCAACACTATCAAAAATTCTGCCCCCACCTGTGCGAAAAATTATTGGTGATTTAACAGATAGAGAAAGAGTATTAATTGGGTTGGATCTGCTGTATGAAGAATTGAGTGAAGAATATGGGAAAGAATAACACAAAATGCAGGAGGCAAGAGTAAAGCCGTGGTGTTAGCCATTCTTTGATGAAAATTCGGGAATTTTTTTACCCGCAATTTGGTATATTTATTTAGTTATTAAAAATAATTAAAAACTTTCTTGATTTTAAGAACCTGGGTTGAATATCCATATTAGACAAACCATGAATAAAAAAGAGCAACCTGAACCCAAAAAAATACCTATTGGTGTCGAAAAAATTCGCACGATGATCGAGGGCTTTGACGATATTAGTCATGGCGGTTTACCTGTTGGTAGAACTACTTTAGTTAGTGGAACTTCAGGAACTGGCAAAACTTTATTATCACTGCAATTTCTTTATAATGGCATCACTTACTTCGACGAACCAGGAGTATTTGTCACATTTGAAGAATCACCCAGTGACATTATTAAAAATGCCCATATTTTTGATTGGAATTTACAAGGTTTAATTGATGAAGGTAAATTATTTATTCTCGACGCATCTCCTGATCCTGAAGGTCAAGATATCGTAGGTAATTTTGATTTATCAGCCCTAATTGAACGTTTACAATATGCCATTCGTAAATATAAAGCTAAACGGGTTTCCATTGATTCCATGACCGCCATATTTCAACAATATGAAGCGATAGGAGTAGTCCGGCGAGAAATTTTTCGGTTAGTAGCACGGCTGAAACTATTGAATGTCACCACCATCATTACCACTGAACGGGGTGAAGAATATGGACCAGTAGCATCTTTTGGAGTTGAAGAATTTGTTTCTGATAATGTAATAATTGCTCGTAACGTCTTAGAAGGAGAACGTCGCCGCCGAACTATTGAAATCCTCAAGTTACGGGGAACAACTCACATGAAAGGCGAATATCCCTTCACAATTACCAATGAAGGAGTCAATATATTCCCCTTGGGAGCAATGCGTTTAACACAACGATCTTCTAATGTGCGCGTATCTTCTGGAGTGAAAATTCTTGATGAAATGTGTGGTGGTGGTTTCTTTAAAGATTCGATTATTTTAGCCACAGGAGCTACAGGAACTGGGAAAACCTTATTAGTGAGTAAGTTTATTCAAGATGGCTGTGTTAATGGTGAACGAGCCATATTATTTGCTTATGAAGAATCTCGCGCCCAACTTTCCCGGAATGCTTCTTCCTGGGGAATTGATTTTGAAGAATTAGAACATCAAGGATTACTGAAAATTATTTGTACCTATCCTGAATCCACTGGTTTAGAAGATCACTTACAAATTATTAAATCAGAAATTTCCCATTTCAAACCTGCTCGCATTGCCATTGATTCACTTTCTGCAATGGCTAGAGGCGTTAGTAATAATGCTTTTCGTCAGTTTGTAATTGGGGTGACAGGTTATGCTAAACAAGAAGAGATTACTGGTTTCTTTACCAATACTACAGATCAATTTCTGGGTTCTAATTCCATTACTGATTCCCACATTTCTACGATTACAGACACAATTTTGATGTTACAATATGTAGAAATTCGGGGAGAAATGTCACGGGCAATTAACGTATTTAAAATGCGCGGCTCGTGGCACGATAAGGGAATTCGTGAATATAATATTACGGCAGATGGTCCTGATATTAAAGATTCATTCCGTAACTATGAGCGAATTATTAGTGGTGCGCCTAACCGCGTTACTATAAACGAAAAAGCAGAACTTTCTCGGATTGTCAAACGTTTTGAAGACAAACCGAGTTCAGATGTTTAACACAGGGTATAGTCCGATATTTCTGCCTAAATCTCTAGATCGTGCTATATTTTGTGGTGAAGACAAGTATTCTGCCGCTAAATTAATATTTTTTGTGTGAGGGGATGCGGTGAAAGGACAGCAATTATTCCATTGTTTCTTACCTGGTGTGACAGCAGCAGTATTAACAACTCAGCCCGCTTGGGCTAATGTTATTCAAGTAAGTCAGTTACAGCTAACGTCTTCTCCTAGTGTGTTAATTTCTACTAATAGTGGGAATTCATTCACAGACAATAGCCTACAGCCCAAAAGTAACGTTAAAAGTAACCCAGGATTATTACCTGCTAATTATTTCAGTCAAGGTAGTATCCAGCCTATCGGCAACCACGGTCTACCTGTAGTTGTTGCTGACAATTATCTCAGCATTGACGGAGAAAAAATTTCTAAACAAGATCACAGTAGATTTGTCGGTTTTTCTGATTTATCAAATAATAATTTTCTGGCTGTTAGTAATCCACAATCAAGTAATTTAAGTAACTCTGATCAGCAAGGTGATGTAGAGGTAGCAAAGTTACTAAAATCTGGCAATTGTCCACAGTCTCAGCCCAAGAGTCAAGCGGCTTTACTACTTGCTTCTAATACCTGCTTACCTCAAAATACTGATACTTGGATAGCACAAACAACTGTTCCTACTACTTCAGAAACCAGTACACCTCCGGCAGAGAATGTAAAGCCTACACCTCCCACCGTGGAGAATGTACAACCTACACCTAGTCAGCCCGTAGATTTTCCTAATGTTCCTAATGATTTGAATCCTAGTCCTAATCCGCTGCTATATCCGACCCAAGCAGAGGAAGTGAAGGTTCAAGGAACTCAGCCAATTAGTTTGTCACAGGCTCTGGAACTGGCTAAACGGAATAATAATGATTTACAAGTGTCTGTACTACAACTACAACGGAGTAAATCAGTTCTCCGCGAGGCGCAAGCCGCTTTCCTACCCAGTGTAGATTTGAATGCGAATGTTGAGAATAGTCGCACTGTTAGCGATACATTGCGTGTTAAAAGACAACAGGATGCTGGATTATCGGTAGATGATGCTTCTTCTACTACGGCGTTTACTGGTACAGGACAGATAAGATATGATCTTTATACTTCTGGTAGACGTAATGGGGCTATTAAAGAAGCTCAGGAACGGATACGTAAGCAGGAGTTGGATGTGGAAAGGCAATCTGAGCAAATTCGGCTAGATGTATCTAAGGCATATTATGACTTGCAACAAGCTGATGAAAATGTGAGAATTTCCCAGTCAGCTGTAAATAATGCCCAGGCTAGTTTGAAAGATGCAGTGGCTTTAGAACGGGCTGGTGTGGGGACTCGTTTCGATGTGTTGCGATCGCAGGTAAATTTAGCTAACTCCCAACAGGACTTAACTAGTGCCTTTTCTCAACAACAAATTGCCCGCCGTAAGTTAGCACCACTGTTGAATTTGCCCCAGTCAGTGAGTATTACTGCGTCCGATCCTGTCAAATTGGCAGGTTTATGGCAACAGCCACTAGAACAAAGTATCGTTTTGGCTTATCAAAATCGTCCTGAACTACAACAAACTTTAGCAGATCGGAATATTAGTGAGGCTCAAAGAAAACAGGCCTTAGCATCTCTAGGTCCCCAGGTAAGTTTACTCGGTCAGTATAACTTATTCGATCAATTTGATGATGGAACAAGCGTGGTTGATGGTTATTCTGTGAGATTGCAGGCTAGTCTCAATTTATATGATGGGGGAGCAGCAAAAGCCAGAGCAGCCCAATTTAAAACCGATATTGCAATCAACGAAAATCGGTTTTCTGAACAGCGCAACCAAATCCGCTTTCAAGTAGAACAAGCATATTCTACCCAAGCATCAAATTTGGAAAATGTACAAACTTCTAATGTGGCTTTAGAACAAGCTAAAGAGTCTCTGCGGTTAGCGCGGTTGAGATTCCAAGCCGGTGTCGGGACTCAAACTGATGTAATTAACGCATTAAATGACCTCACCCGTTCTGAAGGTAATCGCGTCAAAGCCATCTTGGATTACAACCGTGCTTTAACAGAATTACAAAGATATGTTACATCCAGGGGTTTAAATCAATTACAGAACTCAGGAGTCAAGTAAGAGGTGATGGGTAAATGGGTCAACTTAAAGCCAGCCAGGGAATAAATTCCCTGTCTAAAAGCTAAAGTCGGTTAAAACCGACTATTCTAACATTCAGAGTGCGTTTTAACGCACTTTAGCTTTTAGACCGGAACTTAAGTTCCGGGCGGGTTTGTCAGCCAACAAATAAGCCATTTTTAGCCTAATTTGACACCAATGAAGCTCTTGCTTTACCCCTACCCGCAAAATCAAATAATTAAGCCGTGTTGAGTATACCTATCACTATTCCCAATGTTGTAAAATAGTTTTCAAACCCCGGTCTAGTCAAAAACTCATGACTAAAGTTACATCACAAGAGATTGCAAAATTTCGTTCTCATTTGGTAGATGATCCTCAAGCAATGGAAGCATTAGACTTGATAGAGGATTGCGATGGAGATTTAGAAGATGCGGTAATGACTCTGGCTATTCGGGCTGGACAAGAACCAGAACAAACTAATTCCGATTGGTTAGATGCCTTAGCCAAAAAATGGCGAGCGGTAATTTGTGAACAAGAATATCGAGAAGACTTGTTAAATGGGTCAATTCAAGAGATGATAGTACATCTGAGGACAATACCGAGTTTTCCCAAAAGTCTGGCTACACCCGTTTTAATTTATATTCTTAAACAAGGTGTGAATAATTTTTGTGAGCCTTTGGATTTGCTAAAGTCACATTAATCCTGAATTTTAAAATTGATGAATTATCTTGTTGCTGTATTATCAGATCGCATCCAAGCCGAAGCCGCTGATTTAGCTTTAGAAAGAGAAGGCATAAATGGCACTATTCTCGGTAGAGGATACAAAAGTGCTGATGAGTTTGGTTTAATTGACCCCAAAGAACAGGCGAAAAAACAAGTAAAATTAATGGCGATTTGGTTAGTACCATTTGGCTTTTTTGCTGGTTTTACCTTCAGTCTCATCACTGGTTTAGATACCTTCGCTTGGGCTGGGGAAATCGGAAATCATGTGGTAGGCGGCATCTTGGGCGCTGGTAGCGGTGCCATGGGTAGTGTGTTTGTAGGTGGTGGCGTGGGTTTATTTGAGGGTGGTGGTGATGCTTTACCCTATCGCAATCGTTTAGATGCAGGTAAGTATTTAATTGTGGTACAGGGTTCGGAAACTCTGACTCGTCAAGCTACTCGTATTTTACGCCAGTTTGAACCAGAAAATATTCAAGGTTATGCGGAAACTAATTAATACATACCAGATCCCCGACTTCTTTGAGAAGTCGGGGATCTATTTGCTCCTGCTCCCTGTCACTCCTATAATTCCATGCTACCTAGAGAAGAACTTTTAAAAGGTGTTGAAAACCGCGATACTGTTGCCCGTGTAATTGATCAAGCAGATCAAGCTATAAAGACCTGGGAAGTGGTATTTACAGATTTTTTGTCTCCGCCGGAGTTAGCGGAAATTCAACGGGTATTTAGCCGCTTAACGGAGGTGCATTCGGTAGCGTGGGGTGGATATCCACAGGCGGAAAGACAAAGGTTAGCGATCGCTCGTGCTGATTTACCATTAGATCAGTCTCAAGTGGCGATTGTGGCTTTAGATATTGCTGGTAATTTCTTGTTTGATACCGCAAATCACCGAGATTTTTTAGGCGCAATGCTGGGAACAGGAATTGTGCGGGAAAAAACGGGAGATGTAATTGTGTTGGGAGAAAGAGGGGCGCAGGTGATTGTTGTCCCTGAATTAGTAGAATTTTTAGAGATGAGTTTGCAACAGGTGCGTTCTGTGCCGGTGAAAACTCGACGCATTGAGATTAATGAGTTAAAAATCCGTGAACCTAAGAAGAAGGAAATGACGACTGTGGAAGCTTCTTTGCGGTTAGATGCGGTGGCTTCGGCTGGGTTTGGGATGTCCCGCAGTAAGATGGTAGATTTGATTGATTCTAATGATGTGCGTGTCAATTGGAAGGAAGTCACCCAAGCCAGTTCCCATGTTAAAACAGGGGATTTAATCGCTATTCGGGGGAAGGGGCGATTGGAAGTTGGGGAAATTGCGGTGACGAAAAAGGATCGCTATCGGGTGCAATTGACTAGATATATGTAGATAAAATTTTGGTTTTAGGGATTGACAGATTATATTTTATATGATAGATTGTTAATCTGTGTTGATTACGGACGGTTAGCTCAGGTGGTTAGAGTACATCGTTGACATCGATGGGGTCGTTGGTTCGAGTCCAATACCGTCCATATTTTTTGTACAGTGACTAATTATATGTCGTCGGTGACAATTTAGTGTCGTTAGGACAAATTTTTGTCGTTTTAATAGTAGTGACATCATTTTCTTCCTCGTTGTCAGAATTACCCATTTCTTTCAAGCAGGGGAAAACCTTATTTTTGGGATCATTTAAAGCATCCTCCGCTTTCATCTGTGTCTAATTTCGCCAACGCATTTCTAGGGGAATTTTGGGCTGATAATCTTCTGTGCGGCGTTTGGCTTGACGTTTGTTCAAATCTTCGGTTTCGTCTAATCGTTTGAGGAAGAGGAGAAATGAAAATTGTTTGATAGCATCCATTGGGTTGGATAAGCCTCCTGTCCAGAGTTTATCCCACAGGAGGTCTACTTTTGATTTTAAATTGGGGTCGGTTAGGGTTAGCATTATTGGTTATTCTTCTCGTCTAGCATCATTCATCATGGAGTTTATATATTAAATAATCCATATTGAAAACTGGATGGAGGCTGAATATTCATTTCCTCAAAAGTAATTAACTCAGGCCACCTTGGAGTTTTTTGGTGAATAATTCTAATTTCTTCTATTAAATTTTCACAATCTTGTGGAAAAAGCAATTCTTTTTGAAAAATATCATAAAATTTAACCAAGAGGTAACTAGCATAGAATCTGTTAAATTCTAGATAATATCTATAAAAATTTTCGGTTGATGTTGTATAAAATAAATCTTGTTTCTCTTCTTCATACCACACCATTCTTAAAAGAATATTTGTATTGAAATGAACCCACCTAGACGTTGCTGCATACAAGTAATCATATAATTCTTCTAAATCACAAAATTCAGCCATTTTCTTAACCGAAGGCAAAAGTTTATATTTGTCTGGCTTCCAATTGGGATAGTTGTTAGCTATATTTTTAATATTATTTTCTAATTGAGAAATTTCCAACTCTAGTTTTGATTGGTCAGATATTTTTTTAAAAATAGGTTGTAATGGTCTGTTTTTTTCAAAAAAATCTGATTGCACTACGGATGTTTTTAGAAAATCTAGATGAAAAAGATTGTCAATGATATTATTTCTATCATTCTTGTTAAGAGTATTAAGAAAATTTAAAGTAATTATATCTTCGCATATTCCTCTTAGGGTAGCAACAGAAAAAAAAGAATTTTTGTCTTGATTTTCTTGTTTTTGTTGCCACACAAATAGATTAAACTCAATATTTTTCCTTAAAGCTGATTTTAATATCATGCAGTGCTTTGTTTCTTTTTCTATGTAGCCTTTTGATATTTCATCTAGATAAGGCTTTAATTCTAACAAAATATCTAAAATTGATTTACTCTCCATAATTACTCCTAAGTTTATTAATTACTTAATTACAGTAAACTAAGCCGCCAAAAATTCCGTAAACGCCAACAAATTATCCACCTCATCATCAGAAAAAAACCTATCAACGGCATTTTTCCCAAGCCTGGCCAAAGCCCCCTCATACAAATCAGCCACCTCTAACCTCCGCTTGTGTAAAAACACACTCTGCACAGCCCTAAAAAAATTAATCTGATTAGCATTATACTGGTGTTTGGCAATAAAATTCTCAAACTGACGCTTTACCACATCCTCATAATCAGGTACAGCATCCTTTAGTACATTCTTCTTTGCAGAGTATTACTGTGTTTGTATTTGACTATACAGTAATAGTCTAGTATGCTTTTTAGCACAAGTGTCGAATCCTGCAATAAAACTTTACAATCTTTGCGTTTTACCCAGGTAAAATCCATTGTCTATTGAGAATAGAGTCATTAATTGATCAAATTTGGTATCACCAATACCAATTCACAACTTGGACACAATCCTCAAAATGTTAACATTCAACACTTCTGGCTTTTTAGCTTTAGCCAGCTAGGGTAATGTAACAAATCATAACTAATAATTGGTGTTTTCTCTTTAATTAGGAGGAGTAATTATAATTTCTATATTTTCTTCATGATTACTCAAAAGTACCAAAAATATTCAAAAAATCATACTTACGAGAGATTTATTCGTAACTAAAGTAGTTTTTTTACATAAAAAGTGATAATTCCAATACTTCTCTCTAAAATCAAACAATGTATATTATTCACATCTAGCACAGTAGGAAACATCAAGGCAGAAACAAGGTAACGGTAAAAGGTAAATTTACTTCTTTCTACCCTTGTCGTGTCAGAACTTCATCTTGATGTTTCTCTTTTTTTTAATAATTTGTAAATTGTTGTTTTTTTAACCTCTTATTAAGTATTTTTAAATATAAAGCTTTATATGGCAAGCTTATAACTAGATTGGTTATGGATTTTAAAAATGTCGCTGTTAGAAATCAAGTTACCGATTCATGAAACTTTTCAAAGTACAGTTCAGGGAGAAGGATACTGGACTGGTTGCTTAGTAGACTTTATTCGCTTATCAGGTTGTCCAGTCGGTTGTCCTTGGTGCGATACTGGTTATGCTGACCCAAGAGCGAATTTACCACGAGTAGAACGTCCCATAGCTGAACTTCTAGCGGAAATCAAATCTCCCAGAGTGGTAATATCTGGCGGAGAACCATTCATTCACAAGCATTTACCTGACTTAGTTCAAGCTTTATTAGCCGCGGACAAACGAGTTAGCATTGAAACATCAGGCTCTTTTTGGCAAGAAGTTTCCCCAGCAGCTTGGATTACTCTATCTCCCAAAGAACATATTAACCCTAAATACCCAGTAAAAAGTCAGTTTTGGAGTCAAGCTAACGAAGTTAAGATAGTCATAGAGACTGGTGGAGAAATTGATTTTTACCAAGAACATCTATCTACTCACCCTAATTTGCTTGTCTACTTACAACCTGAGTGGAACAGTTCGTCGAAATCAATCCCACTGATTTTGCAGATATTACAACAAAAACCTGATTATAAACTATCCTTACAAACACACAAGTATATCGGGGTACAATGACCAATCATCAGTGGCTACTGGCTAAAGAATTCCGCTTTGAAGCAGCACATAAATTACCTTACCATGATGGTAAATGCTCCAGGCTGCATGGACATAGTTGGCGTGGAGTTGTTTATGTAGCTGGTGATACCTTAATAACAAAAGGTGCTAAACAGGGTATGGTAATGGACTATTCAGATATTAAAAAATATCTCAAACCCTTGCTTGAGAATTATTTAGATCACTATTATTTAAATGAATCTATGGGTTTGGAATCACCAACCAGCGAAGCAATTGCTGCTTGGATTTATGAAAAATTAGAACAAGCAGGATTAGCGGGATTAACAGCAGTGAGAATTGATGAAACTTGCACTTCTATCTGTTTGTATTCCAAAACCCGCATATCTGGTTGGTTGAATTCTGGTGAAAGTTTGAATTTACTGCAATCTCGTCAAAATGATGATGTTAAGATTCCCCGGTCTGAAGACGCGGGGATTTCTGAAGAGTCCACAAAAGAACTTTCTTAGGCGCACTTAAAGCGCCTCTACCTACTCCACTTAAGTCAAACTTAAATATCGCAGCTACTTTTTTGATTATGTTAACTGCGCCGTTGCAGTCTGCATTTATTTTGATTCCAGTTGAGGTTCTAAATTGACCTCTAGTAATCCTAATTCCGCTAGATTTCCACCCTTCGGGTTTTGCACCAAATGTAGGTAGAACATCATTATCTAAAAACGATGTTTTTGAGGTATAACTCTCTTCAGTTTCCACAAAAACAATACCCGATTGTTCGCATAATTGGGCTATGCGTCCTTTGAGTTTAGCTGTTGGTATTTGAACAAACTTTTGATTGTTCTTTTTGCCCAGATCAGCACTGTCTTTTTGCCTCTGGTTCCATCCAAAAACAATCGTGCCAATTTTATTGTCTATGCAATGGTTGATGACAATTCTTGCAGCTTTATTAACAGCGTTTCGCATTTGACGGTTACGCTTTTCGGTAATCGCTGCAAGTCGGTTAGACCAAAAACCCTGGGGTTTTCCTTCTTTGATGTTGGCAACTGTTTTGTTATACCATTGGTTCAAAGATTTTAGATGTAATCCGTCGATTATGAAGGATGTTCCCACGTTGGAAACACAAGTTAACCAATTATCGATACCGTGGTCGATGCCAATTACTTTAGACTTGTCAATCTCAATAATCGACTTTTCAGTTTGATAAACAAACTCAGCATAAAATTGACGGTTTCTAGGGAGTATGCGAATTTCTTTCATGTCAGACCATTCCAGATTTGAAGGCATTGGTAAGAAAAATTCAGTTATCCCAAACCATGCTTTGACTTGATTACCTAGTGGAAACCTAATTAAATTATCTACTAATTTTAACCATTTTTTTGGGTACGTGACAGTAAATAAACCTCCGGGTTTTCTATAATTAGGTACTCTCGGTTTTTGGTTTAATTCCCCTTTTTTAGATTTTGCTAGTAATTGTTTAAATGATTTGAAAGCCTCACCAACACTTAAACAAGTTTGTTGCATTGCCGAAGCATAGCCAGCATGAAAATGTTTATTGTTTTTCATTTGAGCGGTTAAATCAAAACCGCTGACTATTTTCCCGGTTTTAAACCAAATTTGTCGTGCATAATAAACAGAACAATTATAAAGGCTATTCGATTCATGACATAGATACTCAATAATAGCTTTTGTTTCATTATCGCTATGAAGTAAAACCTGTTGACAACCAAACACTTGAATTACCTTCCGTGAATTATTGATTCATCTATATTTACTATGTTAGAGTATTGGTTGATATATGTCAATCCTTCAACCAATAAAAATGAGAAAAGATTCAATAGGATATAGACACAATGAGCATTCTGTTGGTTTAGCTACTCTTCATCTAGTTTGGATACCTAAACGGAGAAAGCCTGTATTAAAGGGTGATGTTAAACTAAGATTATCTGAAATTTTAGATTCTGTTGCTCATGATAAAGATTGGATTATTAAAGCCAAAGAAATAGCCTCAGACCACGTTCACTTGCTTATAGAGTATGACGAAAAAACACCTATCTGTGATGTTGTCAAAGCTTTTAAAGGCCGTAGTTCTAAGTTATTGAGAGAAGAGTTCCCCGAATTAAAAAAACTCCCGTCACTCTGGACTAGAAGCTATTTTTATGATACTTCGGGCAAAGTAAGCACTAGTAACGTGATGGCATATATAAACGATCCACACCATGAAAGACATTAATCTTGAAAGCAGATAAATCTGCTCGTGTCGTTTTTCCACCCCGCTCTAAAGAGACGGGTCCACCAAACTCCCGGATCTTTTTCGTGTCAAAATCATCTAAACTGGAATTTTTACTCCTGCGCTCCAGCTTGTTTTAATATTGTCCAAATACTGCGATAATTATTGAATTCTGCAATCATTAAAGCAGTATAACCACCCTGATTTTTCAAATCAACATCCGCTCCAGCTTGTAGTAACATTACCACGGCTTGACTATAACCTTCCACTACAGCCCACATTAAAGCAGTTACGCCAGCCGAGTTTTG
The DNA here is from genome assembly GCF_012516395.1 of Dolichospermum flos-aquae CCAP 1403/13F. Taxonomy (GTDB): domain Bacteria; phylum Cyanobacteriota; class Cyanobacteriia; order Cyanobacteriales; family Nostocaceae; genus Dolichospermum; species Dolichospermum lemmermannii. Next base: position 3,683,490 of record NZ_CP051206.1, read on the forward strand.
CAAATTCACATTTGCTCCTTGTGCTAATAACAATTGGCATATTTCAGGATAGTTTGCAGCTATGGCTTTGACTAAGGCTGTTTTACCATCATCTGCTAATTTATTAATATCTGCACCATTCTCAAGTAATAGTTTCACAGTTAGGAAATGCCCTTTGGATACTGCTAAGGTAAGAGCAACTTCTCCAAAGTTTTTCTTTTCCATATCTGCCCCCGCACCCAGTAAAACGGCTACTATTTGACTATATCCCTGGAATGCCGCTATCAATAAAGGTGTATCTCCCAGATGGTTTCTAATTTGCACATCTGCCCCTCGTTGAAGTAATATTTTGACCACATCTATATATTCTTCCACAACCGCAAGATGTAAGGCTGTTTCACCTTCTTTATCTTGATGATTAATTTCCGCACCTGCGTCTAATAAAGCGGTGATAATAGCAGTATTTCCTGTTGCTGCGGCTGCTAATAGTGCTGTTCCATGATCAACATTTTTGATATTGACATCAGCCCCAGATGACAGCAATGCTTGTACTATTTCTAAATAACTTAAATCTGCCGCAATTATTAATCCTGTATCACCTTCTGAATCTTGGCTATTGACAATATTGCTATTTTGTGATAATGCTTTAACAACTGCTGGATGTTTGTGTTTTATTGCCAGTTTTAAGGCGGTATCATTATCTTTGTCGGTAATGCTGATATCAGCACCAGCCGCTAATAAAATTTGCACAATCTCCAGATAACCTTTCAGTGCTGCTATCATTAATGCGGTACTACCATCATCATTGTTAGCATTGACATTTGCCCCTTTAGAGACTAACAATTTGACAACATCTATTTGATTAGCACTAGCAGCCAGCATTAATGCTGTTAAATTATAGGTTTTTCTAGTTAAGTTAATGTTAGCATCGGCATCCAAGAGCGATCGCACAATTTCTGTATAACCCAAATTCGCCGCAAACATCAATGCTGTAGTCCCATTTTCATCGCTAACATCCACCTTAGCACCAGCGGATAGCAGTGCAAATACTCCTTGAATATCACCAGTTTTCACAGCCTTCAGCAACGAGGTATTTTTATTTTCTATCATTGGTTATGTCCTGTTTGGGTAGATGTGACTGATTCCAACTCCAGATTACACTTTGGTAAGATTGAAAAATTTCTACGTAAGAAAAATAAATGTATGCTAAGTTTTATGAAGATTTAATAACCGGAAGTAAAAAATATGGCTTTTGAACTGACTCCAACAATCAGATTCTGGTTGAACTTTGCTCACCCAGTTACTATGTGGGTATTATTAGCACTTTCCTTGTATGCCGCATATTTAGGATTACAAGTACAGCGTACCAGAAATGCTCAGGGAGAAGAAAAGAAAGAACTAATTAAAGGGCGTTACACCATCAAACACCACCAAATTGGTTCTATTATGTTAGCACTAATGGTAGCCGGTTCCATTGGTGGCATGGCTGTTACCTACATTAATAATGGTAAGTTGTTTGTTGGACCGCATCTATTAGCAGGATTAAGTATGACAGGTTTAATTGCTTTTTCTGCATCCCTATCTCCTTTCATGCAGAAAGGCGCAAATTGGGCGCGGATAACTCATATATTGTTAAATTTTGCTATTTTGGGGCTTTTCATCTGGCAAGCCCTCTCTGGTGTCGAAATTATCCAAAGAATTCTCACGAAAGCGTAGATTGTCAGTTGTTAGTTGTTAGTTGTCAGTTTCCTGTTCCCTGTTTCCTGTTCCCTATTCCCTATTTCTTCTGTTTCTTTTGAGGAAAAGGTATATCCAAGGATTGATAAAAGTCTTTTTGTACCTTGTGTGTGAGACGATGGGAAACCTGACGGACAATTTGATTAAGGATGCGATCGCCTGTAGACTGAATTAAAGAATAGGGTAATCGCTGAATAAATCTGGGAAACTGCAACTCAACAACCAAATCCAACTCCCATTCCACCCGTGTAACCCCATCTAAATCACCTATCAATTGTGTTGATGATTTGTAATCCACCTCATAACCAGGTGCTTGATAATCAGGTACAGGAATAGTCCGAATGTGGAATTGACGATTTTGGGGGTTTAGCAACTCCAAGCCAATCTTTGGTTCTACTTCGTAACCAAAAGCACCAAATTTACCCACCGCTAGAGCATAACTATTGTCCCCTAGCGGGAGTACCTTCATGGGTTCTGCACAACGGCCAAACCAGGAAGCATGAGTATTAAAATACTCCTCAACCTGCTCCACAGGTGCATACATTTCCATACTATCTTGATAATTGCCATAAAATTTAGTTGGAGTTGGATGATCTTTTTTAAAACCAGTATCATCTGCTACTTTCCAAGATTGATATTCACTATTGTTTGTCACCATAAATTTATTTTTTGTATATTTTGAAGTTTGTCTATATTCATCATTCCCAATTGAGGGAAGTTTTTTCCCATTAAAATCCAGTTTTTACGAAAATATCAACAATTTGCCATTAACTTCACATAAAAATCATGAACTGATTATATAAATCCTGCTAATAGCCTTCACCCCTTGTCTAAAGCCCAGACGTGGCTTCCTGAGTCAGCCACATCTTCAAGGGTTTTCGGCATTTTCGTTATAAAATAAATCAACAAGGCAGATTTATATGTATCTACTTAGCACTCCTAATTGACTAACTAGAAAATATCTAGCTTTTTGTCAGTAACCCAGCCCTAAAGGGACTGGACTTGCAAGAGTAATCAAGCAAGCCGTGCTGACCAGACCACCCTGAGCGACTTGCCTTGAGCGATGTCGAAGGGTAGTCGAAGGGTAGCCGTTATTTGAGTCACGACACCCCGGAATGCGAAGCTAGTTCCCTGCTATGTCATTTGCAATGAGTTTCCCACTTACCGCGAGGTCTTATGACTTTCTTGATAATCGTCATCCAATAGTTGATATTGTAACTAAATAAGCCAATACGTGATCATAGCAATATTACTGAAGTTTTTAATTTTTCCGAAAGCAAAGTGTAAGTTTTTGTAATTAGCCAAGAGAAGAAATTGAGAGGAGTTGAATTCTGAAAAGCTTTGAACTTAAAGGTGTAGAAAAACTCATCGCTCCCATAGCCTCACTTTTGGGCTTTGTGTACCTGTTTCAGTGGTATATTTTTGGAGATATACAATTATCTCCCGAACCCGTATTTACCAGAAAACAGCCTCCCCTAGTCATGAAAGGTGGAGATCCTTATATTCGGGCATTAATGCGAACCATATCTGCCAGCGAAGCTAGTGGTAATCGTCCTTATTCTCTCTTGTATGGTGGTGAACAAATTAATGATCTCAGCCATCATCCTCAAAAATGTGTCACCATCATCACAGGACCGAATACAGGTAATTGTTCCACAGCCGCAGGTAGATATCAAATTATTAATACTACGTGGGATCAAATTGCCCCTCGTTATCACCCAAAACCCGCAAAGATGATGCTTTGGACTAATTATAGCTTTGAAGCAGAGTATCAAGATGTAGTAGTTTACCGTTGGTTGAATGATGCAAAAGTTTGGGGTGTAAATATTCCTAAGCTATTACAGCAACAAAAATTAAATGACGTTTTGCGGAAACTTTCTCCCACATGGACAAGTTTGGGGTACGGGATAGAAAATAATTCTGTTAGTAATTCCTTACCCAAGATTTATCAGCAAATCTTAACAGAAGAATTAAAGCAAAATCCCAAAATCAAAAGGACAAAATAGGAAAATTAGCTCAATCTACAAGAATTTTATTCTTCGCTGTCGCGGATACAGCCATAAATACCTTTGATTGAATAGGTTTTAGCACTTGCAACCCATTTAAATTTTGCAAACAATCTAAAGCTGCTTCCCGAATCATTACTTCTTTTTCCTGACTCAGTAGCAGTTGTAAACATTCCCTAATATCTTGTTGTATTACCGTATCAACTCGCTGACGGGTAATCAGTTTATTGAGTTGACGCATGGAAAGCAACCGTTTTAAAGGATCTTTTTCCGTGAAATTGTTTAACAATTGATCAAGATAATCTTTCTCTTGATTTCCTTGAACACTGAATATTTGCCACACCAACAAAATTAAAGTTAATAGCGTTCCTATCCCTTGAACAATAGCACCAGCAGCTAACCAATGACTAGGAGCATCAACCCAAATTGCCGAAGCCATATAAGTTATCACAGTCGCAATCCCACCACTAGCAACAGAATAAGCTAACCGACTGTTAGTGCTACTCATTAACTTGCGTATTTCTAGCCAGCGCAATTGCCAATTCCATTTTTGCACTGAGTAAGTAAATACCATGCTCCCAATGCCAACAATAACAGCTAGTAGTAATTGCCAACTCCACAGCAGCATAGCCACAATAATTGTTAACAATCCCAGCAAAACACCAGGTTCATAAAAATGTTTAAAAATCTGCTGTTTTTGGCTTGCTGTCTTAATTTCTGAAATTTGATTGATGAATTGTTTCCAAGACGACGAAGCCTGTACCACAGTATTTACCCACTTAATTACAAAATTATAAATGTATTGTTTTTACTAATTGTGAGGATGAAATCAGCAAAATTCCATCCTTAAACAGAATGCTATTTATCTTGTAATCGAATATCAATTACAGACGCATTGAAGTTATAGTTAAAACCTTCCAATTCAAAAGGCATTCCAATTTTCACTTTGCTATTACCAAGAACAGGCCCATCTTTAGTGACTGTAGCTTGTCCTTCTAAAGTCAAGAGAAAATCTGTACTAAAGTTAATTTTTCTAGGATCTGGTAATTCTTTCACAGAACCATCTGGTTGACCAATTGTCAGTGTTCTCTCTAACTGCTCAACCGATTTAATCCCAATTTGACCATAGGGTTGATTACGGATAATCACATTAGTTTTACCACCTTTTGTGAATCCTTCTTTAACTAACTGTTGAGGATTACGAACATTGAGTCCACGTACCAACAAATCTACCTCAATGGGTACTGTTTTCGCACCCACTTGAGCCACAGAACCAGAAGTACCAGGGAAAATAAAGATACCCACTATCACTAGCAAAATTACTAATGCAGCCCCTAAATCTAATAGGTTAATTTTACCGAACAAGCGACCTTTAGAATCTAAAATAGCCATAATCAGGTTTGGATAAGTTGCAGTTAAGTTTTCAGCTAAGTAATTGATTGTACCGTCAAGTTTTTTCAAATGATCCACAATCTTGATCACTGAATCAGAATTGACAGAAACTAGACATTATGGTTATGCGACAGTTTATCATGATTGCAGGAGATTCAGTGTCATAGTAGCAGTAAGTTATTTGAATTGACTATTTGCCCTATCTGGAGTTGAAAATGCAACTTAGTAAACTGAAAATTCGTCCTCTAATTTTAAGTTCTCACACCAATCTCATATAACTCGATTATGATTAACTCGCAAGGAATTTGGACAAATTATCGTTTGTGGCAGCGGCGCTGTTTGTATCCGTTCATTTCTGTAAGCGTTGCTTTAACTGTATGCCTGAGTACACAATTATCAAGTAAAGCTATAGGTTTTAGCGATCTGATCCGTATAGTCCCACAAGTAACCCAGATATTTAATCTATCTAATATATCCGATCGCCAGGAAGTTGATCTTGGGCAGCAAATAAATCAAGAAATACAGCAAGAAGTCAGAATTTCTCGTAATTCACAACTAAACAGCTATGTTGAACAAATCGGTAGACGTTTAGCAGCTAATAGCACTCGTCCAAATATTCCCTATACTTTTCAAGTAGTCGAAGATCCTGCTGTTAATGCCTTTGCAACTGCCGGTGGTTTTATTTATGTGAATACAGGTTTGTTAAAAACAGCAGACAATGAAGCCGAATTTGCCAGTGTATTAGCTCATGAAATGGGACATATCGAAGGCAAACATTTAATTAAACAAATGCGACAACAAGCTATAGCCAGTGGTGTAGCTACCGTATCCGGTTTAGATAAAAGCAAGGCAGTAGGAATTGGCGTGCGACTCGCCCTTAATCTTCCCCGCAGTCGCCAAGACGAATTTGATGCTGATAAAAGAGGATTAGCAAACATAACCCGCACTGGTTATGCTCAGTCAGCAATGGTTTCTTTTATGAAAAAGCTACAAAGAAGTAGCTCCGTACCTACATTTTTAAGTACACATCCAGGGGCGAGCGATCGCGTAATCTCCCTGCAAAATCAGATTAAAAATCAACCAAGTAGTCAAAATCATGGTTTAGATAATCCGGTATATCAAAGCAAAATGAGAGCATTTTTGCCATAATTATGCTCGTTTTCTATGACGGCGGCTACCTGCAAATTCCTGTGGCTGAACAATTGTCATCACCTCTTCCCAAGCCACAGTCCGCACAGCCCTACTGAACACATTGGCCTGATAAACCAACTTATTCGTAATATCCAGCCCCGTCAACCAACCACTACGGGGATGATAAGCGCCAGTATCAATATCTAACCAGCCCTGGCCCTGTGCCAAATTACCAGGAGCCACACCAGGTAAAGTAAAAGTTATAGTATGACCAACTATAATCAACTTATCTGCAAAATATGGTTTCTCTATCCGATGAAACTCATCCCTAATCCAGCATAATTCTTCCGCCGTCTGTTCTTGCACACTCTTTTCTGGATCAACACCTGCATGAGTTAACCAAAAATCTCCCAAATCTAAATATGTGGGCAAACTCTCAAACCAATCCAGATGTTGTTTAGGAATTGTTGCCGATTGGTAACTAGCAATAGTAGCCTGTCCTCCACTGTATAACCACGTTTGCATATTTGTGGACGAAGTATTCTTACCAGTCATGATATTTAATAACATCTGCTCATGATTACCTAGCAAACAAGGGTAATCATTTTCTTTAACAAACTCAACTACTTGGGCGCTTTTTGGACCACGATCAATTAAGTCTCCCAAAAAATATACTTGATCCTCTGATGTAGGCGCTATTTTTGCCAACAGCAACATCAAACATTCATAGTGTCCATGCACATCACCAATAACAACCCTGCGTTGACTAATTTCGCTCATTTGCTTCTAGCTTAAATAAATTAGCTGAATATTTCGACTAAACTTTGATTGGTCTAATTTTCGTTTAAAAGGTCAAGAAAACTTGACTAAGTTATGATTTCTTTAATAATTATGTAGACATTTGGTTAACTTGCCAAGTTCCCATATAAATAATTACTAACACCCAAGACTCCTATCATACATGAATTTTTATGCTTAAGTAGGCTCGTTCTCGGTAACAAAATATAACAAGCATCAGTTTTTAATAGACCTCTTGCAATAACCACAAACCACTATAAGTCATTCCCGAATCATCTGGTTGCACCAATAAAAAATGCAATCCCTGACTTAGCTGTTTTCGCTCTTGATATAACTTCCCAGCAGCAGTAACTTCCTCATCTGTAAAAGTCGCCAAAACCCACCTATCTAGCAAACCAGCTTCTAATACCAACCCATCAGGCGCACCACCGATATAGTTTAATGATACAGGATTATTTTCCTTTAACCACTGCGCTAAACGCATAGATTTTCTTCCACCGTAAATCACTACACCAGGGATAGGTACTGTTGAAGCTAAACCCAGATTAATTGGTTTGAGAAAATCTGGTATTTGCAAAAAAGGAATTGGTCGTTCTGTAAACTCATCCACAATATCACCAGATGGAATCGTCGCAAACCGCCATTCTTCCCCCCAGAGATTTTCCGGTAATGGTAATGGAGGTAGTTTATCCACAGTTACAGGATATTGTTTTGCTGCTAACCATTGTTTTAGAGCCAAAGTTCTCCGAGTAGCTTCAACCTTAATACCTAAATTATTTCCCGCAGTTGTGATTAAACTTAAAGACTGAGGACGAAATACTTGAATTACATCTGGTAACTTTTCCTGACCAGCTAATTGTAATTGTTGGGCGACCCAAGTAGAATTAGCCTGCGATTGGGGACAACTGGCTGTAAATTCAAAACTGCGAGTTGCATCACAAACTAATAGTTCCCATAACGTCTGCCCTTCAGCATTTCGTAGCGGACTACGATAAAAATCAGCCTGCCAAATCAGACTCATTCCCTACTCCATAAAAATTAAATAACTCAAAACCGAATTTAGCAAGTTTACTTTTTAACTAAATTCCTGGCAAATTCTATCGCTGCTTCTACTGTAGAAATTTTCCCCTCAGCTTGAGCAACACCAACCTCCATTAATAATTCACCTATCAATGGTGAAGCGGGAATGTTTAAAGCCATCATCATGTCTTTACCATTGAGTAAAGGAATAGGATGAGCAACTGCATCGTTTTTGTCAAGATAACGCTTGATTAAAGGTCCATAAGTAACAAACATACTTTCTTCAAACATTCCCTTAGCTACAATATCATTTGCTAAAGCTAATACCAACACAGCCGGAAATAAAATTCCCATTTCCCGAAACAGAAAATACTGTTTTCGCAAAGGCATCTTTACCGCTTTTATTTCCGAAAATAGTCTTAATCCCGTTGTCACAGCCCGAATTTCTGCCCGACTATAGGTAAGTTCCTGTAATTCGATTTCGGCAATTTCTGGCTTTGAGTCAACCAGACAAGCAAGTTTAGCAGTAGCTAACCAAGAAGTTTTCACAGTCTCCCGTACATAATTTGCTAATTCTTCTCCTAGTTGTTGCCAATTTTCACTAATTAAAGTATAAGCTTGATCAACAGCAGTTAACTTAATAAAACTTTCCTCAGTCGCGTTTTTAAAGAAACTAGTCAAAACACCATCTTTCCAAGCAGCATTTAGCCAAAATGTCCCTTGAGAATTTGCCAACAAATAACCAATTTCTACCCGTACTCGTTCCGCTGCCACTTGATTGATACTGTTTGCTAAACTGCGAATAGTTTCCTGAGTAGCTGGTTCAATAGTAAAACCAAGTTGAGCAGCTTGACGATAAGCCCGCATTAACCGCAAAGGATCATTTTGCAGATTTACAGGTGATATCATCCGTAATAGGCCAGATTTTATATCTTTATAGCCTTCCAGCGGATCAATAATTTCTTGAGTATGGGGATTATAAGCGATCGCATTAATAGTAAAATCCCTTCTATGTAAATCCGTAATTAAACTTTCTCCCTCCTGTTGAGCAAAATCAGCCGTAGCATGAGGAAACACCACACGGGCAATTTGTCTTTCGGCATCAAGTAACACAAAACCAGCTTGATAACGTTGAGCAATCTTTCTCGCTACCTTCACCGCATCCGCTGGGATAATAAAATCTAAATCCACATATTCCCGCACCCTACCCAAAATCGCATCACGCACCGCACCACCCACCATATAAACAGGTTGTGGCAAATATTCCAGACTAAAAGGCCAATTTTTGGCAGCGAGACGAGAAACAACTAATTCATCCATGATCATAAAAATCAACCTAGTAACCAATGCCGATTATTTTGCATTAAGCTACATTAACTATAAAGCTTCCCAAAGTTGGTTCTATTATGTGTATTTGCGTGAATTGCCACTATGTAGACCGCTGCGTCACCTACAACGCCGTAGAAACCCAGCACCAACAGCCTCACCTGACAGAAACACCAGATTTTGACCCCAACGAACCTGCCATCAACGTCAATATTCGCACACAAGGCGAAATCATTGAAATGGAATGGGATGTTGTCGGTTGTCTCAGCTTCAAATCAGAAATAGGTAAATGGTCCAAATTACGTCCAGGTGAATTAGTCCCGACATAACTGAGAGTAGTTTCTGAAATGTTGCTGAATATTCACACTCGAAATCAGCAACACCGATTCTTATTCATTTTTTCCCCTCCAATCCTTAATTTTGCTGTATTATTTATCAGAAAAATATATTTGCATTTACTTTGACAAACATAATCAAGCACCTCTCATCGAATAAATATGCTTTAGCATTGCATACCACCACACCAGAACTCGGTTTAGCAATTAGCAACTTTACAGATTATCCCCAATCTCAAGTTTGGAACTTAGGACGTGACTTATCCAGTCATATCCATAAATACCTAATTGAAGTGATTAAACCACGAACCTGGGCAGACCTAGAATTTATCGCCGTAGCCCAAGGTCCTGGTGGTTTTACAGGAACTCGCATTGGAGTTGTCACCGCGCGGACACTAGCACAACAGCTAAACATTCCAGTATTTACAGTTTCCACCCTAGCCGCATTAGCTTGGCAAGCCCATAAAGCCCAAAAAAATTGCCAACAGCCAATAATTGCCGTAGAAATGCCAGCACAGAGGGGACAAGTTTTTGGTGCTGTTTATCAACCCAACCCTGATAATTCTGGCATTACTGCTCTATTACCAGATACAGTATTCACCCCAACCGCATGGCAAGAAACCCTAGCAGTCCAATCTTCTGAGCATACAAGTTATCAATTAATTTCCGCCACATCCCAGTTAGCAGCAACCGTTAACAGTATTTTGGAATTAGCATATTTAGATTGGCAGCACGGAAAAAATCCCCATTGGTCTGAGGCTCTTCCTTATTATGGACAACATCCTGTAGATATTTGATGATTATCGAAATCCTCCTAATCCTTACCAAATAAAGCTTATAGCTCAAAATAAGCATTAAATTTCCCCTCCCAAAAAAATATTTTCCAAACCCCTTGACAGGAAAAGGAAGGATTGCTATATTAGGTAAGTGCCGGGAAGAGAAAACAACTCCCGGCAACTGAACCGAGAAAAAATAATACTTTGAAAGAATAGATTAAACCAATCCTCGTCGTGAAGATAATTTAAAGAGGATTCGAGATTTTAACTAATTTCGGAGCCGACAAACTCGAAAGAAACAAAATGGAGAGTTTGATCCTGGCTCAGGATGAACGCTGGCGGTATGCTTAACACATGCAAGTCGAACGGTCTCTTCGGAGATAGTGGCGGACGGGTGAGTAACGCGTAAGAATCTACCTTCAGGTTGGGGACAACCACTGGAAACGGTGGCTAATACCGAATGTGCCGAGAGGTGAAAGGCTTGCTGCCTGAAGAAGAGCTTGCGTCTGATTAGCTAGTTGGTGTGGTAAAGGCGCACCAAGGCGACGATCAGTAGCTGGTCTGAGAGGATGATCAGCCACACTGGGACTGAGACACGGCCCAGACTCCTACGGGAGGCAGCAGTGGGGAATTTTCCGCAATGGGCGAAAGCCTGACGGAGCAATACCGCGTGAGGGAGGAAGGCTCTTGGGTTGTAAACCTCTTTTCTCAGGGAAGAAAAAAATGACGGTACCTGAGGAATAAGCATCGGCTAACTCCGTGCCAGCAGCCGCGGTAATACGGAGGATGCAAGCGTTATCCGGAATGATTGGGCGTAAAGGGTCCGCAGGTGGCATTGTTTGTCTGCTGTTAAAGAGTCTGGCTCAACCAGATCAAAGCAGTGGAAACTACAAAGCTAGAGTATGGTCGGGGCAGAGGGAATTCCTGGTGTAGCGGTGAAATGCGTAGATATCAGGAAGAACACCGGTGGCGAAGGCGCTCTGCTAGGCCAAAACTGACACTGAGGGACGAAAGCTAGGGGAGCGAATGGGATTAGATACCCCAGTAGTCCTAGCCGTAAACGATGGATACTAGGCGTAGCTCGTATCGACCCGAGCTGTGCCGTAGCTAACGCGTTAAGTATCCCGCCTGGGGAGTACGCAGGCAACTGTGAAACTCAAAGGAATTGACGGGGGCCCGCACAAGCGGTGGAGTATGTGGTTTAATTCGATGCAACGCGAAGAACCTTACCAAGACTTGACATGTCACGAATTCCGTTGAAAGATGGAAGTGCCTTAGGGAGCGTGAACACAGGTGGTGCATGGCTGTCGTCAGCTCGTGTCGTGAGATGTTGGGTTAAGTCCCGCAACGAGCGCAACCCTCGTTTTTAGTTGCCAGCATTAAGTTGGGCACTCTAGAGAGACTGCCGGTGACAAACCGGAGGAAGGTGGGGATGACGTCAAGTCAGCATGCCCCTTACGTCTTGGGCTACACACGTACTACAATGCTCCGGACAAAGGGCAGCTACACAGCGATGTGATGCGAATCTCATAAACCGGAGCTCAGTTCAGATCGAAGGCTGCAACTCGCCTTCGTGAAGGAGGAATCGCTAGTAATTGCAGGTCAGCATACTGCAGTGAATTCGTTCCCGGGCCTTGTACACACCGCCCGTCACACCATGGAAGTTGGTCACGCCCGAAGTCGTTACCCCAACCTTTTGGAGGGGGATGCCTAAGGTAGGACTGATGACTGGGGTGAAGTCGTAACAAGGTAGCCGTACCGGAAGGTGTGGCTGGATCACCTCCTTTTAGGGAGACCTAATCCATTTAGAACTTGAAAGCAATGAAAATTGCTAATAGAGCCTAAATTGGTCTAACCTAGGTCGGTCGAGATTGGGATAAATCTTTCAAAGTATTATTTTGGCTTAGGTCAAAAACTGAATCTGAGATCATAACTGAATCAAAGTCAGCACCTAACAAATTAAGTTAGAATGCTGGGTTAAATTCCAGCCAGAACCTTGAAAACTGCATAAGAGAACGAGAATTAGCAGCGCAGACGTGAAACATGAGAATGTTTCATCAAAGCAGACAAAAAGAAATGTGGTCAAGCTAATAAGGGCTAATGGTGGATACCTAGGCACACAGAGGCGAAGAAGGACGTGGTTACCGACGAAATGTTCCGGGGAGTTGGAAGCAAACTATGAGCCGGAAATATCCGAATGGGGCAACCCTATGTACTACCTGTTGAATATATAGACAGGAAAGAGCCAACCCAGCGAACTGAAACATCTTAGTAGCTGGAGGAAGAGAAATCAAACTAGAGATTCCCTCAGTAGTGGTGAGCGAAAGGGGAAGAGCCTAAACCAGAGGATTTATCTTCTGGGGTCGTGGGACAGCAATATCGAATCTAGAGATTAGACGAAACAGCTAAATACTGTACCAGAGGGGGTGAAAGTCCCGTAGTTGAAAGTCAAAGGATAGTAGCTGAATCCCGAGTAGCATGGAGCACGAGGAATTCCATGTGAATCAGCGAGGACCACCTCGTAAGGCTAAATACTACTGTGTGACCGATAGTGAACAAGTACCGCGAGGGAAAGGTGAAAAGAACCCCGGAAGGGGAGTGAAATAGAACATGAAACCATAAGCTTACAAGCAGTGGGAGTCCGATTTAACGGATGACCGCGTGCCTGTTGAAGAATGAGCCGGCGACTTATAGGCACTGGTAGGTTAAAGCGAGAATGCTGGAGCCAAAGGGAAACCGAGTCTGAATAGGGCGTTAAATCAGTGTTTATAGACCCGAACCCTGGTGATCTAACCATGTCCAGGATGAAGCTTGGGTAACACCAAGTGGAGGTCCGAACCGACTGATGTTGAAAAATCAGCGGATGAGGTGTGGTTAGGGGTGAAATACCAATCGAACCAGGAGCTAGCTGGTTCTCCCCGAAATGTGTTGAGGCGCAGCGGTAATGATTAAATTTGGGGGGTAAAGCACTGTTTCGGTGCGGGCTGGGAGACCGGTACCAAATCGAGACAAACTCAGAATACCCAGAAGAAGACATTGCCAGTGAGACAGTGGGGGATAAGCTTCATTGTCAAGAGGGAAACAGCCCAGACCACCAGCTAAGGTCCCCAAATCATCGCTAAGTGATAAAGGAGGTGAGATTGCCTAGACAACTAGGAGGTTTGCCTAGAAGCAGCCACCCTTGAAAGAGTGCGTAATAGCTCACTAGTCAAGCGATCTTGCGCCGAAAATGAACGGGGCTAAGCGATGTACCGAAGCTGTGGGATTGATATTAAATTATTAATCGGTAGGGGAGCGTTCCGTCGTAGGTTGAAGCAGTAGCGGCGAGCAGCTGTGGACGAAACGGAAGTGAGAATGTCGGCTTGAGTAGCGCAAATGTATGTGAGAATCATACACCCCGAAACCCTAAGGGTTCCAGAGCCAGGTTCGTCCACTCTGGGTTAGTCGGGACCTAAGGCGAGGCCGAAGGGCGTAGTCGATGGACAAAGTGTCAATAGTCACTTACTGTTCT